>NZ_JAXGFT010000008.1:0-222718 GCF_041008785.1 Pseudophaeobacter sp. 1A16562 | reverse complement strand
GGGTGATCCGGGTGCCGAACCGTCTGGTGAAATCCACCACCGCTGCCCGTCCCAAGGCCGAAGCGGGCAACCCCGACCACATCGGCGCGCCGATGCCCGGCGTCGTCGCCTCGGTCGCGGTACAGGTTGGCCAGCAGGTGCATGAGGGCGACATGCTGCTGACCATCGAAGCGATGAAGATGGAAACCGGCCTGCACGCCGAACGCGACGCGGTGGTCAAGGCCGTGCACGTCCAGCCCGGCGGCCAGATCGATGCAAAGGACCTCCTCATCGAACTGGAATAAGACACAAGGCCCAGACCACAAAAAAACCACAAGCCGCAGCCCCAAAAGGCTGCGGCTTTTTTCGTGCCGCACGCAGGCCGGATCCACTGCCCCGCGAATACGCGACAACGGGGAAAATTCGGCAAGCCTCCTCATTTCGCTGCTGTCAATCTTGATCCTTTGCGGGACCAGCCCAAAATAGCTGCCAGTTTTTATCCAGTTTTCGAGGTTTCCAATGTCTTCAGCGAAATTGACAGCTCCTGTCGGTCAGTCCCCACGCTCCAGTTCCGGGGATGAGGTCAAGAACAAACCAGACGACGTGCTGTTGGTGCGCAGGATGCTGGAGGCCAATAAGATCGGGCCGCTTGGCGCCTCCAAGAAGATGGATACCGGCCTGCTGAAGGCCATCGGCACCTTTCAGAAGAAAAGCGGCTTCAAGAATCCCGACAAGGTCGTCGATCCCGGCGGGCGCACCTTCAAGGCGCTGCTGCCAGCCTACAAGAAGATGAAGGCCGAAGAGGAAAAGGCCGCCAAACAACCCATGATGGAGGTCACCTTCCGCGGCAAGAAGATCCGCTGCACGCCCAAGGAATACGAGAAGGTCAAGCTGGACGTCCTCAAACGGCTGACGCCCTATATGAAATCGGTCCTGCGCAACCATGAAACCGCGCTGGAGACCTATCAGCACTATCTGGACGTGGCTCAGCTGAAAGATGGCGTGCTGAACGCCGTCGCGCAGGTCATCATCATCGAGGCCGGATCGGTCAAGATGCCCGATAACAAGCTCTGTGGCCGCTCCATCCGTGCCAGTGGCAAGCTGGAGCGGGCGATCATGACGAAGGACCTCAAGCTGATCGATGAGGCCCTGCCCGAGGCAGAAAAGGCGATTGGCGCCTTCAACGCGGATCTTTTGCGGTTTCTGAAGGAATTCACCGGCTCTGCCCGGACTACGGCCACAGTTCTGTCCGTCTCCTCGGCCGCCTGTTTTGCCGTCGTAGGGGCGCTGGCCGCCCCGGTTCTGGTGACCGGAGCGGGCATGACGGCTGGCGGCGCGGCTGTCACCTCTGGTGCCGGTGTCGGCCTTTTGCAAAGCGCCAGTCAGGAGCTTGGCAAACATGCCAGCGGTCAGAAGGTGACCGTCTGGGGTTCGATCCAGGCCATGGTGATCGATGGCACCGTCGGCGGGTTGACCGGCGGGATCGGCAGCAAGGTACCGCTCGGCTTTTGCGATGACGCGGCAAAATGGGTCGCACCCAAGCTGGCGTCCAAGGTCGCCTTCCTGTCCACCAAACAGCTTGAGAAATTCATCGCCAATTACATCGCCGGCTCCGGACAAGAGGTGATCAAAACCGTTCTGGGTGAAGCCGTGAAGGAAGTCGGCCGGATCATGAAGACCGGCAAGCCCCCGACCGAAAAGGAATTCCAGGCCATCGTAACCTCACTTCTTTATTCGGCACTTCTTGGCGGGATGGTGAAGAACCTCGGCAGCTTCCAGAAAAAATGGGCCTATAAGAACAAGGATCTTCTGCAGGGCACGATCCTGCCGGAGAGGCTGGCGAAACTGGCCAAGACCAACAACATCCCAAATACGCTCAAGGCCAAGCTCTGGGCTGAGGTGTTGAACAAGGTCAGCGATGAAAGCCTGAAGGTCGGCTATGGCGTGATTCTGTCCCGCGCCACCGGCAAGGAAAGCGAGGCACAGATGACCGATATGGCTGCCAAGGCCGCCGCCAAGGACAAGGCGCTGATGAAACTGGTCGACAACGAACTGGCCAAGGCGCTGAAAAAGCACAAGATCCCGGTCAAATAATCACCTCAACGGATACGCCCCTGGAGCAGTGGGGACCACTCCCCCTGCCCTCGGCATCCCGCCCGCGCTTCCGCGGCGCGCATTACCTCGCGTGAACCCGCTCTGAATCGGCTTCAAAAGCCCCGCAGGATTGTTCAGTATTAAGTTCCAAAAACGAACCCACTTATCACACTGCAATTCCTATGGGGAGGATAGGCCGATGCTTCCGATTACATCACTTTATGCCGGCGGGGCGGCGCTCTTGTTTGTCTACCTGTCGCTTGGCGTCAGTCGCCAGCGGCTGAAACACAAGATTTCCGTCGGAGATGGCGGCAATCGCGCATTACTGATGGCCATCCGCGCGCAGGGAAATTTCGTGGAATATACTGCGCTTGGCCTGGTTCTTCTGGCGCTGAGCGAAGCACAGGGCGCACCTGCACTGGCCACGCATGCGCTGGGGGTGATGTTGCTGGGCGGACGGCTGATGCACGCGGTCGGTTTTACCGCGCGCCCGCAGATCCTGATCCTGCGTCAGGCCGGGATCGTGCTGAACCTTCTGATGCTGCTCGTCGCAGGGCTGGGTTTGATCGCGCACGCGCTTTTCTAAGGTGAAGAGTGGCTGAGCCTAAACGTCGTGCCCCTGCACCGGGGCCGTGACCTCGGGGGCGCTGATCGTTTTAACATAGACCGGCGCGGGCCGGATCGCGCCCGGGTCAACCTCAGATGCGGTTTCCGGGCTCTGTCCCCCCGCGGGCGACAGCGCCTTGGCCAGCGCTATGGTCGCGATCAGCGCGCCAATACGGGCATAGTCGGCAGGTTTCATCTTAGACAGCTCCCCTCTGTTTCTTTTCATCTGTATGAAACGCAGCAGCCCGCAGGTTCCGTCGCAGAAAATGAGAGTTTTTTCCGGGGCGGCACGATTTTCCACTTGCAGCCCCGCGGCGGAATGAATATTTCACCCCTCACCGAATGGCAGCGCGGGCGTAGCTCAGGGGTAGAGCATAACCTTGCCAAGGTTAGGGTCGGGCGTTCGAATCGCCTCGCCCGCTCCATTTGGACCACTAAAAGGCCGCCGCTCTGGCGGCCTTTCGTGTTTTCGGATCCTGGTGTTTTTGGGCCTTGCCAGTTCCTGTCGCCGCAGGGGAAGACGCCGCGAGAGACTTGCGCGGAATCGCCTTTGCGGCTACCACTTCTGCGCAAGGAACAGAGCAAGAACGACAAACGGGGCTGACAGGCAGGATGCTGACATCGGTTGAATTATGCGCAGGTGCAGGCGGCCAGGCCCTTGGGCTGGAGCGCGCGGGCTTTGATCACACCGCGCTCGTCGAGATCGACAAACACTGCTGCGCCACCCTGCGCCACAACCGCCCCACATGGAACGTGCTGGAAGAGGACGTGCGCCGGTTCAAGGAAGAAGCCAGTGATTACAAGGGCATCGACCTGCTGGCCGGCGGCCTGCCCTGCCCGCCGTTTTCCGTCGCCGGCAAACAGCTGGGCGAACAGGACGAGCGCAACCTCTTTGACGATGCCATCGATATCGTCGATGCCACCCGCCCCCGCGCGGTGATGATCGAAAACGTGCGCGGGTTTCTGGACGCGGTGTTCCACGACTACCGCGAGAAACTGAAAGGCCAGCTGTCGAAACTGGGCTATGAAACCGACTGGCGGCTGCTGAACGCCTCGGACTTTGGTGTGCCGCAGCTGCGCCCGCGGGTTGCCATCGTGGCCCTGCGCAAGGAATTCGCCGGGCAGTTCAACTGGCCCGATCCGCTGCCGCACAACCCACCCACGGTGGGCGCCACCCTGCTGGACCTGATGCAGGAACGTGGTTGGCGCGGCGCCGAAGACTGGGCCGCCAAGGCAGATGAAATCGCCCCAACCATCGTTGGTGGCTCCAAGAAACACGGCGGACCGGATCTGGGCCCCACCCGCGCACGCCGCGCCTGGGCCGCGCTTGGCGTCGAGGGGCGCACCATCGCCAACGAGGCGCCCGATCCCTTTCACAACGACATGCCGCGCCTGACCGTCCGCATGGTGGCGCGCATCCAGGGCTTTCCCGACGCCTGGCATTTCACCGGCGCCAAGACCAACGCCTACCGTCAGGTCGGCAATGCCTTCCCGCCGCCGGTGGCCGAAGCGGTGGCCCGCCAGTTGCGCGCCGCGATTGCCAAGCCGAATCTTCATGCCGTGCGGGCCTAAAGCCGCCTTGCCCAATCTGAGCCAAGAGCTGGGCCCGGCGGCCGGGCGGAGCCCAGGATGAAACAGACCCTTCCCGACAGCCTGATTCTGCCCGGACACCCGGATTATGATCTCCTGACCGAGATCGCAGGCGAGATCACCGCCCGCGCAGGTGGCGCGATGGAACTGGCGAGCCGGTTTCCAGCCATGCTGCGCACCTGCATCGACGATGTGATCATGACGCCGAAAACCGGGCGCCGCGCCTATGAGGAACTGGAAAAGACCGAAAAGACCTATATCGGCACCCGCGTCGAGATCGAGCTTCGCGCTCTCTTGCGGCTGCCCCGGGGCCGCCTGGATACCGAGGTTCTGGGCCGCGACATGGATATCAAGAACACCATGGGCAGCAATTGGATGATCCCGACCGAAGCGCTGGATCAAGTCTGCCTGCTGGTGGCCGCGGACGAGGCTCGCGCGCGCTGTTACCTTGGCCTGATCCTGGCGCGGCCCGACTACCTTACTGCCGGGCAGAACAAGGACGCCAAACGCTCGGTCTCGGCCATGGGGTTCGGCCATATCCTGTGGCTGCTGAGGGATCATCCCTACCCAGCGAATTTCTGGCGCAGCCTGCCCGAGGAGACCGTCACCCGGATCTTCTCCGGCGCCACCGGCAACGAACGCATGGCGCGGCTGTTCCGGCTTGTTCAGGGCCGCCCGGTCGACCGCGACGTGGTCGAGGCGGTGGCCCAGCAAAAGGACTTCATGCGCCGGATACGCTCGGACAAAGGACGCGGCACCCGCGACATTCTGGAGCGCGAGGGGATCCTGCTGTTGTCGGGACAATACGATGGCCAGCTGATCCGCGCGCTGGATCTGCCCGCCTGCCCCGCCAGCGCCTTTGTCTCTTGCCAGCCTGAAACAGAGCAGCATCGGCGCATGGCGCTGCAGGCCGGGTTCGATCTGCCCAGGGCGTGAATGCCAACCTCCCCCAGCCATCGGGCGGCTCTGCTTTTTCTGTACCGGCGGGCATAATTTTCCTCTTGCACAGTCTCCGTGAAGCTCCTAAATACCCGCTCATCGAATGGTAGCGCGGGCGTAGCTCAGGGGTAGAGCATAACCTTGCCAAGGTTAGGGTCGGGCGTTCGAATCGCCTCGCCCGCTCCATTCGGATCAAAACAGCCGCCCTCCGGGGTGGCTTTTTGTTTTCCGCTTTCCCGCATTTGACCAGTCATAGAAATCCCCGCAGAGGCGGCATTTTTCCCTTGCAGCCCCCCGCATGATTTCCTAAACACCGCTCACCGAATGGCAGCGCGGGCGTAGCTCAGGGGTAGAGCATAACCTTGCCAAGGTTAGGGTCGGGCGTTCGAATCGCCTCGCCCGCTCCATTTGGACACAAGAGGCCGCCCTTCGGGGCGGTTTTTGTGTTTTTGGCCCTTTCCTCCCTCCCCCTATCTCATAGGCCAATCCCCCCGCTGCCACCTTTTGATCAAATTCCTTTTGACGCCACCTACAAAACGCGCCAATGCTTGCCGCATCCCTGCCCCGTGCAGTCCGCCGTTCCAGCCCGCCCCGCGCGTTTTTCTTCAAAGGAGTTCAGTCATGGCACCTGTCATCTATCCCACCACCAACCTGACCGCGACCGAGCAGATGTGCATTGACCACGCCCAGGGGATCTATGTCTACGACACCGACGGCAAGGAATATATCGAAGGTCTGGCAGGTCTGTGGTGCACCTCGCTGGGCTATGGCAACACCGAGCTGATCGAGGCGATCACCGAGCAGCTGACCAAACTGTCCTTTTCCCACACCTTTGGCGGCAAGACCCACGCGCCGATCCAGGAACTGGCGGAAAAACTGAAGACTATGGTGCCAATCGAGGATGCTTATTTCTTCTTCGGCAACTCCGGCTCGGATGCCAATGACACCCATTACAAGATGCTGCGTTACTACTTCAATGCCATCGGAAAACCGGAAAAACGCAAGATCATCACCCGCGAGCGTGGCTATCATGGTGTGACCGTCGCCGCCGGATCGCTGACCTCCCTGCCCGCAAACCTGGCGCATTTCGACGCGCCCGTTGAGGCTCTGCACATCCTGCGCTCGGACGCACCGCATTACTACACGGGCCGCAAGGGGAACGAGACCGAAGCACAATTTGTCGACCGTATCATCGACAATCTGGAGCAGCAGATCCTTGCCGAGGATCCCGACACCATCGCCGCCATGATCATGGAGCCGATCACCGGCGCCTCTGGCGTGATTGTCCCGCCCGAAGGCTATTACGAAAAACTGCAGGCGGTTCTGCGCAAATATGGCATCCTGGTCTGGGCGGATGAAGTCATCACCGGCTTTGGCCGCACCGGCGCCGATTTCGGCTGCACCACCATGGGCATCAAACCCGACCTGATGACCTTCGCCAAACAGCTCTCCTCGGCCTATTTCCCGATCTCCGCCTCCGTGATCCCCGGCTGGATGTACAAGGAAATGGTTGCGCCCTCGAACGAGGTCGGCGTCTTTGGCCACGGCTACACCTATTCCGGCCACCCTGCCGCCTGCGCCGCCGCCCTCAAAACGCTGGAAATCTATGAGCGTGACAACCTGTTTGATCATGCGGCCGAGGTCGGCGATTACATGCAGGCGCAACTTCGCGAAATCTTCACTGATCACCCGCTGGTGGGCGAGGTCCGCGGCAAGGGGCTGATCGCGGCGCTGGAACTGGTGTCGAACAAGACCACGGGCGCAACCGTGCCCGGCGGCAAGGGCGGCGCCCTTGCAGTCAAGGCCTGCCAGGACGAAGGCCTGATCCTGCGCGCCGTGGCGGGCAACGCGCTCGCCTTCTGCCCGCCGCTGATCATCACAAAGGCGGAAGTGGACGAAATGCTGAAACGCGCCAAATCCGCCGTGGACAGCACCTATGAAGCGCTGAAGGCCGAAGGGCTGATCGACGGCTAAGCCCACCCTCGCGCCCCGGACTGCCCAAAGACCGGGGCGCGATCTCGGCCCTGCCGATCTGCGTCTCTTCTGCTGTATTTTCCCCTTACTCCCGCCAGCGCTTTAACCTGTAACTGAAACCGGTTTGGTATCAGTAATTGCAGGAGACATGCATATGGTTGAGTTGATCTATGAAGGCACGGAACGCTACGTGATGACCCAGAGCGGCATCGGCTGGTTCAGTTTTCATTTCAACCTGAAGGCCGAAGTCACGGACGCATCATCCACCGGGTTTACCCTGATGCGAAATACCGATCTTGGCATTCCCGGCTTTGATCCGATCCCCGACACCTCTCCCGATGTCTACAACGGGACTGGCCTGCAATTCCAAAGCATCACCCGCGACGGCCACAGTATCCTGACGCCGTATTCCGGATTGATCGAGGGCGTCACCGAAACCGGCACCAATTTCACCACAACGGTCACCAATCTCAACATTGATGCAGAAGATTTCTTCCGCGTGTCTGAAACAGACCGCAATCGGGACAATGTGAAATTGTTCAAACAGGTCTTTTCCGGCGATGACTTCTTCGATCTGGGGTCCCGCGGAGACAAGGTCAAAGGCTACAATGGCAATGATGAAATGCTGGGCCGGGGCGGCGGTGACAAGCTTTGGGGCGGGCGTGGCAATGATACCCTCAAGGGCGGCGGCGGCCGTGACCTTTTGCAGGGCGATCAGGGCGATGACATGCTGGTGGGGGGCCGCGGCGCCGACACCTTCAAGTTCAAGGGGCGCAACATCGGCGATGATACGATCGAGGACTGGCGCGATGGGACTGACCTCATCGCCATCAAACACCGCAGCGTTGATGATTTTTCTGACCTGACGCTGACCCAGAATGGCAACGATGCCGTGATTTCCTATCGCGCGGGCAGCATTACCCTGGCCGATACCAATATTTCCGATCTGGACGGGTCGGATTTCCTGTTCTGATTTAAGTCTGCTTCAGGCGCATCGGCACAGGAACGAAAAACGCCTGATCTCCGGCAGGGGATCAGGCGTTTTGCATCAGCAATGCGGACGGCTCAGAAAACCTTGTAGGTCATCGTGGTTAGCGAGCGTTCGATATTCGGGATCACCAGCAGGTGGTCGTTGATGTATTTCCCGACATCCGCGTCCTTGGGGATGTAAAGCTTCATCAGCAGGTCGTATTCGCCGCTAGTGGAGTAGAGCTCGGAATGAATTTCGCGCAGGGCGATATCTTCGGCCACCTTGTAGGTGGTGCCGGGTTTACAGCGGATCTGGATGAAAACGCAGGTCGACATGGGCGCCCCTTCATTGGGTTTTCTTGAGTAACGATTTGGCCGCTAAGCTGGCACGGCGCGCAGGCAGGCGCAATCCCACAGATGCAGCTGCAACAGGGTCTGAGTTTCGACTTACGCGCTCTTGAGTGAGACAGCCCCAGCACCCTATAAGCGCAGCACCAGCCCATGGGCGCCATATGGCCCAAGGGGCAGTTTGACGAAGGATGGCCCGCAGATGCGCAGCGCTCAGATCACCCGCTCCACCGCCGAGACCGAGATTTCGGTGGAGATCAACCTCGATGGTACCGGGGCATATGACAACCAGACCGGTGTCGGCTTTTTCGATCACATGCTGGACCAGCTGGCGCGGCACTCGCTGATCGACATGACCATTCGTGCCAAGGGTGATTACCACATCGACGATCACCACACGGTCGAGGATACGGGCATTGCGCTGGGTCAGGCGCTGGTCGCCGCGCTTGGCGACAAGAAGGGCATCCGCCGCTATGGCGAATGCCACCTGCCGATGGACGATGCCCAGGTGCGCTGCGCGCTGGACCTGTCGGCGCGCCCCTTCCTGATCTGGAACGTAACTCTGCCGACGCCCAAGATCGGCACCTTCGACACCGAACTGGTGCGCGAATTCTTTCAGGCGCTCAGCACCCATGGCGGCATCACCCTGCATATCGACCAGATCCACGGGTTCAACAGCCACCACATCGCCGAAGCGGCGTTCAAGGCCGTGGCCCGCGCCCTGCGCGATGCGGTCGAAACCGACCCGCGCAAGGCAGACGCCATCCCGTCGACCAAGGGCGCGCTCTGACGTCTTTTCAGACCGCAATCAGACCGTGGCGCCCAGCGGCGCGCCACGGCCCCGGCGCAGGATCCATTCCGCGAGCAGCAGATTGGGCACCCAGGCCAGCCAGCAGATGATTGGATAGCTGGCCTCAAACCCCACGGTCGCGACCCCGACGGGCAGGTAAACCCGCAGCGTCACAGCCGCCAACGTCAGTGCGGCAGAGCGGATCATCCAGACCCGGTGCTGCGCAATACGGCGGTTCATCGCATGCCAGATCGCCGTGCCCGTCACCCACAGCCAGAGCAGCGACAACACCCCCAGGCCCGCCGCGGCCACCGGCCCCTCCTCGGTTGTATAGGCCAGCCAGATACCGCTGATCCCGGCCAGCAGGATCGCGACGCCGTATAGACGCCCCAGCCAGCAGTGCAGCCCACGGCGTCGCTGACGGATCCTCGTGGAGAACTGCACCGGCAGCAGTGCCAGCGAGATCGGCGCAAGGCCGATGTGCAGGTAGAGCATCAACGGCCGCTCCGACGCGTGATGCAGCATCGCGGGCATCACCAGCGCGATATCGGCAATCAGGAACCGGTAAGATCCCACCGCGATCAGCACCGCAGACACCCACATCGTCATGACAACCCATCTGGGATAGCCCATCGCCCGGGTTTCACTCGACATCTCATCCCTCCTTGCGCCCTTGGGCGGCTCAAACTTTACACTGTCAAGTTAACATCTGGCAGGTAAACTTGACGCCGTCAAGATGAAGGGCGATACCTGCCGCATGACAAAAGAAGACGTGAAAAGCCGCCACCACCACGGCGACCTGAAGGCCGCTCTGATCAAAGCAGGTATCGATCTCCTGGAGGAAGGCGGCCTCAGCGCGCTGTCTTTGCGCAAATGCGCTGCACGCGCCGGGGTGTCGCACGCGGCGCCCGCGCATCATTTCGACGGGCTGGCGGGGTTGAAACAAGCCATCGCCGAGGAAGGCTTCCGTCTGTTTTCCTCCTACCTGCAAAGCGCCTGCGACAGCGGCGCACAGGATCCCCACGGGCGGGTCCACTCGCTGTGCCGGGGCTATCTGCAATTCGGGCTGGATCATCCCGGCATCCTCGCGGTGATCTTTGGCGACCAGGGACTTGCGGGTCTGGTCCATGGCGGCGGCAAGGAAGAGGCCGACGCCTATCTGACCTTACGCGCGGTGGCCGCGCCCTTTGTGGCGCCCGGTCAGGACCGGTTGGTGGTGGAAACCCAGATCTGGTCGCTGATCCACGGGTTTACCCTGCTCTACCTCGCCGGGGAGTTCGGCAACCCGCCCCCCCCCATCGACGACGGCCCTTTGACGCAGGTGATCGCCCTTCTGGACCGACTGTAGCCTGTAGCGCCCTCTTGACCCCGGGACGGTTTCCGGCCACTTCAAAGACGCAAGACAGGAAGGACCAGGCCCCATGCTGACGGCGATCATCGATTACGAAAGCGGCAATCTCCACTCTGCCGAAAAAGCCTTTCAGCGCATGGCGCGCGAAATGGACGCGGGTGAGGTTGTGGTCACATCCGACGCCGATGTGGTGGCCCGCGCAGACCGTCTGGTGCTGCCCGGCGATGGTGCCTTTCCCGCCTGCGCCGCCGAGCTGCGCGGTCACAAGGGCATCTATGATGCCATGGTCCACGCGGTCGAGGACAAGGGACGTCCTTTCCTTGGAATCTGCGTCGGCATGCAGCTGATGGCCACCACCGGCCATGAATACGAAGACACCCCCGGCCTGGACTGGGTGGGCGGCGACGTTGTGAAGATCACCCCCGAGGATCCCGCCCTGAAGGTGCCGCATATGGGATGGAACGATCTGGTGATCGACCACGATCACCCAGTTTTTGCGGGCATTTCATCTGGCGATCACTGCTACTTCGTGCACTCCTACCATTTCCGCGTCGCCGATCCGACCGAGCGGCTGGCGCATGTGGACTATGGCGGCGATGTCACCGCTGTCATCGGCAAGGGCACCATGCTGGGCATGCAGTTCCACCCGGAAAAAAGCCAGCACGTCGGCCTTCGCATGATCGGCAATTTCCTGACCTGGGCGCCCTGAGCCTCCTGCCCCCGTCATTTTGCCTGCAGCCTAGGCTGCGCTTTTGCGCAAAGACACCGGAGCGCAGCCATAGGCCTTGCGAAAGGCGCGGGTGAAGCCTTCGGGGGAATCATAGGCATAGCGGCGTGCCACCGCCTCGACCCGGTCGCCGCGCAGCATGTCCTGACGCGCCAGCGTCAGCCGCCAGCGCCGCAGATAGTGGATCGGGCTTTCCCCGACCTGCTGGGAAAACAACTCGGAAAACCGTGACAGGGATAGGCCCGCCTCGGTCGCTAGATCTTGCGTGGTCCAGACCCGGCCCGGATGGTCATGCATCGCCACGATGGCGCGGGCCAGCCGCGCATCAGAAAGCCCCGCCAACAGGCCCGGCTCCGCCGTGCCCACCTCGATTAGGTGCCGCAACAGCCGCACCATGGCCGCCTGGCCAAGGCTGGCCAGAATACTCTCAGCCCCGCAGCGGTGCACGGCCAGTTCCTGCTGCATTAGATCGAGCACCGCGCACAGCCCTGTCGCGTCAGCCAAAGCCACATCGACCCGCACCGGCAATGCAGCCACCAGAGGATTATGCTCTCCAGCCCAGTCCACCCGCAGCGCGAGGCTGGGTCCGTCTTCTGCCTGCGGCACCGCCCCACCGGCAAAGAACACCAGTCGCGCCAACGCCCCGTCCGAGTCGGTATAGACACGCAGGTTTGCCGCCTCCGGCGCTGCCACCTCGACCGTCATGCGAAACCGCGCCATCAGGCTCGACAATCTGTCCATCATCTCTCTCCCGTGCAGAGTTCCGGTGTTTTTGTCAGATTTTTCGGATTTTTCAAGCACAAATCCGTTGCACAAGGCCACCACCATCACTCACGGCCGCTTATGCGGCAGCAACATTCATACTCGGAGACCTGCTATGCTGATCCCCCGCCAGAAAACCCCGAACCTGTCCCTGCCGCTGCTCGGCGGCGGCACCTTTGATCTGTCCAAGGCAGACAGCGAACGCGGCACCGTCATCTGTTTTTACCGGGGCCTGCACTGCCCGATCTGCGCCAACTACCTGAAAGAGCTGGAAAAGAAGACCGCCGATTTCGCTGAGCGCGGCGTTGCCACCATCGCCATCAGCGCCGATGGCGAAGAGCGCACCCAGGCGATGGCCGACAAGATCGAAGCCAAATCCCTGCGCTTTGCCTATGATCTGCCGCTGGACGTGGCAAAGGAATGGGGCCTTTACATCTCGACCTCGCGTGGCACTACCTCGATCGGTCTGGAAGAGCCCGCGCTGTTCTCTGAACCCGGCCTGTTCATGGTGACCCCCGAGCAGACCCTCTACTACGGCTCGGTTCAGACCATGCCCTTCGTGCGTCCGCATTTCTCGGAACTGGTGTCGGCCCTCGATTTCGCCATCGCCAACGACTATCCGGCGCGCGGCGAATACACCGGCGCCGTCTGATCGGCCTGCCTGATAGGCCTACCTGATAGTCCGGTCTGACGGAGCAGTCGGACCGGTCCCAGAGATCAACGCGCCGCGGGTGAAGCTTCCAATCTGGCGCGTTGTTCCCGCCGGGCTGCCCTCCCGCAGTCCGGCACCGGCGTTTGCGCTAGGCGAACCGACGCCTTCCCACGCACAACCGCAATTTCCAGCCACCTTTTCTTGACAATTTTTATCTGCCTTTGTAGCACAGCCCTGCCAGGTACCGGACTCTGTGGCCCAATGCCCAGTCACCATGCAGCAGCTCTGCCGCATCCCCGACCCAGCAAATCATTTGAATTTTGCAACGCGAACACGGTCACGCCCGGCCCCATCTGACGCTTGTCATGCGATCAGCGGAAGGTCGGCACAGGAGATGCCATGACGATCACCATCACAACCGGCAACAGCCAGGTTACCGACTTCACCGCCTATATCGAAGACTTCAGCGCCAGTTTCGAATCCGCCGGGCGCGGGGTCTTCTCCAACGGTCTGGGCGGCGATTACGCCGGTGCCGAAGCGCAGATCACCGACACCGCCACCCCGGATGCACAGGCTTATATCCTGCGCGACGACATTGTTTACAGCATGAGCACCCACACGCTCAGCGGGACAGTCAGCGGAATTGAACTGGGTTATGGCGCCACCGCAACCGACGCCGAGAACGGCACTCAGGACATCGCGCTGGAGCAGCTGGATTATTCCATCAAATTCGCCCCCGCTGTCGATGGCGCCGATGCTTCGGCGGCGCTGATCTACGGCATGCTGGACGCGGATTTCGAACCGCTGATCGACCAGTTGAAAGCGCAGAACATCCGCTTCTTCGGCTCCGGTGGCGATGACAGCTTCAGCGGCTATGCCAATGACGATCGGTTGAAGGGCGGCGCGGGCAATGACAACCTGCAGGGCAACCGCGGCGAGGATGTGCTGATCGGCGCCAAGGGCCGTGACACCCTCCTTGGCGGCGGACATGACGACAAGCTGAAAGGCGGTGTTGGCCGCGACGCTCTGAAAGGCGGCAAAGGCGAGGATACTCTGCTGGGCGGCGCCCATAACGACAAACTGTTCGGCGGCTCGCATAACGACGTGCTGAACGGCGGCGGCGGCCGCGACAAGCTGGTCGGTGGCGGCGGCGAGGATACCTTTATCTTCAAAGGCGACTTTGGCCGCGACGTGGTCCGGGACTTCACCATTGGTGAGGACGTGCTGGACCTCTCTGCTCTCACGGGTGAGGCGACCAGCCTCGACGCCTTTGTCGATTCCGCGACCGACACGGGCAGCCGCGTGATCTACGATATGGGCGATGATGGGCAGAACGTCATCATCCTGAACGGCGTCAGCCTGGATGACCTCACGGCGGATGATTTCCTCTTCTGATCACTCCCACCTCTCCGCCAGCTCCCGAATAAGGGGGCTGGCCCCAGCCAATGCTGCACAGCAATCAAACATACGGCAATTGTGACGGCACGGCGATGGACAGGGCGCCCGCTTCGCGGCATATGGAACCGGTGTGAAACCCGTTCAGGCCCCTCCACTTTGCAGATCAGACTGGAAAAATTCGACCATATCGAAGGCCGCCACCGCTATTGCGTGCTGCGGCTAAGCCAGACCCTGTTTGGCGACTGGTGCGTCGAACAGGCCCTGGGTCCGATCGCCGCCCCCGGAGGTCAGGAACGGCGCGCCTATTTCAACCAGCACGCCGAGGCGATGCATCTGTTCGAAACGGTGCGGGACCGGCAAGTCCGCCGTGGTTTTGTGCCGATCCCGGTTCAGCTTGGGCTGCTATGATCCACGTCCCGGCGCATCCATGCGGCGGGAGATCACTTCACCCGTTTCTCAGTTGACCCGGTTCCAGGTCTGTCCCCGGCAGATCAGCCCGCCTGCGACGCACCCCTTGACGGTCAGGCGGTTGCCGTCCAGCGACATCTTGGACTTGTAGGTCTTGTCCGCATCGGGCGCCCAGATCTTACCCCCCGAATAGCTGCCGCCACCATCGGCCTTCATATCCCAGATCAGCTTTTTGCCCAGATGCTCGTAATCCGCCGACACGCCGCCATTTGCGTCATAGGCGGTGGCGATGGTGCCGCAAATACTGGCTCCGCAGGGCGCGATATCCACGTGCAAATAACCACCCTCATCACCCTCTTCGGTCTTCCATTTGCCGGCGACCTGATCGGCCAGCGCACCCGTGGCCAGCGACATGGCCAGCGCCAGACCCAATGTAACTGTCTTCATCTCAAAACCTCCCTGTTTGCCCCACCTTGGCGCGGCATGTGGTTTTCAGGCAAGCTTGACTTTGGGTCGCGTTGCAATCCCGGCGCCGACCGTGCCATAGAACCGGCAAAACCCTGCCGCCAGCCCGGCGGCGCCCATTGATGACAAAGGCCAGCGACATGATCCTTTATCCCGCCATTGACCTCAAGGACGGCCAGGCCGTGCGCCTTCTGCATGGCGACATGGACAAGACCACAGTGTTCAACGACAACCCCGCCGCCCAGGCCCTGGAGTTCGTCGAAAAGGGCTGCGAATGGCTGCACCTCGTCGATCTGAACGGTGCCTTTGCAGGTGAGCCGGTGAATGCCGCCCCGGTCGAGGAAATCCTCAAGCAATGCAAGGTGCCCGCACAGCTGGGCGGCGGCATCCGCGACATGAAGACCATCGAAAACTGGATCGACAAGGGGCTGGCCCGGGTGATCCTTGGCACTGTAGCGGTGGAAAACCCCGATCTGGTGCGCGACGCAGCGCGCGAATTCCCCGGCAAGGTCGCCGTCGGCATCGATGCCCGCAACGGCAAGGTCGCAACCAAAGGCTGGGCCGAGGAAACCGACGTGATGGTCACCGATCTTGCACGATCCTTCGAGGACGCAGGCGTTGCCGCCATCATCTACACCGACATCATGCGCGATGGCGCGATGAAGGGCCCCAACGTGCAGGCCACTGCCGATCTGGCCAATGCGGTCTCGATCCCGGTGATCGCCTCCGGCGGGGTCTCCTCGCTTGAGGACCTTCGAGCGCTGAAATCCTGCGGTGCACCGCTCAATGGCGCCATCTCGGGCCGCGCGCTTTATGACGGCGCCATCGACCTCGCTGAGGCGCTGGCCATCCTGAAAGGCTGATCCCATGGCGCAGGAGCCGGGACAAGGACCAGCCATCGGACGAAATGCGCATCGCATCCTTGCGCTGCTGACCCTTGGCCCCATCCTGCTCTGGGCGCTGGCCTTTGGCGCGGTCTTGTTCCTCAGCACGGTTCTTGGCTGCTCCATCAACGAAGGCTTTGCCGCGCCCTGCCTCCTCCTTGGCCGCGATATCAGCGACACGGCCTATGCGCTGGGAATATTCGCGGCTTGGGGGCCACTTGTCTTTGCCCCCTTTGTCATGGGCGCTGGTCTTTCCTGGGCCATTCTGGCATTGATCGGCGCACTCCGGAAAAGAAAGAGCTGAAGATGCTGAAAACCCGCATCATCCCCTGTCTCGATGTCGCTGATGGCCGCGTGGTCAAGGGCGTGAACTTCGTCGGCCTGCGCGATGCGGGCGATCCCGTGGAGGCGGCCAAGGCCTATGATGCGGCGGGCGCTGACGAGATCTGTTTCCTCGACATCCACGCCACCCATGAAAACCGCGGCACCATGTTCGACATGGTGCGCCGCACCGCCGAGCAGTGCTTCGTACCGCTCACCGTGGGCGGCGGAGTACGCACCAAGGAAGACGTGCGCGCGCTTCTGCTGGCCGGGGCCGACAAGGTCTCCTTCAACTCCGCCGCCGTCGCCAACCCCGATGTGGTGGCCGAGGCAGCCGCGCAATTCGGCAGCCAGTGCATCGTGGTGGCGATCGACGCAAAGACCGTCGCCCCCGGCAAATGGGAGATCTTCACCCATGGCGGGCGCCGCGAAACCGGTATCGACGCGGTGGAGTTTGCCAAGACCGTTGTGGCCAGGGGCGCAGGCGAGATCCTGCTGACCTCGATGGACCGGGACGGCACCAAATCCGGCTTCAACCTGCCCCTGACTCGCGCGATCTCGGACGCGGTGGATGTGCCGGTGATCGCCTCGGGCGGGGTCGGCACACTTGACCACCTTGTCGAAGGTGTCACCAAGGGCGGCGCCTCGGCGGTGCTGGCCGCTTCGATCTTCCACTTCGGCGAATATACCATTCAGGAGGCCAAGGAGCACATGGCCGCCGCCGGTATCCCGATGCGCCTCGGCTGAGAAAGGCCCACCGCCATGACCCTGCTGCACGACCTCGAAACCACCATCCAATCCCGCAAGGGCGCGGACCCTAGCAGCTCCTGGACCGCAAAACTCCTGTCCAAGGGGCCCGAGAAATGCGCCGAGAAGTTCGGTGAGGAAGCCATCGAGGCGATTATCGAAGCGGTGAAGGACGACAAGGCGAAACTCGCCAGTGAAGGCGCCGATGTGCTTTATCATTTCCTGGTGATGCTGGCCGCCCGAGATGTGGCACTGGACGAGGTCCTTGCCGTTCTGGCCGAACGTCAGGGCCTCAGCGGCATCGCAGAAAAGGCCGCTCGCCCCAAGGGCTGACAACACCATCAAAGCAAATGCCCGATCTGATCCGGGTCAAGGGCCGCGCCAGCGGCCGCGCAAGGCGCGGTTCACCCTTGAGGCGGAACAGATCGGATAACACTCGCCATGGCGCTTCAGGGCAGTGCTGCCCCTGAAGCGTTTCTCAGCAGAAAACCGCCGCGCGTCAGCGCGGCGCCCGGCCCAACGGGAGCCTTTATATCTTTGATGTGACGCGCGACGGGCGGGAGCCCCCCAGCGCCCTACAGTTTCGAGGAAATGATACCAGTGGCGAACCCGCCCATGCGGAGTTCACCGAACAGGCGCTGGTATTCGATCTTGGGGCAGCGGTTCTGAATCACGTCGACGCCGCGCGCCTCGGCCTTGGCGGCGGCCTCGGCGTTCTCGACGCCGATCTGCATCCAGATGGTCTGAAGATCCGGGAACAGCTCGAGCGCCTCATCCACAATGGGTGGTACCGCTTCAGAGCGGCGGAAGATATCGACCATATGTACCGGTTCATCGATCTCTGCCAGGCTGGCGCGCACGGTGGCGCCGAACAGCCGCTTGCCCGCGTGGCCGGGATTGACCGGAATCACCCGGTAGCCCTTGAGGCCAAGGTAGCGTGCCACATAGTAGCTGGGGCGCACAGAATTCATCGACACCCCCACCACCGCGATGGTCCGGGTCCGTTTCAAAATCTTGCGCAAAAGGTCGTCGCTATAGCTGGTCATGGCCAGACCCTACTGTGCTGCCGCCGCGTGGAAAAGCCAAATTCGCGGCATTGGGCGACGGAAAACCGACGGCAATAACGAACCGGCCGATGAGCACATCGGCATCCCCAAAAAGAAAAAAGCGCCCGGAAGGGATCCCGGGCGCGAGGTATGGAACGAGGGACAGTGAAAAAGGTCTACGGATGTTCCGTTCCGCAGCCCTGAATTATATGTGGGTCTTCGGGATAGGCTTTTAAAGGGGCTCGATGTTCGGAAGGGTTTTGCAGGGGCTTTGAAGGGCTTACGTCACCAATTGTCGCCGCAGATCCCTTTACTCGGGGTGCAAGGCAGCGGGCCAATGGGCGTCGGCTTCGGCGATCAGCTGCGCCGCCTGTGCCCGCCACCGCGTCAACGCCCCCTCATTGTTCAAAAGGAACAGCCGCCCGTCAACAATCACCCACAGCTGCGGGTCCCCGGCCTTCAACACGCCCCGCGCCATGGCAGAGGCGCAATAGCCACCGAACATCGGTGCATAGGCACGCGGGTTCATTTCAAACCGGATCTGATTGCTTTGAGACGCGAAACGCCAGATGACACCTTTCCACACAACGGAATAGCGTGCCTGCCCCGCCACGGCCTCTCCGACGTCGAAAAAGGCCACCGTGTCATAACCGCCAAGCGCCACCCCTTCGCGCGCCGCAAACAGGGGCGAATCCGCCAGCGCGCCCCGGGGCGGGACGGACAACAGGACGGCAGCAACCAGAACGAACAGGCGCAGAAACAAGAGACGACTCCACAGGATCAATTTGAGATGACCCAATTCTGCCTCATGCGTATCAGGCTGAACAGGCGTGTTACGAATAAGTGAACGCCGTGTGTCTGCGGCCACAGGGCCGGTCTGATCTCATTCGGAAAGGCGTCCGGTAAACCCCACCAGCCTGCCTCAGTCGAAAATATCCTCGATCACGTCAAAGGCCTCAGACAACACCTTTTGAAACATGCTTTTGCGTTTCTTGCGCGGCTTGCTCTTCTTCGGCTTATAGGCGGGTTTCACCGGCGCAGGCTGGTGCGAAATCTTGGACCGCGACGCGGGCACAGCCGTCGCCGGGGTTTTGGCCCCCTTGCCCGGCGCCAGAGGCCGGGCCTTTTGCGCCGAAAGCGGCGCCCCGCAGGTTCCGCATATCAGCGTGGACATGCCACGCCCACCCGGCACAAAGGCCGATTGAACGCCGCAGTAACAACAACTGAGGATCTTACCTCCGGAAATGCTGGAATGTGCGATGCCTACCTCCTGTCCGCTTAGGATCTTTCTCTGGAAGCATATAGGGCGATTGCCGCAGCATTTGAGACGTTGAGCGATCCGAATCCCCCGGCAAAGTCGATTTTCACCAGCTGATCCACGGTTTCCTTGGTCTTTTGCCGCAGACCCGGTCCCTCGGCTCCCAGCACCAGCGCCACCGGGCGGTCCTTGCGCCCTTCCAGCGCCTGTTCGATGGTCTGCTCTGCCTCGCCATCGAGGCCCAGCACGAGAAAGCCCATATTCTGCAGCTCGGTGATGGTATCCGAGAGGTTGCGCATCCGCAGATAGGGCTGACGTTCCAGCGCGCCGCTGGCGGTTTTCGCCAGAGCGCCGGTTTCGGGCGCCGAGTGATGGCGGGTGCCGATCACGGCGCTGGCACCCAGCACCTCGGCCGAACGTAGAATCGCGCCAACGTTATGCGGGTCAGTCACCCGGTCCAGCAGCAGAACCCGCGGCACTTCGGCGCCGATGCAGTTTTCCGCAAGACTGCCCCAGTTGAGCGGTTTCACCTCCAGCGCCGCGCCCTGGTGCACCGAATTGGGATCCAGCGGCGCGTTGAACTTGCGCGGATCGACCACCTCGGGTTCGATCCCGGCGGCAGCGATGGCCTCTTCCAGCTTGTTCTGGGCATTCAGCGTCACGATCAGCCGCAGTTTCTCCCGGCGCGGGTTCATCAGCGCATCGCGCACCGCGTGCAGGCCAAACAGCCAGACGGTTTCGCTCGCGCCTGCCTTCTTGGCCTGTTCCTTTTCGATGACCCACTGGGGTTTCTTGGTGGGTTTCTTCGACATTGCTCTCTCCGACAAAAGGAATTTCAGGCCAGCGCAGAAAACTTGGTATTTTCCTGTTGACGCCCGTTGGTGCCGCTAGTAATCACGCCTCCACGTTAGGTGCAACACTCACCTGACAGTGGGCGACAGGCCGCAAGGTGTGGCAGGGGACTGTAACTCCCTCGCGGAGACGCACGCCTGGTTCGATTCCAGGGTCGCCCACCATCTTCCTCCTTGAAATGATTGATATTTTCATCGGGAACGATGGTGGCATCCGCCCGTATCGGGTCTAGGCCTCCCAATACAGCACTGCCCATCGCTTCAGCTCTGGCAGCCGGTTTTGCCCCGTTTCCAGCCTCATATTCCCCTTCCCCTGCCCCCATAACGGGCATCGGTTTCGGGTCAGATTCCCCTAAAGGCCCCGCCCCCGGCAGGATGAAAAAAGACCCGGTACAGGACCGGGTCAATCTTCAAAAACCACTGATATTCGGCAGTGGGGACCGCGCCCTGAGGCGTCACTCTGCCGGGGTTTTGACCGCCTGCATCACCCAGGCCTCCAGCGCATCAAGATCGGCCTCAGCCGCCTCTGCCATACCGCCGGAGAAATCCTTGAAAGCCTCCACATTCATACGATTGACGCCAGAAACGACCGGGATACCCATGGCGAGCGCCTCGCCAATGACCGGGCGCATGCCGCGGCCATCGGCCTCGTGCTTGCCGAACTTGTTGACCAGCAGCACCTGCGGTGCGGGCGTCTGAGCAAGGCTCTCGGTGACCTGCCCTACCGCCTGCTCCAGCGCACCGGGGTTCAAGCGGCAGCCGCGGGCCTCTGGCCCCAGAGACTGGGAAATGCGGATCACCTCATCCCCCGGCAGCACCCGCACATCCATGTCGCAGAGCTTGTCATCATAGCATTCGGTATTGGTCTGAACGATTCCCGCCAGACGCAGCCCGCGCGTCTGCAAACGCTCGGCCAGCGCGGTCAGCAGCCGGTCGGTGGCGCCGCGTTCAGTGGTCATGACATAGGCCAGGCTCATCGGGAGACCTCACTTGGTTGTGGTTCTGTTCAGCGAAACAGATCCTAGCGCGGTTTCAGGGAGTGGGCCAGAGGGGCATTTGCCGCGCCACCAGAGGGGCAGCGCGGCAAGAAAGGTGGCTTAGAGACCCAGCGCGTGGCGGCGTTCCTCGGCAAAGCCTTGCACGATCCGGTCAGCAATCAGCGCCAGAATCGCCATCGCCGCGCCAGCAGAGATGCCCAGCCCCACATCCGCCTGCCCCAGCGCGAGGTAGATCGACTGGCCCAGTCCGGTGGTGCCGATCAGCGCTGCGATCACCAGCATGGCAAAGGCATAAAGGATGGTCTGATTGAGCCCCAGAAGGATGGTCGGCGCCGCGTAGGGCACCCGCACATCGCGCATCATCTGCCAGCGGGTCGCGCCCGAAGCGGTCGCGGCCTCGATCATCTCGGCGGGTGTCTCGGTCAGACCATGCCGGGTGTAGCGGATCATCGGAACGATGGCATAGGCCATGATGGCGAGAAAGGCCGAGAACTCGCCAATCTGGAACACCATCAGCACCGGGATCAGGAAGACAAACAGCGGGATCGTCTGCAGCATGTCACAAATGGGACGCACTACGCGCCAGACCATGGGTGAGACTGCCGAGGCAAGCCCGATGGCGCCGCCCAGCACCGCGCAGGCAAAGACCGAAGCCCCCGACAGGTACAGGGACAGCAGCGCCCGTTCCCACAGGCCAGACAGCAGGACCGTTATCAGGAGAACCACAGACAGCGCCGCCAGACGCACGCCGCCTGCAACAAAGGACAAAGCCCCTACCCCGACCAGCACAAAGGGCCAGGGAAGCTGCGAAATTCCCGTTTCCAGCATGCCCGTGGCGATCAGGATCACCACACCCAGCGTCAGCTTGCCGCGATAGGCACAGTACAATCCTGCAACGGCGCCTGCAGCAAAGAGCGCAAGGCTCATCCCCGCGGTCCAGACAAAGCCCCAGGTGAAAGGCAGCACCGCCTGGTCAAGCCCGATCCGCAGCGGCAGCAGCACGTAGAACATCACGCCGTTCTTGACGCTGGTCAGCAGCTCGGCATTGGCGCTGGTAAAGGCCGACAGCCCTGCGTCGACACGATCCGCCGTACTGTCGAACAGCGCATAGTCGCCCGGATGCTGCAGCTGGCCGTAAAAGGCCAAACTGACGATTGCGCCCAGCACAAGGATCGCCAGCGACACGCGCCCGTCATAGCTGCGGCGCCTTTCATCGGCGAGCGTGCCGCTCATCCGGTCGATCAGGATGGCAAAGATCACGATCACAAAACCGGCCAGCAGGCTGGCGCCGAACTGCGCCTTGCGCATGGTCAGCAGCACTTCCCAGCCAATATCGTCAAAACCGCCTATGACAGCAGCGATGATCACCATCGACAGGGCCGCCATCAGGCATTGATTGACGCCCACCATGATCTGCGTCGCCGCGGCGGGGATCTCGACCTGGAACAGCTGTTGCATGCGGGTGCCGCCTGCCATGACAGCGGCTTCCTTGATCTCCGGTTCGATCCGCTCCAGCCCCAACATCACGTTGCGAGCCATCGGCGGTGCCGCATAGATGGCCGAGGCGATCAGCCCCACAACCGGGCCAAAGCCGAAAAGCACCAAGAGGGGCGTAAGATAGGCAAAGGTCGGCACCGTCTGCATCACGTCCAGGAGCGCCTGAACCGGCGCCCGCACTCGGGGGTATTCATTGGCCAGCACGCCAATGGCACCGCCGACCAGCAGCGCCAGCGGCACCGAGACCGAGACCAGCGCCAGCGTGTTCATGCTTTCGGGCCAGTAACCCGAAGCGAGCACCGCACCCAGCCCCACCGCAGCCATCAGCGCCATCGCCAGCCCCCCGAGGCGCCAGCCCAGCGCCACCGTGGCCGCGATCAGCAATGGCCAGGGCGTTTCGCTCAAGATCCAGCCTGCGGCCTCCATCGGATAGGCCATCAGAGCAGAAAACATTCGGGCTGCCGGTTTGATCAGGGCCAGAAAGCTCTCCATCCCGCTGCCGACCCAATCGGTCGCGGGCAGCACCCAGCCTTTGGGGAATGAAACAAGCCAAGGCGCGACGCCTTCCAGCGCCAGACACAGAATACCCACCACCAGCGCGCTCAGCGCGGCGCGGCTGCCTTTGCTGAGCGTCATCATGCCGCCGGATCCACCTGCAGGGCCGCCGCCAGATCTGCCGGATTCACCACGCCCAGCAGCGCGCCATTTTCGTCACGCACCGGCACGGGTTCATACAGCTCCATGCAGCGCGCCAGCGCCGCATCCAGCGTCATGTCGCGGCGCAAACCCGGATCGTCGGGGCCATGGGACAGATCCCCGCCGGTTTGCATGACCGAGGCCACATGAGCGTGCTGCCCCTTGGCGACATCCTTGGAGAATTCACGCACGTAGTCATCCACCGGGTTCAGCACGATGTCCGAAGGCGTACCGATCTGCACGATCTTGCCATCGCGCATGATGGCGATGCGGTCGGCCAGCTTCAGCGCCTCATTGATATCATGGGTGATAAAGACGATTGTGGTTTTCAGCTTGGCCTGAATGTCGAGGAATTCATCCTGCAACTGGCGACGGATCAACGGATCCAGAGCCGAAAACGGCTCATCCAGAAACCAGACGGAACAATCCGCCACGAGGGAGCGCGCGATGCCGACCCGCTGGCGCTGCCCGCCGGACAGTTCACGTGGGAAATTCTTTTCGCGCCCGCCAAGGCCGACCAGTTCGATCACCTGCTGCGCCTTCGCCAGCCGGTCTTTCTTGCGCATCCCCTGCACCCTCAGCGGATAGGCGACATTTTCGGCCACGCTCATATGCGGGAACAGGCCGAAGTGCTGGAACACCATGCCCAGCTTGTTTCGGCGCAGCTCGATCAGCCGTTTCGGGCTGGCGGTGCGGATGTTTTCGCCGTCGATCAGAATATCGCCGCCGGTGCCCGGCAAGAGCTGCGAGATACAGCGGATCAGCGTCGATTTTCCCGACCCGCTGAGCCCCATAATGACGAACAACTCGCCCTCTTTCACGTCTAATGTGGCGTCCTGCACCGCGGGCGTCAGCCCCTTGGCGCGCAGCGCCGCGGCAGCCTCTTCGGCAGTTTGAGTTTCAGACAGCGCCTGCTTCAGAGCACTGTCCGCATGGGCGCCGAACACCTGCCAGACATTCTGGCAGGTGATGGCTGGTGTCGACGTGTCACTCACGGCGCTTTGGCTCACTTCAGCGCGGCGTCCACGACCGGACGCCACTTGTCCTCATTGGCCGCCATCCAGTCGGCAACCACTTCCTCGACGCTGCCACCATCAACGTCGATGGCGCCCATCATCGGCTGCTGGTCTTCAACGGCCAACGTGTAGGACGACAGGATCTCATGCGCTGCGGGCCAGGTTTCGGCCAGACCGGACCAACCCGCCTTGAAGATGCGCGAGGGGGCAAAATCGCAATCGTTGACCGCGTTGGGATTCGGGCCCCATGCCGGATCGGTAAAGCAGGCCTCTTCGCCCTCGGGCAGGTCGACGAACTTCACGTCATAGGCGGACATCGCCCAATGGGGTTGCCAGAAGGTGATCAGCAGCGGCGTCTTGCGCTCGGTCGCGGCGCGCAGCTCGACGATCAGCGCGGCCTCGGAACCCGCGGGAACCGCCTTGAAGGGCAGGTCAAGACCGGCCATGCGGTCGGCGCCGGGGGTACCCCAGTCGGCCGGGTAATCCACCAGACGGCCCTGCGGCAGGGTTTCGGCGGTGGCGAACTGCGGCGCGCAGGCCTTCAGCGCCTCCCATGCGGGCAGACCCGGGCACAGCTCAGCCACGTGGGCGGGGTACGCGATGCCTTCCTTGGCGTCGAGTTCCAGATCACCCAGTTCCTCGACGGTGCCTTCGGCGACCTTCTTGGCGTATTCGTCCGACACGTTGGAGGACCAGATTTCCAGCGTCGCGTGGATGTCACCATCCGCGATCGCCTGGAACTGGTTCATCATGCCGGCCGAGACATATTCGACCTTGTAGCCCGCAGCCTTCAGCATCTCACCAGCGATATGAGTGGTGACGTGCTGGCCAGTCCATTCGTTGACCGCCAGTTTGATCGGCGTGTCCACCGCACCCAGATCAGCCGCTGCCGCGGCACCGGAAAGCATGGCAGAAGCGCCCAGCGCCAGTGCAAAAGAAGTTGATTTCATGGATGTCATCCCCGTTCTGTGGGCGCATCAGGCGGACCCGAAGTCCCGCGCCCTTATGTGATTGTGGTCGTCTGGTGTCGCGGACTGCGCAGCCCATCGGCCGCCATCTGCCGTTTCGCCACCGCCGGTCCAAGCCGTTCATCTCAGCGTATTGATGATCCAGTGTGACCGGCTACAGGACAAGGTTTTGCCTTTAATACGACCATTTGTCGAGCATTCACGGCGCTGCCGGCGCATTTTCTTGATTTTCCATTTAAATTTTTGGATGGAAATTCAATTTTGAGACCGGATAACCCGTACCTCCGCCTAGCGATGCGCGCCTCAGAAAGAATCAGGGGCGGCACAGATGATCGGCCGCACCTTTCTAGTTTCAGGTTGTTACAGCACCCGCGCAAGCCGCAGCATCGCTGCGGTCACCGCGCTCAGCTGTTCTGGCGTGCTGATAAATGGCGGCATCGTATAGATGTTATGACCAAAGGGACGCAGGAACACGCCGGTGTCCGGCGCCAGCGCATGGGCGTCATCGGCGGATACCGGATGATCCATCTCGATCACGCCAATCGCCCCCAGCACCCGCACATCCCGCACCCCTGGCAGGTCGCGCGCCGGGGCCAGCTCTGCCTGCATCTGCGCCGCGATATCTGCAATGCGCCCCCGCCAATCCTGCCCGGTCAGCTCATCGATCGCCGCGCAGGCAGCAGCGCAGGCCAGCGGATTGGCCATATAGGTCGGTCCGTGCATGAAGATACCGGGATTGCCGCCACCGATGCCTTCCGCCACCCGGTCATTGGTCAGCGTCACCGCAAAGGAAATATGCCCACCTGTCAGCCCCTTACCGAGGCACAGGATATCCGGCTCAACCGAACAGAAATCGGTGGCGAACATCTGTCCGGTGCGGGCAAAGCCAGTGGCGATCTCATCAAAGATCAGCAAGACGCCGAATTCATCGCAGAGCGCCCGCGCCTGATTGAGGTACTCGGGGTGGTAGAAATACATGCCCCCCGTGCCCTGCACCACCGGTTCCAGGATAAACCCGGCGATGCGGTCCTGCCCGGCCTCCAGCACCCGGCGCAATTCGCCGAGGCCGTTTTGCTCGGGGTCCGGGTTCCAGTCCCGCCCCATCGCCACCGGCGGGCGAGAGACGAAATGCTGAACGCTGAGCGCGCCCTGAAACAGGTGGTGCATGCCGGTGTCGGGATCGCAGACGCTCATCGCCTTCCAGGTGTCACCGTGATAACCCGAGCGCACCGTGGCAAATTCGCTGCGCCCCGGTTGCTCCATGGCGTGCTGGTATTGCACCGCCATCTTCATCGCCACCTCGACCGAGACCGAGCCGCTGTCGCAGTAGAAGATCCGCTGCAGGCTGTCCGGCGTGATCTCCAGCAGCCGCCGTCCCAGCTCCACCGCCGGCTCATGGGTTAACCCGCCGAACATCACATGTGGCAGGGTGTCGATCTGTGCCTTCATGGCCGCCGTGATCACCGGATGCCGGTGCCCGTGCATCATGCACCACCACGAGGACATGGCGTCGATCAGACGGGTGCCGTCCTCCAGCGTGATATGGACGCCTTCCGCTTCCTTTACCAGAAAGGTCCGGCCGGGTTTGGTGACATTGGTATAGGGGTGCCAGAGGTGTTTCTGGTCAAACTCCAGCGGGGTCAGCGGCGGGTTCATCGGGATGTCCTTCCTTCAGGTCAGCGCCATGCGGATGGTGGCAAGGTCGACATACGCGGCGCAGGCCTCGGCCAGCGTCACCGGGGTCAGCGGATCCAGGTGCGGAAGCCGTCCCAGATGCGGCACCTGGCCGAACTGACAGATGGTGTCCTCCACCTCGGGTTCGGGATCGCCACTGAACAGCACGCCGACGACAGGGCATCCCAGATCCTTGAGCGCCATCAGCGAGAGCAGCGAATGGTTGATCGTGCCGAGCCGTGTCGCCGCGCAAAGCACCACAGGCGCACGCCAATGGGCAAAGAGATCGAGAAACAGCTCACGCCGGTTCAGCGGCACCATGACGCCGCCGGCGCCCTCGACGACCAGGGTGCCCGCGCCTTCGGGCAATGCAAACTCGGCCAGCGAGATCTCGCCCCCCTCAGCCTCGGCCGACAGATGCGGCGAAGCAGGCAGCTGCAGCCGGTATGCTTCGGGCAGAACCTTGCGCCCGGTCATGCGCGCCACGAACGCGCTGTCGGTTTCCTCCTCAAGACCGGACTGAACCGGTTTCCAGTAGGTCGCGCCCAGCGCCTGCACCAGTGCAGCGGAAATCACCGTCTTGCCGATGCCGGTGTCGGTTCCGGTCACCACCAATGTGCGGCTCATGGGCGCTGCTCCAGCACCTGTGCCAGATCGGTGAACATTTCCGTCACCACCGATTTTGAAGTGTTGAGCGTGATCGACACCCTGAGCCGCGAGGTGCCCGCAGGGACCGTCGGCGGGCGAATGCCGCGAATGTCATATCCAAGCGCCTGCAGATCCGAGGCCAGCTGCATCGTGCGCCCGTCCCCGCCTGTGATCACTGGTAGGATCTGACAGGCAAAGCCGGTCAGACCGCACAGGCGCGCAGCCTCGGCATGGGCATGATCAATCACCTCCCAGGCACGGTCGATGCGCGACGCATCCTGCTGCAGCAAGGCCAGCGATGCCCGCACCAGCGCGGCATTGAGCGGTGATGGCGCGGTGGCAAAGATGAAAATCCGCCCCTTGTTGATCAGCATGTCGATCAGCACCTTCGGCGCGCAGATCAGCGCGCCCGAGGCACCCAGCGCCTTGCCGCAGGTGTGCAGGCTGATGACGTTGGGCCGATGCGCGATGTCATACGCCAGCCCGCGGCCCTGCGGTCCGAACAGGCCGGTGGCATGAGCCTCGTCCACCACCAGAACTCCGCCGGACGCGTCGGCCAGCGCCATCAGCTCGGTCAGTGGCGCCAGATCGCCATCCATGGAATAGACCGCCTCGACCGCGATCCAGACCTGCCCGATGCCGCCCGCCGCGCGCCAGTCAGAGATCACCCGCGCCGCATCAGCCACATCGTTATGGGCAAAGTTTTGCGTTTCGGCCCGGCCCAGCCGCATCCCTTCTCGGACGCTGGCGTGAATCAGATCGTCATATAGCACCAGATCGCCGCGCTGTGGCAGGGTCGCGAAGATCGCCACATTGGCGTTGAAACCGCCGCCCATGAAGAGCGCCGCCTCACTGCCAAAGAAGGCCGCCGCCTCTTCCTCAAGCTGTTGGTGTTCGCTGTCATTGCCGCGCAGCAGGCGGGAGCCGCCGGCACCGACGGGCACACCCCGCTGCAACGCCGCCATCGCGGCGGCGCGCATTTCATCGCTGGCCGCAAGCCCAAGATAATCGTTCGATGAAAAATCATGCCCCGCCCGGGGGATCAGGCGGCGATAGCGGTCCTGATCCGCAAGAGATGTGAGCAGCGCCTGTTGACGCGGAAACAGAGCCGCGGCGGGATCGGCGGTGGGGTCGGCTGCGGCGATATTCATTCGCCCGCCTCGCCAATCCGCCCTTCGCAATGGGCAGCCATGGCCACCAGACCCAGCCGGTCGAACAACTGCTGATCCTTGTCTTCTTCGGGGTTGTCCGCTGTCAGCAACGTTTCCCCGACAAAGATCGAATTGGCCCCAGCAAAGAAACACATCGCCTGCAGCTCATCGCTCATGTCGGTGCGGCCTGCCGACAGGCGCACATGGCTGTTCGGCATCAGGATCCGCGCCAGCGCGATGGTGCGCACGAATTCGATCGGGTCGAGTTTCTGGACGTCTGCCAGTGGCGTGTCGGCAATCGGGATCAGCATGTTAACCGGCACCGAATCCGGGTGTTCATCCAGCGTTGCCAGAGCCAGCAGCATGTCGATCCGGTCCATCTGCTCTTCGCCCATGCCGACGATGCCGCCCGCGCAGACCTTGATCCCCGCCTCGCGCACCCGATTCAGGGTCTCGATCCGGTCGGCGAATGTGCGGGTGGTGATGATCTCGGAATAGTAACGCTCCGAGGTGTCGATATTGTGGTTGTAGTAATCCAGCCCCGCATCGCGCAGGCGGAACACCTGATCCTCCTCCAGCATGCCCAAGGTCATGCAGGTCTCCATCCCCAGCTCCCGGACCCCATGGATCATCGCCTCCAGCGCCGCCATGTCGCGCTCTTTCGGGCTGCGCCAGGCCGCCCCCATGCAATAGCGCGTGGCGCCTGCGTCCCGGGCCTTTTTCGCCTCGGCGATCACCCGCTCCACCTCGATCAGCTTGCTGGCAGAGAGTTTTGCACCATTGCGCGCGGATTGGCTGCAATAGGCGCAATCCTCGGGGCAGCCGCCGGTCTTGATGCTCAAAAGCTTGGATTTCTGCACTTGATTGGGGTCAAAGGCCTGCCGGTGCACGGACTGCGCCTGAAACAACAAATCCATGAAGGGCTGATTATAGATTTTCTCAGCTTCGGCACGTGTCCAGTCGGTTCTGATCGGCGCAGCATCCAGCATCTGGGACCTCCCATTTCCATTTATAGATTAATTATTCAAGGCTACCGCCTCACTTAACTTTTTTATAGATAATTTAGACCAGCAAATACAAGCCCCGGACTATTAATTTTCAGAACGGTTTTGTTTCCTTACATTTCAGTAACTTAACAAACCCCACCTAACGAAAGACGCGACTGAAGAAACCCTCTTGACGGCGCGGGGGCAGCTCCCCTAGGTGTGAAAGCACGCAGGGGAGTCCCGCCACGGGGACTGAGAGGCTGACAGGACGGGAACACTTCCGGCCGGTGACGCGACCCTTAGAACCTGACCCAGTTGACACTGGCGTAGGAAGCTAGGATGCGCGTCGTTGCGGCCCCGTACAGGTCCAATTCCGCGCTGCCCGAACCGAACGGTAGGTACGACCGTTCCGCGTTTCCCCGTCCAAACCTCATCTGGTGTCTTTTCCGAGTTTTGGCTTCGAGGAGCACCGCATGACCCATCAGAATTCCACGATCGCGCCCAGCGTGACCATCGGCCCGCTGCCCGCATCGCGCAAGATCTACGTGTCCGGCGACATCCACCCTGAGATCCGCGTGCCAATGCGCGAAATCGCCACCCACCCCACCGCGGGCGAGGCGCCCCTGCCAGTCTACGACAGCTCCGGCCCCTATACCGATCCCGATCACACCACCGACATCCGCCAAGGCCTGCCCGCCCTGCGCCGGGACTGGATCCTGACCCGCGCCGATGTGGAGGAATACCAGGGCCGCGATGTGAAGCCCGAGGACAACGGCTTTGTCGAAGGGGACCGGCTGACGCCGGAATTCCCCCAACGCCCGGCCCCGCTGCGCGCCACGGGCGACAGGGCGGTAACGCAGCTGGCCTATGCCCGCGCCGGGATCATCACGCCCGAGATGGAATATATCGCCATCCGCGAGAACCAGTTGCGCGAGACCTCGCCCTGTCATCGTGATGGCAATGATTTCGGCGCCAATATTCCCGACTACGTGACGCCCGAATTCGTCCGCCAGGAGGTCGCCGAAGGCCGCGCCATCATTCCAGCGAACATCAACCACCCCGAGCTGGAGCCGATGATCATCGGCCGTAATTTCAAGGTGAAAATCAACGCCAATATGGGCACCTCAGCGGTGACCTCCTCGATGGAGGAGGAAGTGGACAAGCTGGTCTGGGCGATCCGCTGGGGCGCCGATACGGTGATGGACCTGTCCACCGGCCGCAACATCCACAACACCCGCGAATGGATCATCCGCAACTCTCCCGTGCCCATCGGCACCGTGCCGATCTATCAGGCGCTGGAAAAGGTGAACGGCATTGCCGAGGACCTGACCTGGGAGGTGTTCCGCGACACGCTGATCGAACAGGCCGAACAGGGCGTCGATTATTTCACCATCCACGCCGGTGTGCGGCTGCACATGGTGCCGATGACCGTCAACCGCGTGACCGGGATCGTGTCGCGCGGCGGCTCGATCATGGCGAAATGGTGCCTGCATCATCACAAAGAAAGCTTCCTTTATGAGCATTTTGAGGAGATCTGCGACATCTGCCGCCGGTATGACGTCTCCTTCTCCCTGGGCGACGGGCTGCGCCCCGGGTCGATTGCCGATGCCAATGACGAGGCGCAATTTGCCGAGCTGGAAACCCTGGGCGAGTTGACCAAGATCGCCTGGGCCAAGGATTGCCAGGTGATGATCGAGGGGCCGGGGCATGTGGCCATGCACAAGATCAAGGAGAACATGGACAAGCAGCTGGAGTGCTGCCACGAGGCGCCGTTTTACACGCTCGGCCCGCTCACCACAGATATCGCACCGGGCTATGACCACATCACCTCTGGCATTGGCGCCGCGATGATCGGCTGGTTCGGCTGCGCCATGCTCTGCTATGTGACGCCCAAGGAACACCTGGGCCTGCCGGACCGCGATGACGTGAAGACCGGAGTAATCACCTACAAGATCGCCGCCCATGCCGCCGATCTGGCAAAGGGCCTTCCCGGCGCCCAGCGGCGCGATGATGCTCTGTCCCGCGCCCGGTTCGAATTCCGCTGGGAGGATCAGTTCAACCTCTCGCTCGACCCGGAAACCGCGCGGGATTTCCATGACGCAACCCTGCCGAAACAGGCGCATAAGGTGGCGCATTTCTGCTCCATGTGCGGGCCGAAGTTCTGCTCCATGCGGATCAGTCACGACATCCGTGCCGAGGCGCAGAAGGAAGGCATGGAGGCGATGGCCGCCAAGTTCCGAGAAGGCGGCGACCTATACGTGCCGGTGCAAGACACCGTGGATGCGGAGGACGCGGGGGCATGATCACCATCGCAGGCGCGGGCCTTGCCGGGCTCGCCGCCGCGCATGAGCTGGCCCGGCGCGGGGCCGAGGTGACGCTTTATGAACGCAGCGCCCACATCGGTGACAAAAGCGCCTCCCGCTATGCCGGCGGCATGTTGGCGCCCTGGTGCGAGGGCGAAAGCGCCGAGGAGGAAGTGATCACCCTCGGCAGCCGCGCCCTCGACTGGTGGGCCCAGATCACCCCGGTGGTCCGGCGCGGCACGCTGGTGCTGGCCCCCGCCCGCGACCGGGCCGAGCTGACCCGTTTTGCCCGGCGCACCCGCGCCCATGTGGCGGTCGATGAGACGCAGATCGCCGCGTTGGAGCCGGAACTGGCGGGCCGGTTCCGCGCCGGGCTGCATTTCACGGAAGAGGGCCATCTGGACCCGCGCCGCGCGATCCGGGATCTGGCAGCCCGGGTACAGGAGATAGGCGTGACCCTGCACTGCGGCACACCGGCGCCGTCGCGGGTCACGCTGGATTGCACCGGGATGGCTGCGCCCCTGCCGGGCCTGCGCCCGGTGCGTGGCGAGATGGCGATCCTGCACGCGCCCGGGGTGGAGATCAGCCGCACACTGCGGCTTTTGCACCCGCGCAGCCCCATCTACCTGGTGCCGCGCGCCGATCACCATTTCATGCTGGGCGCCACCATGGTCGAAAGCAGCGCCAGCGGCCCACCCACCCTGCGCGCCCTCAGCGAGCTGATGAATGCGGCCTATACGCTGCACCCCGGCCTGGCCGAAGCGGCGGTGGTGGAGATCGGCGCAGGACTGCGCCCAGCCTTTGCCGACAACCTGCCGGATCTGATCTGGCAGGACGGCACCCTGTACCTCAACGGCCTGTACCGACACGGCTTTCTTCTGGCGCCCGCCATGGCCGCGCGCGCCGCAGACATTCTGATTCCGGAGACTAGTGATGCAGATCATCGTGAACGCAGATCCGCGTGACATCCGCGCCACCACCCTCGCTGCCGCGCTGGAGGAGCTGGGCTTTACCAGTCCGGCGATTGCTACCGCGCTCAACGGGCAATTTATCTCGCGCGCCAAACGCGATGATACAAGGTTAACGGCAGGCGACCGGCTGGAAGTCCTCGCCCCGATGCAGGGGGGCTGAGCGATGCGGCTATATGATGTCGACCTTTCCTCGCGGCTCTTACTGGGCACCGCGCAATACCCCTCGCCGCAGGTCCTGACCGACGCAGTGCAGGCCAGTGGCAGCGAGGTTCTGACCGTCTCCCTGCGCCGTGAAACCGCGGCGGGATCGGGCGCAGGGTTCTGGGACATGCTGCGCCAGACCGGCGCGCGCATTCTGCCCAACACCGCGGGCTGCCACACCGTGCAGGACGCCGTTACAACTGCGCAGATGGCGCGGGAAATCTTCGACACCCCCTGGATCAAGCTGGAGGTGATCGGCCATGGCGATACGCTGCAACCGGATGTCTTTGCCCTGGTCGAGGCCGCGCGGATCCTGTCCGAGGATGGCTTTCAGGTCTTCCCCTACACAACAGAGGATCTGGTTGTCGCCGAACGGCTTGTCGAGGCGGGCTGCGAGGTGCTGATGCCGTGGGGGGCGCCGATCGGTTCCGGTCAGGGGCTGCGCAATCCAGACGGGCTGCGTGCCATGAGGGCGCATTTCCCGGAGGTGCCGCTGATCGTCGATGCCGGGATCGGGCGGCCATCGGATGCGGCGGAAGCCATGGAACTGGGCATGGATGCGGTCCTCTTGAACACCGCGGTTGCCAAGGCGGGCGACCCTGTGGCTATGGCCCGCGCCATGGATCTGGCCATTCGGGCCGGGCGGGCTGGGTTCGAAGCGCAGCCAATGGAGCCGCGTGACATGGCGGTGCCTTCGACGCCGGTCCTTGGTCTTGCAGAGTTGATGTGATGGAACGTTTTTACCTGATTGTCAGCCACGTCGGCCGACTAGAGCTACTGGTGCCCCATGGGGTGAAACTGGTGCAGCTACGCATAAAGGACCAGCCGGATGCAGAAGTGCGCCGCCAGATCGCCCGCGCCCGCGACATCTGCGCCGTACATGGCGCGCAGCTGGTGGTCAACGATTACTGGCAGGCAGCGCTGGATCTCAACTGCTCCTTTGTGCACCTCGGACAAGAGGACATGGAGACGGCCGATTTTGCCGCCCTGCGCCGCGCGGGCGTGCACTATGGGCTTTCAACCCATGACGAGGCAGAGCTGGATCGCGCCCTGTCGCATGACCCGGCCTATGTGGCGCTGGGACCAGTCTATCCGACCCTGCTGAAACAGATGAAATGGGATCCGCAGGGGCTGGAGCAAGTGACCCGCTGGAAGCGCCTTGCCGGTGATACTCCGCTGGTGGCCATCGGCGGGCTGACGCCCGAGCGTCTGCCGGGTGTCTTTGCCGCGGGGGCCGACAGCGCCGCCGTGGTCACCGATATCCAACAGGCCCCTGACCCCGAAGCCCGCACCCGGGAATGGATCAGGGCATGCGCATCATGAGCCAGACCGCAAGATATGCCCGCCAGATCGCCCTGCCCGAGGTCGGCGCCGAGGGACAGGCGCGGCTTTCGGCGGCGCATGTGCTGGTGGTGGGCGCCGGGGGGCTTGGCTGCCCGGTGCTGAGCTATCTGGCCGGGGCTGGTGTGGGCGAAATCACCCTAATGGACCCCGATGTGGTGGAGGAAAGCAACCTGCACCGCCAACCGCTGTTCGATATGGGGGATCTCGGTACGCCAAAGGTAGAGGCAGCCCGCCACCACCTACTACGGGCGCATCCGGATCTGCGGCTGCATGCAGATCCGCACGCACTCGACCCGCTCAATGCGCCTGCCGCCGTGGCACAGGCCGATCTGGTGGTAGATGCCGCCGACAGTGTCGCCGCCTCCTATATCCTGTCCGATTGCTGCAAGGCGCAGAGTACGCCGCTGATTTCCGCCTCGGCGCTGGGACAATCCGGCTATGTCGGTGGTTTTTGCGGCGACGCGCCATCCCTGCGGGCGGTCTTTCCCGATCCCCCGGCCAGCGGCGCCACCTGCGCCAGCGCCGGGATCATGGGGCCGGTGGTGGGCAGCATTGGCGCACTTCAGGCGCAGATGACGTTGAAGGCGCTCTTGGGACATGGGCCCTCACCACTGGGGCAGTTGATCACGCTAGACATGGCGACGCTGACCCCCGGCGGCTTCCGCTTTGACGAAGCGGAAGAGCCGGAAATCGCCCTGCCCTTCATCGCCGCAGCCAACATCCAGCCAGAGGATCAAGTGGTCGAGCTGCGCGATCCGTCCGAGGCATCAGCGCCGGTGACACCGCAGGCCCTGCGCCTGCTGCCACAGGATATTCTGAGTGCCGACCTGCCAGACGACTGCCGGATCGTCCTGTGCTGTCACAGCGGGTTTCGGGCCTGGAGCGCCGCCCGCTGCCTGCAACAGCGCGGCTACAAAAATCTAGCGCTGCTGGCAGCGGGTGCCACGTGATCGAGCCGGGAACTCCGCGCATTCTGGTGATTGCAGGCACGGATTCCAGTGGCGGCGCGGGCCTCACCCGGGACACGGCAATGGCGCAGCGGCTGGGCTGCAGCGTGGCGCCGGTGGTCACAGCCGTCACCGCCCAGACCAGCACCGCACTCACGTCGCTTTGGCCCGTACCGCCCGAAGATATCGCAGCGCAAATCACCGCTGCGCTGCGTGAGGCTCCTGTTCAGGCGATCAAGATCGGCATGCTGGGCACACCCGAAGCTGCCCGCGCGGTCGCCGAGTTACTACCGCCAGAGATGCCGGTGGTTTTGGACCCGGTACTGAAGACGTCTTCCGGAGGGACGCTCGGCGACCTGATCAGCCTAACGCCGTTGCTCCGACGGGTGACGCTGCTGACCCCAAACCTGCAGGAAAGCGCATCCCTGTCCGGGCAGCCCGTGAGCGGGGCGCTACCTGATCTGCAACTACAAGCGAAGATCCTGATGGGCTGGAATGGAAAAACGGATCCAACCGGATCCTCAGTGCAGGTCGCCCATACTTCGGGGCCAAACGCAGTTCTAATTAAGGGTGGCCACGCGAAGGGAGCAATCAGCACCGACCATCTGTTTCAACCGGGGCGGCACAATGCATATCACGCCCCGCGCCTGCCCCACGGGCACCGGGGCACCGGCTGCGCGCTGGCTACAGCCATCTCCTGCCAGCTGGCGCAGGGGCACGCGCTGGAGGAAGCCTGCGCACGGGCCAAGACAGCGCTGACCGAATGGCTGGTTCAGCAGCAAATCGATTAAGACCAGGGGCAGTGGCGACCCGATCCGGCGCTATCCGACCCGCACTTCTTCGGCCTCCGGCATGCGGGCCATCTGCAAAGTGGCCAGCGTCTGGAGAAGGACAGCCTTGCGGATCGGTTTCTGCAGGAAATGATCCATTCCCGCGTCAAGACATTCGGTGCGGTGGCTGTCAAAGGCATTGGCAGTCAGCGCGACGATCACCGGTTGCGAGCCGTCCAGAGCGCGGATTTCCCTTGTCGCCTCGACCCCGTCCAGTTCCGGCATGGACATGTCCATCAGCACGAAATCCGGCATTTGCTCCCGGCAGAGATCAACCGCTTTACGGCCATTTTCGGCCTCCACGCACTCAACAGGAAGGGCGGCGAGGTATTTCTGGATCAGCAACCGGTTGGTGCGGTTATCCTCGGCCAGAACGATCCGGGCGCCGGTCAGGACCTCAGTTGCCACCACAGGTACGGTTTCCGTTTGTGGTTGCTCAGCCGGAGCCTGTTCCGGTTCCAGTTGCACTTCGAGCCGGAAACAAGATCCCTGCTCGGCGGATTGTTTCGGCTGCAGCGAGATTGTGCCGCCCATCCGCTCGGCCAGAATGCTGGAGATGGTCAGGCCAAGCCCGGTGCCGCCAAAGGCGCGGGTCGTGGCCGCATCGGCCTGCGCAAAACGGTCAAAGATATGCTCGGCCTGGCTTTCGGAAATGCCGATCCCGGTGTCCTCGACCTCAACCACGAGCCGGTAGGGCGCCTCCGGATCACTGGTGACCCGCACGACAACCCCACCCTGCGCCGTGAACTTAACCGCGTTGCCCACCAGATTGACCAGAATCTGACGCAAGCGGCCATCGTCCCCGCGCATGCGCTGCGGCAGGCCTTCGTCGATCTCCACCACAACCGTCAGCCCCTTACCGTTGGCCTTGGGCCGCAGAAGGTTCACCGCCTGCACGATACAGGAGCGCAGATCGAAATCCGTCGGGGTGATGTCGAGTTTCCCGGCCTCAAGGCGCGAGAGGTCCAGAATGTCGTTGATGATCTTCAGCAGGGCATTGGAGGAATCGCGGATGGTTTCCACATAAAGCTGCTCTTCATCTGGCAGTTCCGCCTCGGCCAGAAGATCCGCCATGCCAAGGATACCATTCATCGGTGTGCGGATTTCATGGCTCATATTGGCGAGGAATTCCGATTTCGCCCGGTCCGCCTGTTCGGCGTTGAGCTTGGCCTCGTGTAGCTCGCTGTTGCGCTGGGTCAGAGCCCGGTTGGCACGGATCAGCTCTTCGCGCAGGTGCACATCGCCAGAGACATCCCAATCGACCCCGATCATGCGCAGTCTCCCAGAGGCATCGGAGAAGGCGCAGCCCAGCGCCCGGATATGCTTTTGCTCGCCGTTCTCTAGCAAGATGCGGTATTCCGAGAGGTAATTCTTGCCATCGTGCGTAGCGCGCCAGAAGGTTTCCACGGCTTGCTGGCAATCGTCCGGATGCAGGCACTTCTTCCACTCGGAGAAATTGATTTTCCCGTTCAGCGCCTCGATCCCATAAAGGTCGGACATGCGCCGATCCCAGATCAGTTCACCGGTCTCCGCGTCCAGCTCCCAGATGCCGATCTTGGAGGTCTCAACGGCAATCTCCAGACGCCGGGAAAGGGTTTCCAGATCCCGTTCGCGGCGTTTGAGTTTCTCGATCGCGTGGCTGCGGGCATCGGCCATGCGGGTGGCAAGCGCGGTGGGCACAAGGACCAGCAGCCCGCCTGCGAGCAGCAGCAACCGCAAGGTCCAGAGGTTGTCCGGCATCACCTCCCAACCGCCCTTCGGCGTGGCGGCCAGCACCCAATTGCCTTCGGCCAGCGACACATCGGTGCGCACCGGGTTGTTTTCCATCACCTCTTCGGAGCCAAAGAACTGACCGCCAGCCGCGCCCTTGCCGTCTTTTCCAAGGATCGCGATATCGAGGCCCAGATCCGGGTCGGTTAGACCAACGGTCTCGTATAACCCATCGGCACTGATGACTGCTGACAAAATACCCCAAAAGCGCAAGGGACCGTCCTGCGAGGTAAAAATAGGGAAGCGCGCCACGAAGGCCTCGCCGCCCTGTACCAATTTGACCGGTCCGGCCAGAACGATTTTGCCAGTATCGCGGGCCTGCTCAGCGGCCGCGCGCTGCGCCTTGTGCTGGTTGTAATCAAGACCTAGTGCAGCCTCGTTGCCCTTCAGCGGGTGAATGAGGGAGATCACCAGATCGGGCGCGGCGGCAAGATGGGTAATCTGCCCGTCCCGCCCGATCATCTGCGCACTCAGATCGGAAAACCGCTGCTGTGTCATGTCCGGCTCGGTCGACATCACTGCAACCAGGCCCTGCACCAACTGAATATCGGCATTGAGCGCGCCCTCAAGCCGGGATCGGATCAACCCGACCTCGCTTTGCACATCCGCGCGCAGACGCTGGCTGTAGATGGTGGAGTTCTGCTGCTCGGCAAATATCGAGGCGCCGACTAGTACCACAATGGTCACAAGCACCGACAGGTAAGAGCGATTGGACACTCCCCTGGCCACACGGCGCAAATCTGCACGTGTATTGGAACTCACGACCATCAAAAGCCTCTTAAAATTGCAATGGGTGCCGCAAAACAACCGGCAATTCCCCTTATGGCCTTAAGTGGTTCAATAGCTCTTAACGGTAGAAATATAAACATCCCCGTTGCACCTTCACCCTACCCAACGGACGTCCGCTCTCCTTTTGGCGGTACGCCATCTGGCCGCCGCAACAGCACAGCCGCCCCCTGGGAGCAAGGACAATATGGCTGAACACGCGCTCCCATGCCGATAAAACCTGTGCAAAGTGACCCAAGGGAAACACCGACAAAAAATACAGTCCGCGGTCGCGTGCCGGAAGGAACGGTATTCCCGTAGTTGAATCAAATCCTTACCCGAGCGTTATCCATCCCTTTGCGAAAAACAACATATATGATTTTGAAAATTTGTACTTCCCCGCCTAACATATTCAAGAACCTGCAGGAGGAAGCGGGTTCGGAACTGTCGCAAGACAGGTTTAGGGAGGAAAAAAATCATGTCAAAAATCGTAACGCGCCGCGGCGCGCTGACAGGTCTTGCCGGTCTGGGTGCAGCGGGACTGGCCGCACCCCATATCGCAACGGCGGCGAGTCACACAAAAACCTGGAAGGTGCAGACATCCTGGCCGGGCGGTGCAGGTCTGCAGATCTTCAAGGACTGGTGCGGTAGCATCGTCGAAAAGACCGGCGGTGAGCTGGCCTTTCAACCCTTTGGCGCCAATGACGTCGTCGGGGACTTTCAGCTCTATGACGCGGTGAAGAATGGGGTTCTGGACGCGGTGAACCCCTTTACCATCTATGCCCAGGGCATCATCCCGGCGGCGGTGTTCCTGTCGTCCTTCCCGCTGGGGCTGCGCAACCCGCATGAATATGACGTGTTCTACTATGGGCTTGGCGGCCTTGATATGGCGCGCGAGCTCTACAAGGCGCAGGGCATGCATTTCGTCGGCCCGATCCACCACGGCCCGAATATCATCCACTCCAAGGTTCCGATCCGCTCGATCGACGACTTCCGTGGCCGCAAGATGCGCCTGCCCGGTGGCATGGTCGCCGAGATCTTTACCGAGATCGGCGCCGAAACCACGGTTCTGCCCGGTTCGGAAATCTTCCCGGCGCTGGAGAAGGGTACCATCGACGTGGCCGACTACGTGGGCCCCGCAGTGAACTACTCGCTCGGCTTCAGCCAGGTGACCGACTATATCGTCATGGGTCCTCCGGGCTTCATGTCGCTCTACCAGCCGGTGGACATCATGGACCTGACCGTGGGCATGGAGAGCTGGAACGCGCTGTCGCCGCAGATGCAGCAGTTCGTCGAAATGGAGACCCACGTCTATTCCGACATGCACCACGCCGCGATCCAGGCCGCCGACCAGGAAGCCTGGAAAAAGTTCGAGGCCGACGGAACCGAGGTTACCCGCCTCAGCCAGGACGATGTGGAGCTGATGACCGAAGTCGCCGTCCCGGTCTGGTACAAATACGCCAACCGCGACAAATCCAGCGCCCGCATTTTCAAGACCATCCTCGACTACATGCAGTCCGGCTCGCTTGGATATGTGGACCCGGCCCTGACCGAAGGCATGTCGCTGGATCTGTAATCAGACCCCAGGCGACGCTGACCAATGCGGACCCGCACATCGCGTGCGGGTCCGTTGCTCTGACCTCAAACAATCAAAAATAACGGGGGACCCCATGCCCAGCCTCGATGTCACCTTGCCCCATTGGGCCTATTGGGTGGGACTGATCGTCTTTCCGCTGGTGGCCATGGTCCTGGCCAGGAGGCCACGGACCGGCCCCAGCAAATATACCAACGCGCTTGGCTATTTCATTCTCGTGACCGGCGGCATGCTGGGTCTGCACCGCTTCTATCTGCGCAGCCTGATGGGCCTGGCCTTCATCCCGGTCTTCATTCTGATCCTGATCTCGAACTCCAACGGCCAGGAAGCCCGCAGCGTACTGTCGGATGCCTCCAACGTGGTGCGTCAGGCGGAACGGACGCTGGAGCGCGAAACCGGCCGGATCGAAGCCGCCGAGGCGGACCTGCCCAAGATGCGCGCGGATCTGGCCGAGGCCGAAGAAGGCACCTTTGCCAAACGCCGCGCTGAAAAGAACATCGCCCGCGCCGAACAGCGGCTGAGTGACGGGCGCGAAAGGATCGCGCAGGCAACCGAGGATCTGAAAACCGCCACCCCCGCGCTGGAAGTGGCAGGCGACAATCTGGCCTTCTGGAACAAGGTCGGCGCCTATGCGCTTTATGTGCTGCTGGCGGCGATGCTGGTCGATGCGGTGCTGATGCCGGGGCTGGTGCGCCGCGCCAATCAGAACCTGCCCGAGGAAGAACCCGAAAGCGAAGCAGAAAAGGCCCTGCGGGAGCTGGAAGAATCTGAGCGGGTCGAGGATTCCAGCCATGTGTCGACGGGCTGGACCGGCTGGATCGACCGGACATCCCTGATGGCGGGTGAATTCGTCAGCTATTGGGCGGTAATCGCGGTCTTCGTCTATTACTTCGAAGTGATCAGCCGCTATGTCTTCGGCTCGCCCACCAACTGGGCGCATGAGGCGATGTATCTGATGTTCGGCATGCAGTACCTGATTGCCGGCTCTTATGCGATGCTGACCGAGGCGCATGTACGCGTCGACATCTTCTATGCGCCACTCAGCCGTCCGAAACGGGCCTGGGCGGATCTGTTTACCTCGATCTTCTTCTTCATCTTCGCCTTCACCCTGCTCTTCACCGGCTACAAGTTCGCGCTGGACGCGAACGCGGTGGCGACCGGCAACGGGGTCATCTCGGAATGGGCGCGCGGCAATATCGGATTTGGTGAAATGCTGGGCAGCATGAACCTGGCGCAGTGGACCGATCCGAATATCCGCTGGGGCGAAATCAGCTTCAATGAATGGGAAATCCCGCTGTGGCCGATGAAATGGGTCATGGTGATCGGCGGCCTGCTGTTGGTTCTGCAGGGTATTTCCAAGCTTGCGCAGGACGTGCGCGCAATCGTGAAGGGGGCCTAAGACATGGGTCTGGAAATCGGAATTGAGTGGCTGACACTCATCATGTTCGGCTCGCTGCTGGCGCTCTTGCTGGCGGGGCTACCGCTGGCCTTTGTCACCGGCGGTCTGGCCTGCGTGTTCCTCTATGTGCTTGGCGATGAGAGGGCACTAAATATCGTGCCCAGCCGGATCTTCCCGCTGATGACCAATTATCAGCTCTCGGCGATCCCACTCTTTATCTTCATGGCCTCGATGCTGGAACGGGCCGGGATCATCAACGACATGTTCGATGTGATCTACAAGGTGCTGGGCGGCGTCAAAGGCGGCCTTGCCGCCGCGACCATCATCGCCTCAACCGTTCTGGCGGCCATGGTGGGCGTCATCGGCGCCGCAGTGGTGACCATGGGCATCATCGCCCTGCCCGCGATGCTGAAACGCGGCTATGATCCGAAGATCGCGATGGGGTCTATCATGGCGGGCGGTACGCTCGGCATCCTGATCCCACCGTCGATCCTGGCGATCATCTATGCCGTGGTGGCCGAGCAATCGGTGGGTGAGCTGTTCATCGGCGCGGTGTTTCCGGGGCTGATGCTGTCGGGCACATATGTGCTCTATGTGATCCTGCGCTCTACGATCAATCCCAAGCTTGGCCCGCCGATCCCGGTGGAAGAACGCGTCAGCTTTGCAGAGAAGATGCGCCTGATGGGCAATATGTCGGCGCCTATCGCTCTGATCGTCATCGTTCTGGGGGTGATCTTTACCGGTGTTGCTACCCCGGTTGAGGCGGCCGGCATCGGCACCTTCGGTGCCTTCATAGTCGCCGCCATCCACCGAAAGCTGGACTGGCAGACCGTGCGCGAGGCTTCGATCGGCACGCTCAAGGCCAGCGCCATGGTGATCTGGATCATGTTCGGCGCCACCATCTTTGTCGGTCTCTACGTCCTCGAAGGCGGCCAGCAGTTCGTGCAATCGGCGCTGGAGGCAACCGGCTTTGGTCCCTGGGGTATCCTGATCATCATGATGATCGTCCTGGTGGTACTTGGCATGTTCCTTGACTGGGTGGGTATCCTGCTGCTCTGCGTGCCGATCTTTGTGCCGATCATCAAGGCGATGGGGCCTGAACCCTTTGGCCTCACCTCCGAGGCGGATCTGGTGCTGTGGTTCGGGGTGCTCTACCTCGTCAACATGCAGATGAGCTTCCTGTCACCGCCCTTTGGCTATGCGCTGTTCTACCTGCGCGGCGTGGCTCCGGCAGAAATCCCGATGACGGATATCTTCAAATCGGCGCTGCCTTTCCTTGGCCTGCAGATCCTCGGCCTGATCCTCTGCATGGTCTTCCCCGAGATCATCACATGGCTGCCGCGCCTGGTTTACGGCTAAGCAAGACTGCCGCCCAACCGGCCAAGACACCCAACCATGAGCCGCTCCGCCCCGGGGCGGCTCATATTTTTGTGACTTTGTGCCCTTGCGGCGCATTGTCTCTGCCAATCCCCGGCCCAGCAGAGAAGCACGACCTGCTTTATCCCTCAAAATCAGCTGGTTGAATGTGTTCTTGGCCAGATTTCACGCCGCAAAAGCGCCCGCACAGACCATGACCGCAGTTCCTGTTCCAGCAAAGGAGTTTCAAATTTCGCTTGCCATACCCATCTGCTAGGGTATCGGGACAATCAAGAAGCAATAATACAGCAGGCGCATGACCGACACGACCGACCTACAAAGCACCCCCCGGGGTGCAACTCCTGCACGCGACTGGGTGAAAACCCTTGCCGGCTACCGGGATCCCAACCAGCTGCGCAGCGCCTTTGAACTGGGTGCAACCGTCATTCCCTTCGTGATTCTCTGGGCGCTGGCCTGGTGGAGCCTGTCGGTCAGCTACTGGCTGGCCTTCGGCATTTCCCTTTTCAACGCCGCCTTCCTGCTGCGGCTCTTCGCCATTCAGCACGACTGCGGCCATGGCGCCTTCTTCCCCAACCGGACCTTCAGCGACTGGATCGGGCGCGTCATGGGGGTTGTCACATTGACGCCCTATGATGTCTGGCGCCGCACCCATTCGGTGCACCACAGCGCCACCGGCAACCTCGACAAACGCGGCATGGGCGACGTCCACACGCTGACCGTCGCCGAATACCGCGCGCTTGGTCCGTTTCAGCGCCTTGTCTACCGGCTGTATCGCAATCCACTGGTGCTGTTCGGCCTTGGCCCCAGCTATCTGTTCCTGCTGCAAAACCGGGTGCCGTTGGGACTGATGGACAGTGCGAAATACTGGGTCAGCGCCATGCTCACCAATCTGGCCATTGCGGCGGCGCTGCTGACGATCTGGTATTTCGGCGGCTGGCAACCGTTGCTGCTGATCTTCCTGCCGACCACCCTGCTGGCGGCCACCATCGGCGTCTGGCTGTTCTACGTGCAGCACCAGTTCGAACATACCAACTGGGACAGCAACGAAGACTGGCAGCTGCATGACTCCGCCCTGCACGGCAGTTCCTACTACCAGCTGCCCGCCGTGCTACAGTGGTTCAGCGCCAATATCGGCATCCACCACGTGCATCACCTTTACAGCCGCATCCCGTTCTACCGGCTGACCGAAGTGCTGCGCGACCATCAGGAACTGGCCGAAAGCAACCGCATGACCATCCGCGAAAGCCTGGCCAATGCGCGGCTGCACCTCTGGGACGAAGACAGCCGCCGCCTGTTGTCCTTTGCCCAGGCCCGCCCTCTGCTGGCGGCGGCCTGATCCGGGTCAAAGCCACCCTGTAACCGCGTCTTTCATGAGCAAAGACGCGGTTCACTCAGCTTAATACTCCGAAAACTCTCGCTATTTTTCCGGATCGCCGGAAACTCTCTGTTTGCAACGCGCATGCCAGGGTTTTCCGATCTGTGGACGTGGGGTCTGATCAACATGCATCAATTGCTCGAAAAAGAAGAGGCTGCGCTGCGGCGCAGGGCATTGTTCCGGCTGCTGCGCCGGTTCGATTTCGACGCGCCGGAATTCAAGGGAGAGGCGATCTCTGATCCGGTGCCTGCCAGCGTCAGCGCGGCAGAGTATCAGCCAGCCTCCCCGCCCTGTTCGTATCCGCGCAAAGGCACAGTCCCCGGCGAAGGAGCCGCTGCAACAGCTGTTGCAGGTCCTGCCTCATGGCGCCTTACCGCCCCGGCGCCCGGTCGCGAAACAGGGTCACCACCAGCAGGCCCGTAAGGATCATCACCACGCCGGTCAGACCGCCCGGCGTTACCGCCTCTCCCACCACTATGGTGGCGAGGAACCATGCGGTGACCGGCTCGGCCAGCGCCAGAGTAACGGCGGTGGATGCGGTGACCCGGGTCAGCCCCCAGGTATAAAGCGCATAGGACAGCGCCGTGGCCCCAACGCCAAGGAATACCAACCCGGTCCAGGCGGAGGGCCCCGCCAGCCAATCGAGCGGCACCATGAACAGAACCGGCGCAGTTACCAGCGCCGCAACGGTAAAGGTCGAAGCCGCGATCACGGTCGAAGGCAGCGTGCCGCCCATGCGACTGGTGGCCAGCGAATAGGCCGCATAGCAGCCACCCGAGAGCAGCGCCAGGATAACCCCCGACAGTGCGCCGCCCTCGCCTGCGCCCGCATAGCCCAGAAGACCAACGCCCAGAACCGACACCCCCTGCCCCATGAGCCGCAGAGGACCGGACCTGCGCCCCTGCGCAAACCGCTCCCACAGCGTGGCCCAGATCGGCGCACTGCCGATGGCGACCGCGGTACCGATCCCGACCCCGGCCAGCGCGACCGCGTAGAAGAACAACAGGTTGTAGCTGCCGATCGCCACACCGGCGAACAGGACACCCGGCAGCGGCAGATGCCGCAGGTCCAGTCGGTTCTTGGGTTGCATCAGTGCCAGTATGCACAGGGCACCGGCGCCGAACAGCAGGCGCAGCGCCCCCACAGCAAGCGGATCACGGCCCGCAGGCAACAGGGCCTGCACTGTCCCGGTGGTACCCCAGAGCATCGCTGCCAGGATCACCGCCCCCAGCCCCATCCATCTGAAAGACCCCATGTCCGCCCCTGCGTGCTGCCTCTGCACGATCTATCGCCGCAAAGCCCGCAACTTGCAACGCAGAGCCGCCCGCGCAGGATCCCCGGCACAAAGAAAGGGCGCAGGTCAGCGACCCACGCCCTTTCGTACCCCATCGGTTCTGGGATTGGGGTGTTATCCGCCGTGTTTGGCAATCAACGCCTTGGCCTGTTCAATCAGGGCTTCTCCGTCGATGCCCTTGCTGCCGACCTCATCAATCCAGCGGGCGATCACAGGCTGCGCCTTTTCTTTCCAGCGGGCCACTTCGGCCTCGTCCAGAACGACGATCTCATTGCCCTTGTCCTCGGCGATTTCGCGGCCCGGCGCATCGCGCTCCAGCATGACCTTGGCAGCAAAGGCCGAAAGTTTCTGGCCCGATTCCGCGTCGAGAATAGCCTTCAGATCATCCGGCAGGGCGTTGTACTTGTCGCGGTTCATCACCAGCACGATGGTCGCGGTATAAAGCGCCTCCTTGCCACTGAACTCGGTGTGGTGTTCCACTAGATCGGTCAGCTTGACCGCCGGAGTGACCTCCCAAGGGATCACGGTGCCGCTGATCACGCCCTTGGAGAGCGCCTCGGGAATGGCGGGGAGCGGCAGGCCAACTGGGGTGGCGCCCAGTTCCTTCAGCATATCGGTGATGATCCGGGTCGGACCGCGCAGGGTCTGCCCTTCCATGTCTTCCAGCTTGCTCACACCGCTTTCGGTGTGGATCACCCCGGGGCCATGCACCCAGGCGCCCAGCACCTTGACGTCCTTGTACTCGCCTTCCTGTAGATCGGTTTCAACCAGTTCCATGAAGGCCTTCGAGGTGGCCACCGGATCGGTCATCATGAAGGGCAGTTCGAACACTTCGGTCTTGGGGAAGCGGCCGGGCGTATAGCCCACCACGGTCATCACCATATCAGCGACCCCATCAGCCGCCTGATCCATCAGACCCGGCGGGGTTCCGCCCAGCGACATGGCATCGAAATGCTCAATCTTGATCCGCCCGCCAGAGGCTTCCTCCACCTGCGCGCCCCAGGGTTTCAGGATCATCTTTGGCACGGTGGCGGGGGGCGGCAGGAACTGGTGCAGCCGCAGCGTCACCTCCTGCGCCTGTGCCATCAGTGGTGACAATGCGGTGGCCGCGGCAAAAAACGCGGCGCCCAGCAGGGTATGTTTCATCATGTTTCCTCCCAGATGATGATGAAGACCGGGGCGGCATTAGATCACCGCCCCTTTGTTATACGTGTGTGGCTGTCAGTTCAGCGTGACCGGCAGGTTCCGGGGTCCGCGGAAGCCGAAGCCGTAGAAATTGACTGGCTCGCTGTCCGACAGGGTCATGTTGGGGAAGCGGTCGAACAGCATCGGCAGCATGATATTAGCCAACATGCGCCGGGCAATATGTGTGCCCTGACAGAAATGCGGTCCGTTGCCAAAGGCCTGATGCGGCTTGCGCTCGCGGAAGATGTTGAAGCTTTCGCCATCCTCGAAAATCTCTTCGTCGCGGCAGGCCGAGGCCTGAATGGTCATCACCGTATCGCCCTTGGGGATCAGGTGTCCGCGGATCTCGGTGTCCTCCAGCACAAGGCGCGAGCTGGCCTGAATCGGTGCAACCCAGCGCACCCCCTCCTCAAAGGCCTGGCCCCATAGCGCCTTGTCCTTTGCCTCGGCCAGTTGTTCAGGGTTGGTGAAAAGGCCGTAGAGGATGGTCAGCAGCGCATCGCGCGGCTCATTGATGCCGCCGCCGATGGCAATCTTGATATTGGAAAAGATCTGGCTTTCGGGGATCGGATCCTCGGCATTCACCATCACAGACAGGGCGCTGGGGTTGGGATCGGCCTTGTGGCGCGGGATCGCAGCACGGAACAGCGCATCCATTTCATCGTTCGCCGCATCGCACTGGGCAAACAGCTCATCGGTGAAGCCGAAGTTGCCGGCCCCGTCGATCAGGATCTGGCTCCAGCGCTGCATGTCATCGTCGCTGGCTTCGGGGATACCCAACAGGTGTTTCAGGCAACGTGCCGCAAAGGGGCCCGCCAGCGCCGGGAACAGGTCCACGGTTTCGCCGCGTGGCAGCCCCGCGACGAAATCCTCGGCAATCTTGGTATAGATACCCTCCCAGCAACCCTTGATATTGCGCCCGGTAAAGGTCGGCGCCATCGCCTCGCGCTCCCGCGCGTGTTCGGCGCCATCCTTGCGCATCAGCGTATGCGCCCTGAAGGCCCGCTGCATCGGCGTCTTGGGATCGTTGGAGCTGAAGATGCCTGGGTTGTCTTTGACGTATTTGGTGTCCTCGGCGCGGGTCAGCATGGTGCGCCCCAGCGATTTCACCCGCACTACGGGCGCTTCCCGGCGCAGGCGCTGGTAAATCGGATAAGGATCCAGGGTCAGGTCCCGGATCGTAATCGTCTCCTCCTGCGGTGCCTGTTGCAGCATCGAAACCGTCATCTTCTCCTCCCCGAGTGCGACGTGATCCGAACGAGCCTAAAAGCTCCGGCCAAAATGAGGCAATCCGATTTTGTTGATTTTGAACATGCAATTTTTCAATACAAGAGGTGTACAAACGGGTTAGACTGCGAAAATGAAATCCAATCCCGATCCACTCAGCATTGATTTCGCTGCTTTGCGCACCCTGCGTCTAGTGCATGGCTACCGGTCGTTTTCCCGGGCGGCCGAGACGCTAAACATCAACCAGTCGACCGTTAGCTATACCATCGACCGGCTGCGCCGCGCCTTTGGCGATCCGCTGTTCGTGCGCCAGGGCGGGCGCATGGTCTCGACCGAGCGCTGCGAGGAAATCGTCGCCACCTCCAGCCGGATGCTGGACGAGGTGCTGCAACTGGCCGAACCGCGCGCCTTTGACCCTGGAGAGGCAGAGGCCGAGATCACCATCTCCTGTAACTACTACGAACGCGCCACCATCCTGCCGCAACTGATGCGCAACCTGCGCCGCAGCGCGCCGGGGCTGCGCATTTCGATCCTGACCTCGACCGTGGAAGGCAAGCAACATCTGGACCGCGGCGAAAGCGATCTTCTGATCGGGCCGGTACGGATCGAGGGCAGCAATTATTTTCGCCGCACGTTGCTGAGCGAACATGCGGTCATGGTGATGGCCCGCGATGCCCCGCCGGACCGCATGCCGCGCTCCGAAGCGGAATTTCTGGCCGTGCCGCAAGTGGTTGTGAACTATGGTGATTCCTGGCGGTCCCGATTTCTGATGGAAATCGCGGCGGCAGGGAAATCGCTCAACCAGGTGATGTCGATTCCCAGCCCCGCCACCCTGCCGGAGTTGCTGGAAGGCACCGATATGATCGCTACGCTGCCCTCGCGGCTGGCCGAACATTTCAAGGATAGGGTTCAGGCCGCGCCCTGCCCCTTTCCCGGCCAGTTCGAAATCGACCTGACCTGGACATCGCGCACCCATCATTCAGCGATGCACGTCTGGCTGCGCGACCAGATCGCCCGCGTCTGTTGACCCGCGCGACCTTGGGTCATCAGCGCATCCACAGACCTTCGGATTTGATGCGGTTGCGGATCGCCTGTTCACGCCGTGGCAGGTTCGCCTGATCAAACAGCGCACGCACCTTTTCGCCCCGCCCCTGATAGATCATCCGCTTGATCGGCTCGTAGGTTTTCAGCACCTTCTTGATCCAGTTCGGGGCCGATGCCTCGTGCAGGACCTTGATGACGCGATCGGTTTCGCGCGCATAGAGCAGCGGAAACAGCCGATAATGGCAGCTGGTCTGCCCATCAAGATACCCCGAAGGCAACGCATCGCGCCCACCACCAAAGGAATGGATCACCAGAGGCAGCGCGATCTGATCCAGCCAGGGATCCAGCGACTGGCCGACCAGTTCGACCGGCAGATCATCCCGGATCGAGGTGGCATATTCGGCAAAGCGCGCGCCAAACCGGCGCGGGCAAGCGCCGTAGAAGAACCCGGCGTTGAAATAAAGATAGCGCCGCCAGTATCCCTCGGGCTGCGACAGGTCGAGGCTGCTTTCGAAATCGAGCCCGAAGCGGTCATAAAGTGCCCGCCAGATCCCGGTATAGCCCGGCCCATACAGCGTTGGCTTGGGCCAGGTCCCTTCGCAGCGCGAAGAGGCCGAGGGGCGGCTGAAATCGAACGGCACCTCGGAGAGCTCACCGGTGATCAGCGTGTCGCTATCGAAAAACACGAATGGCTCGCCCTCGGGCAATGCCTGCAAGGCCTCGATCTTGTTGCCATAGGCATAGTTTTCCCCGAACAGCTGACTGTCAAAGGGCAGGATCTCTGCGCCAAGCCTTTCCAGCACCGACAGAACCTGCTGGCTGCGCAAAGACGGATCCTTTTTCCACAGCGGACCGGGCCGGGGCGTAGCCACGAACAGGCGGCCTGTGAACCCGGGCGAGGCATGGCGGAGCGAGGCCGCAAACAGGATCGCCTCGTATTGCAACCTGCCGTTCTGAGCGACGATTACGATGTTGAAGGGCGGCTGCTCTGCCATCTGAAACCTCTTTGCCCGCCTGCTCAAGATGGCTGTGCGGGGTGCATTTCTTCAGTATAATCCCATGCAGACAGGGTCAAAACTATTCTGCCCCACCGGGCGTGCTGGCTCTGGACGCTGTTGCAAAGGGGGCGTCTTCGCAATGCTCTGCTATGCTAAATGGCCCGTTTTGTTGAAGGCCCTCATGTTGAAGGAAAGAGTATGATGTTTACCCCCCTGTCCCGAAGTCTGCTGGTTCCGCTGGTCTGTGCCCTGACACTGGCCACGCCCGCCTTGGCAGATCCTCCCTTCACCACCGCGGCAGAGGTCAAGCCGATCCTGGCAGCCACCCGCACGAACTGGATCTCGGTCCGGGATTTCAACGGGCAGGATCTGGTCTATGTCACCCACCTTTGGTCCTGGCGCTGCGGGCTGGCACGGATCCGGCTATCGATCAACGATGGCGGCCCGGAAATCTGGCCTCTGCCGCCCTGCCATCTGGATCAGGCCGCCCCGAACGCCATTCATGAGGAAGACGGCCTGCCCTACCGCGCCTTTGCCCCAGGCAGCGTCGAGACGATCACGATCGAGCTTACCTATGATGATATGACGGTCGAGACCCAGACCGTGAACCGGCAAGGGCAACCGGCCAGCCCCTGAGCAGACGGGCCCCGGGCCAATGGCCCCGGATCAGGCCGACAGCAGGGTCACGCCGGGGATCTGTGCGATCTGTTCCAGATCTTCCTCATAGAGGTCTGACAGGGTGTCCATCAGATCCTCGGTCCAGCCCGGCAGATCGATTTCCTCTTCGATCGCCTCGTCGATGGCATATTTGCCCAGGAAGGCGGCGATCACCCGCTGTTTATGCGCCTCGGTCATGTCCCGGTGTTCATGCAGATAGGCGCGCAGCCGTTTCATGCCTTCGGTGGACATGATCGAGGACAGCAGATCCATACCTCCCGAAATCCGCTCTTCCGAATTAAAGCCCATCATCTGCCGCAGGATCTGCGCCCAGTTCAGCGGCATATCCTCGTAACACCAGACGGTTATCGGCACATCCGGCACCGCGGTACGCAGGCGCAGCAGCAGGTTCGACCAGCGCAGGGCCACCGGGTCGCTGCTTTGCAGAACCTGATCGACACGCTGCGGACTGGCATCCGCCAGAAGGGTCGGCAACAGGCTGCCGGGATCGCGCAGCCCCATATGGATTTCCAGCTGATCTTCCGGGAACAGCCGCGCAAGCGCCCCCATACGCATTTCCGCCTCGGGGTAGAAATTATGCCCCTCAAGTGCCTGACGCTGCGAGCCGAAGAAATGCGGGTTGGACAGGATCACCCGGTCTGCATGTTCCTGCTCCAGGATCGAATCCCAAAGGACCTCCCCCGAATCCGGCGCCGGAGTTCCAGTCAGAAGCGCCCCCATGCAATCCTTCAGCAGGTAGCGGTACTTGCCGGGACCGGGAATAGCGACACCGCGTTTCGCCGCCGCTTCCTTGTTGTTCAAAAGTGTCTTCAGCAACCGGTCTTCTTCGGTGCCATGTGCACCCACGTGGAGGATGACCTGCATGAAATCGGGGCCTTGCTTGTGCGATGATTTAACGGGTTAAAGGCTTACTCCGCCTGCGTTCAAAGGTCAAACGAGGCGCCCCTATGCCCTGCAGGCCCGCGCGGCCAGTGGCCTGCACAAACCAGACGCAGGAATTGCACATTGCTTGCGTTTTCCATCTTGCAGGCTGCGCCCAATATCGCTAATTCCCCGGCAGCGCCCCTATAGCTCAGCTGGTAGAGCAACTGATTTGTAATCAGTAGGTCCGCGGTTCGAGTCCGTGTGGGGGCACCACTCCTTCATCTAAGATATTGTTTTACGTTAGTTTTTAGCCTGATCAAGGCGAGGCGCAGAACAAATTGGAGACCATTTCGCACAGCTATGTCTTCGTGAAGGAAGGTATCTACTACTTACCCCCCATATGCCGGTGGGCCTCCGACAGAACTACTCTTCGGGAAAAATCTCCTACTCCCTGCGGACCAGGTCCCGCGTCATCGCTCTCTCCCGGGCAAACAGGGCTGCCTGCAAACTCCACGAATTCTGGTATCGCCTCCGCACTCAGGATGCGGACCTCCCAGGCAACCACTTTCTTCGGCATAGTCTGACCCCGCAAGCTCCCCTCTCGTCGGCAGACGCCTCTGTCACGTATGATGTTCTGACGCTGTCGGAGGCGATGTTGACGTATCTGCGTCTCAAAGGTCAGCCGTGAACGGATCGTTCTCCTTGTCGGTTCGGTAGCATGGGCATCGCAGAGGGGCTATGGCCGGACCTATCACGCGCTGTACTCTCCCCTGTCCCGCACAGCATTCAGAGCAAAAACATCTCAGCGCCGGACCGCGATCAAATGGACACCCCATGCCGATCGGGCCGGTCTGAGCGCCGAGACACGCGGCAGCAGTCAATGAAGCATTCACAGCTTCGTTAGTTCAGCTTTACCCTTTGTTAGACGCGTCTGCGCAATATGGGATCAATCGCATTTGCCTCAAATAAGGAAATCTAAAAGTTGGCCGAAAATCAGATGCCGCATTCGCCTCAGGACAACACCTCTCAGGCTGCGCACGGCGCAGAGAAACTTGTAGAGCTCGCAAAATCCATGCCTCTGACCGATGGGGGCCGCAGGACGTCGCAGATGCTGTCCCAGGCCCTTGCGCTTGATCCCCGGAACCACGAGGCGCAGATTTTCCAGGAACGGCTGCACCAGATGTTCGTGCCGCGCTGGCATTTCCCGATGCTGGCGGATACGGCCCGCAACAACGCCTATGCCAAGGCGATCGCAGCGAAGGTAAAACCGGGCGATGTGGTGCTGGACATCGGCTGCGGCGCCGGTCTGACGGCGATGCTGGCCGCGCGCGCCGGGGCGAAACACGTCTACACCTGCGAACAACAGCCGCTGATCGCCGAGGCCGCAACCCGCGTCATCGCTGACAATGGTCTCTCTGACCGCATCACCGTGATCCCGAAATGGTCGCATGAGATCGTAATTGGTGAGGACATGCCAGAAGCGGCAGATGTGGTGATTTCGGAAATCGTCGACACGGTCCTTCTGGGCGAAGGCGCGCTGGCAACACTGACCCATGCCATGGGCGCTCTGGCCAAGCCCGAGGCGCGCGCCATCCCCGAACGCGGTACCCTGGTGGCGCAAGCCGTGGAAAGCGATCAGTTGCTTGATCTGTGGCGCCCGCAACGGGCGGAAGGCTTTGATCTCAGTGCCTTTCACCACTTTGCCCGCGTTGCGCAGATCACCCCGAACGATTTCGCGGCCTGCAACCTGCGCCCGCTGGGGCCGACGACGGAGCTGTTCCAATTCGATTTCACCCGGCCCAGCCTCAAACCGGCCCGCACCACGGCGGATCTAACCTGCACGGAAGCAGGCACGCTCCAGGCTGTGCTTGTTAGCTTCGAGATGGAGCTGGCTCCGGGAATCCGCGTCGACAACGGACTGGCCTCTGACGGCCACTGGGGCCGGACAGCCTATTTGCTGGATCAGTCGGCCAAGGCCTGGCCCGGGCTGCAGGTTGCCGTGACCGCCCAGCACGATTCCGCACAGCTGAGCCTGTCGGTCCATGAGGACGAGCTGCGCACACAAGTAGCCGATCAGGCTGCCGTTTGGATGCACCCGGCCTGGAACCTGCGCCCCGCACCGCAGGCGGATGCCGCTCTTGCCGCCGATGCCGCCCCGATCTGGGGGCAGACCTCTCCCACAGGTATCGAGCATCAGGGCCCCTCTTTCCACTAGGCCCGCGTCTCACGAAGAATGCCCCCATGCAGCGCCGCGGCCCCCGCCCCGGCGCTGCATTCACTTGGACCGCATATGTTACGGAGCCAATGCCAGAGGCTCCATCCCCTTCTCAGGACGGCCTCCCCGGCAAAGGCCAGGAATAATTTCCCACGACCTGCGCGGGTTGCAGGTAGCCTGTCCCGATTTCACCGGTTTGCGTTGTGTGGGCGCCCGTGCTGCCCTAAACCTGTGGCAAGTCACGATTTCAGGGAGAGAGACATATGACCGATGCCCCCAGCTACGGCTTTGATACATTGCAAATTCATGCCGGCGCACGACCCGATCCGGCCACTGGCGCCCGCCAGACCCCGATTTACCAGACCACTTCTTACGTCTTTCGCGACGCCGACCATGCGGCCGCTTTGTTCAACCTGCAGGAAGTCGGCTATATCTATTCGCGCCTGACCAATCCCACGGTCGCGGTGCTGCAAGAACGTCTGGCCACGCTTGAAGGCGGCGTCGGCGCGGTTTGCTGCTCTTCCGGCCATGCGGCGCAAATCCTGGCCCTGTTCCCGCTGATGGCGCCGGGCTGCAACGTGGTTGCCTCAACCCGGCTTTATGGCGGAACCGTCACCCAGTTCAGCCAGACCATCAAACGCTTTGGCTGGTCGGCGACCTTTGTCGACACCGACGATCTGGACGCCGTGCGTGATGCCATTGATGAGAACACCCGCGCGGTGTTCTGCGAATCCATCGCCAACCCGGGCGGCTATGTCACCGACATCCGCGCCCTGGCCGATGTGGCCGACGCCGCGGGGGTGCCGCTGATCGTCGACAACACCACCGCCACGCCATACCTGTGCAACCCGATTTCCCAGGGTGCCGCGCTGGTGGTGCATTCCACCACCAAATACCTCACCGGCAATGGCACCGTCACCGGCGGCGCGGTGATCGATTCCGGCAATTTCGACTGGTCCGCCTCGGACAAGTTCCCGTCCCTGTCGGCGCCGGAACCGGCCTATCACGGGCTGAAGTTCCACGAGACCTTCGGCTCGCTCGCCTTCACCTTCCACGGCATCGCCATCGGGCTGCGCGATCTGGGCATGACGATGAACCCGCAGGCGGCGCATTACACGCTGATGGGCATCGAAACCCTGTCCCTGCGCATGCAGCGCCATTGTGACAATGCCATCAAGGTTGCCAGCTGGCTGGAGCAGGATGATCGCGTTGATTACGTGACCTATGCCGGCCTGCCCTCTTCGCCCTATTACGAACGGGCGCTGGCCTGCTATCCCAAGGGCACCAGCGGCTTGTTCACCTTCGCAGTGAAAGGCGGCTATGAGGCCTGCATCAAACTGGTCGATGCGCTGGATATCTTCAGCCATGTGGCCAATCTCGGCGACACCCGTTCGCTGATCATCCACTCGGCCTCGACCACCCACCGCCAGCTGACACCCGAGCAGCAGGAAGCGGCCGGTGCAGGCCCCAACGTGGTGCGCATTTCCATCGGCATCGAAGATCCCGATGATCTGATCGCTGATCTGGATCAGGCCCTGACCAAAGCCTGCGGTTGATCCCGCGCCGCAGTTTGCAAACACAACAAAGGCCGGGCAAATCGCCTGGCCTTTTCATGTCTGGCACGTACTTTGTCCGCTACCAATGTTATTCCAAACCCGGCACCCGCAGGTCGAAGACAACCGAGACGCTGTGTTCAAAACCAAGGCTTCCGGCCTCGACCGGCATCGAGGATGAGCGGGCCATTTCCATCATCTTCATCGGACGCGGACCGCCACTGCCGCCATGTTCGGTAATCGAGCGTACCGGCCCCAGCTCCATCTCAGCCGCCTCGGCCAGTTGCCGCGCCTTGCGGATGGCATCGCGCACCGCATCGCCCCGGATCTGGTCAATGACCGCCGCGGAATCTGCAACGCCAAAGCTCAAGCCTCTGAAATTATTGGCTCCGGCGGTCAGTACCCGGTCCAGAACCTGTCCCAGATTATCCAGGTCCCGCACCCGGACCGCCAGCGTATTGCTGGCAACAAACCCGGTGATCTCGCGCTGTTCCCGGCCATCGGATGTGCGCCGGGCACTCCAGACCGGATCAATCGAAATCGATTGGGTCTGCATGTCCTCTGCGGCAATGCCCGCCTCACGCAGCCCGGCAATCACCGCCGTCATGTCCTCCGACACCTGACGCATGGCTATAGCCGCCTCTTCCGCCTCGGCGGTGACGCCCAAAGTGATGGTGGCCCGGTCCGGCGCAACCTCGGTGTGTGCCTCTCCGGTGACCACGATCTGGCGCGGGGCCGCAGCCTCGGCCAGCCCTGCGCCGGTGGAACAGGTCCAGATCATCAATGATGCAAGTATCGCCTTCGTTTTCATCTCGCGTCTCCTGTGTTGTCCCCATGATGAAAGCGTTTCCTTGCCACAGACAAGGGCTCTTCCCGTCTTTTCCTTTTCCTCGGCAAACTCCTGCTTTAAGGTCTGCCCGCAAGGCCAGACGGGCACTTAGCGGTCCGGGCACAAGGAATTTGGATGGTTTGACCGCACAATGAAACCGGGGTTTGCACTCTCTCTGTCTTCTGAAGGCATCGCCTTTCTGCACCGCGCCGCCGGCGGCTGGCGCAATATTGGCAAGGTGCCGCTGAGCCACCCGGATCTGCCTCGGGCGTTGACCGATCTACGCACAGCCGGGGAGGCGCTGGCGGAGGGCGGCTCCACCTGTTGCAAGGTGGTGATTCCGAACGATCAGATCCGTTATCTGACCGTTGAAACCGGTACTGCCGACGCTCCCACCCGGCGCGAGATGGCGAAAAAGGCGCTAGAAGGCGCCACGCCCTACGCTGTGGCGGATCTGTCCTTTGATATCTCCGAAGACGGGCCGCTGACCCATGTGGCAGCCGTCGCCCGCGAAACCCTGGAGGAAGCCGAAGGCTTCGCTCTGGAACACGGGTTCATCCCGGCCAGTTTCGTAGCCGTACCCGGCGATATGGATTTTCTCGGGGAGCCGTTCTTTGGCGCATCCACCGCGATCGGAGACGCCCCGATTGAGCCGGATGGCATCGCGGTTGTCGACATCGGGCCGGTCATTCCGCGTGCGCCCAAAGCCGCCGAAAAGAGCGCGCCGCAGGCCAAGAAGATTGGCGAGCCTGCCGGAAAAGAAACCGAGGCCCCCGCCGAGGCGACCCCAGTTCTCGCCGACGAAGCAGCGCCCGCAGCAGGCGCGCCGGATGAATCTCAGGAACCGGCCCCGGAGACTGTTGAGGAAAATCCAGCCGCAAAACCGGGTGTCCCTGACCAAGGCGCCGACAAAGACGCTGTTTCCGTTGCTGATACGCAGGCGGAAACGACCGATGATGGCAAGACCGAGGCCCAGCCTCTACGCCCCGAGGACAAGACTGCCGGGGATAAGTCCCCGCAGATCGAAATCTCTGCGAAGGCTGGCGCCGAGGGCGCAGCAGAGGAAGGCCCCGGCGAAGATCAGGGACCGGCCATGGGTTTCAGCACCCGGCGCCGGAAGGCCGACAGCGGCGCTGCGGCCCCTGCCCTCGCTGGCGCCACCCGCGCAGCACCGACGCCGGTGGCCGATCACAAGATCACCGCTCAGAAAGGGGGTCAGGGACCGCAGAAAACCGGTGCCCCCGAGGGGCCTGCCGCTCCGGTCTCTAAGAAACAGCCCGACTCTGCCAGCGCAGCGCCTGCAACCCCGATCACGCCACCGCCAGGCCAGCCGCAAAGCGGCAAAGGCGAGAGCGCAGTTCCGGGTTTGCTGGCCCGCCTGTTGGGACAGAAAGCCGGATTCGGAAAACCGGCACCAAGCCGCACCCCGACAAAACCGCGCAACATGGGACTGGTCCTGACGGTCCTCTTGGTGGTTTTCATGGTGACCGTCGCCGCGCTCGCCTATGTGTCCCCGGGCGGATTGTTTGGCCGGTTCTCGGATCAGCCCGCTGCCGAGGATACCCCCCTGCGGGGCAGCACGCCGGAACCGGCAGCGGAACCAGAGGCACCGCAGCCAGGCGATGCAATTCCGGCAGAAACCACAGTGCCAGAGATCCCGGACGAAGCACCTTCTGTGCCGCTGGCCTCCGCGGAGCCTGCTGAAACCACACCGGCAGATGTATTGACGGCAGACACCGAAGACCGGCCCATTGCGCCGCAGGTCAGCGCCCTGCCGGACCAGCCGGACCCGGGTGTGACCTTCCTTCCCGACACCGAGGACACCCCCGGTACCGCAGATGCGCAGGATCAAGCCGATATCGAGACCGCACGGCTTGACCCCGAAGCCATCGCCGATGGTGTGCTGGATGACACCGCGACCGATACAGAGCCTGAAGCTATCAGCGCCGAAGACCACGCCTTGGAGCAGGCCGCGCAATATGCCGCCACCGGCATCTGGCAGGCGGTGCCCGAAATCGCGCAGGTCCCGGCGGTGGTAGATCTCGACGGTATCTACGTCGCCTCGATCGACGATACCGACCTGTCGCAGGACGCCGTCGCCCTGCCACCGCAACCGGATGCGAGCACCGATGACGCCCCGGATGTCGTCAGCTCTCCCGCTGCCGCAGGCAGTGCCATCGCGCTGGACCGGCGCGGGCTCGTCGAAGCCACGCCCGAAGGCACCGTGAACCCCGACGGCGTGATGGTTTTCCTGGGCCGCCCGCCGGTCGTGCCACCGCCTACACCGGAACGTATCGACCCCGCCGTGGCCGAGGCGGCAGCCGCCGCAGAGGCCGAAGCGGCCCGGCTTGAAGCCCTGTCGCAACTGCGCCCGCGTGCCCGGCCTGCCGACCTCACCGAACAGGTGGAACGGGCACAGCTGGGCGGGCGCAGCCGCGCCGAGCTGGCCAGCCTGCGCCCGCGCATCCGCCCGGCCTCACTGAAGACCGAAGAACAGGAAAGCCAGCCTGCCACCGCACTGGCTGTTGCCACCTCTGTCACCCCGCGGGCGCGGCCGACGAATTTCTCCAACATTGTTGACCGAGCTCAGCGCAGTACAACAGCCGTGGCCACCGCCGCAGCCGTGCCTGCCACCGTTACCCCGCGCCTGCCCAGCTCGGCCTCGGTGTCGCGGCAGGCCACCATCACCAATGCGATCAACCTGCGCCGCCTGAACCTGATCGGCGTCTATGGCACCTCTGCCGACCGTCGCGCACTGGTGCGCCTGCCGAGTGGCCGCTATCGCAAGGTCCAAGTCGGCGACCGTTTGGATGGTGGCCGTGTCGTCGCCATCGGCGATGCCCGGCTGCAATACCAGAAAAGCGGCCGCAACCACACGCTGGAAATGCCCGAGTAATACTGACCTGCAGCCGGTTCTTTCCGCCGTTCCTCCCTGCCCCCCACAAAATCCTCACGAAGGCATGCAAGAGCCAGTGTTGCGCTGACCACCTGGCATCATGTCCTCTACCGCACATTCACATGCGCTACCGACATGAAAAAACCGGCTCCCAAACAGGAGCCGGTCCAATCACTCTTTACACAATCAGACCAGACCGCGAGACCGCCAAAGGCAGCCCCGGATCCGCGCCGGATTACTCGGCGGCCTGGATTTCACCGTTGTTGATCTGCTCCTGCTCGATGGATTCGAACAGCGCCTTGAAGTTGCCCTCGCCAAAGCCATCGTCGCCCTTGCGCTGGATGAATTCGAAGAAGATCGGGCCGATCACAGTCTTGGAGAAGATCTGCAGCAGGATCTTGGTCTCACCGCCATCCACGACGCCTTCGCCGTCGATCAGGATACCGTGTTTCTTCATGCGCTCGATCGGCTCTTCGTGGCCCACGACGCGGTCATGGCTGAGGTCATAGTAGGTTTCCGGCGGGGCCGGCATGAAGTTGATGCCGCGCTCGGAAATCTCGTCAGTGGAATCGTAGATGTTCTCGGTGCCCACGGCGATGTGCTGGATGCCTTCGCCCTTGTACTTTTTCAGGTAGGCGACGATCTGGCCGGTCTCGCCACGATCCTCGTTGATCGGGATACGGATACGGCCGCAAGGCGAGGTCAGCGCACGGCTCAGAAGACCGGTGAATTTGCCCTCGATATCGAAAAAGCGGATTTCCTTGAAGTTGAACAACTCGCCGTAGAACTTGAACCACTTGTCCATGTTGCCCTTGTAGACATTGTGGGTCAGGTGATCGAGGTAATAGAACCCCACGCCGCGCGGCTTGGATTGTTTCAGCCACTCGAATTCCTCGTTGTAGGGCGAGGTCTCATAGTACTGGTCGATGAAGTAGATCAGCGAGCCGCCGATGCCCTTGATCGCGGGCACATTCATGGTCTTGTCATCGCCTTCATAAGGCTCGGCGCCCTTGGCAACAGCGTGATCAAATGCCTTTTGCGCATCCACAACGCGCCAGCCCATCGAAGGGGCGCAGGGGCCGTGCTCTTCGACGAACTTCTCGGCAAAGCTGCCCTTTTCGGCGTTCAGGATATAGGTGATATCGCCCTGCTGCCACAGCTCGACACCCGGCTTGGTCTTGTGGCGGCCCACCAGCTCGTAGCCCATCTTGGTGAAAAGGTCGCGCAGCTCCTGCGGCTCCGGACTGGCGAATTCGACGAATTCAAAACCATCGGTGCCTGCGGGGTTCTCTTCGCTGATGACGGATTTCGGGGCATTGTGCGGGAACGGACCCATGGGTGCTCCTCCTGATTGCGCGTTTCAATTCTGCCATAAAGATAGCGCGTTCGATACGCAGTGTTTGCGCATTCATTGGCCTCCTGCTAGGATTTTATGCGCACTTACCGCATACTTTCCAGTCTTTTCGGGAATACCACGCATATGCTCGATTCCACCGACACCCGCCTTCTGGCCGCGTTGCAGAAGAACGCCCACCTCACGGCACAGGAGCTGGGGGAGCTTTTGAACCTGTCACCCAGTCAGGCCGGACGGCGGCGGCAAAGGCTGGAGGCCGAAGGGTATATCCAGGGTTACGCGGCGCGGCTGGATGCGGCGAAACTGGGGCTGGCGGTGCAAGGATTTGTACAGGTGCATCTGGGCAGCCATGGCCCTGAACAATCGGCCAGCTTTGCCCGGCTGGTCAGCACCCGGGCCGAAATCACTTCAGCCTGGACCATGACCGGCGAGGCCGACTACCTGCTGAGGGTCTATTGCCGCGACCTTGAGGCGCTGAACACGCTGATCCACGATGTTCTGCTGACACACCCAGCCGTTGCGCGGGTGCAAAGCCAGATCGTAATGGCGCAGTTAAAACGCGATGCGCCCCTGCCGACTTAACGATACGGGAAGATTCTCACGCTAAAGATGCATTGCGCATGCCTAAAGCTGGGAACACCTAATGTCATTTGTCGACCGCCGTATTGAAACCCGCCCGTCCAGCGGAGAAGCCCCGTTCAAATTGAACGAAGTGTTCTTCTCTCGCACCGATAAGCGCGGAGTTATTGAGGCCGGAAACTATATTTTCCGGCGGGTTGCCGATTACGATTGGCCTGAACTGATCGGCGCACCGCACAAGGTGATCCGCCACCCGGATATGCCACGTGGCGTGTTCAAGCTGTTCTGGGACACCATCAAGGCCGACAAAACCATCGGTGCCTACGTCAAGAACCTGGCCAAGGACGGCCTGTACTATTGGGTCTTCGCCGTCGTGGTGCCCCACAAGGATGGCTATCTCTCCGCCCGGATCAAGCCGACCAGCCCGGTCTTTGAGGAGGTGCAGACCATCTACGAGACGATGCGCCTGGCGGAAGAGCAGGAAGGCCTCTCCCCCGACGAAAGCGCCGAGATCATGATGGAATGGGTGCGCAGCAAAGGGTTTGAAGACTACGATCAATTCGCAGCCCATGCTCTGTGCGAGGAATTCAAGGCCCGCGATGCGGCCCTCGGGAACCCGGTGGACGAAACGCTGCTGGCGCTTGCCCGAATGCTCGACAACGCCCAGGTTCTGGTTGATCAGACCGAAGGTCTGGTCAAGGATTTCGACGCTATGCACACGATCCCCCACAATCTGCGGGTCATCGCATCGCGTATTGAACCCGCCGGCGGTCCAGTCACCGTCCTGTCCCAGAACTACGGTTCCATGTCGCGAGAGATGTCCGATTGGTTCGCCGCCCATGTGATGGGCGAAAACAGCACCTTTGCCACCATCAAATCCACCGTCAACACCAGCCTGATGGTGCAATGCATCACCCGCATGCTGCAGGAGTGCGACCAACAGCTGAGCATGGAACGCCGCGCCCTGGGCGAGATCGATATGGCGCATGAACGCGCCGTTCTGAAGCAGATCGTGAATGACCAGCTGGACCGCAAACGCGTCGGCCAGGAAGACGTCAACCGCGAAGCAGACAGAATCATGCACGCCTGCCAGGTCATGCACCGCCAGTTCCTTGGCCTCAGCTCGACCCGGGTGCTGTGCAAGATCGAAAGCGCGCGCCTCCCTGAGTCGGGCGAAACCTTGTCGGACATCATCGACCAGCTTGGCGTCTTCCAGCGCCGGATTTCCGAGCGGCTGGAGCGGATCGAGAAACTGTCCGGCGACATCCGCATCCACGAGAAATAACACCATGCCCGGGCCTGTCGCGGAACAGGCGCAATAGGCCCGGCCTACATCCGCAAGTCGCCCTAACCCGTTGCCAAGGCGGCTGTCGCTTGCCATACCTTCGGCATGGACGCGTTTCTCTACCAAGCCTCGATTTACCTCGCCGCCGCCGTCATCGCGGTCCCCATCGCAGCGCGCTTGGGGCTCGGTTCGGTGCTGGGATATCTTGCAGCCGGCATCCTAATCGGACCAGTCTTCGGCTTTGTCGGCTCTGAAACCCAGGACCTGCAGCATTTTGCCGAATTTGGCGTCGTGATGATGCTGTTCCTGATCGGCCTGGAGCTTGAGCCGCGGGCACTCTGGGCCATGCGGCATAAGCTATTGGGTCTTGGCGGTTTGCAAGTCCTGTTCAGTACCCTGGCCCTGATGGGCGCTGCCATGGCCGCCGGGGAGCCTTGGCAGGTGAGCCTTGCAATCGGCCTCGCGCTATCGCTTTCTTCGACCGCGATCGTGCTGCAGACCCTGTCAGAAAAGGGCCTGATGCAGACCGGCGGCGGGCGGGCCAGCTTCTCGGTGCTGCTGACGCAGGATATCGCCGTCATTCCGATCCTTGCTTTCCTACCGCTGCTGGCGACCACCGGTGGCCCGCAAATCGGCTCCGACGGGTCGATCCAGCGCGCCGCCGAGGCCGGTCACAACGGTGGGCATGGCTCGCTGTCTCTGGTCGAAGGCATGCCCGGCTGGGCCGTGACCCTGATCACCATTGCCGCTGTTGCCTTTATCATCCTGGCCGGGATCTATCTGACCCGCCCGCTGTTCCGCTTCATTCATGCCTCCAACCTGCGGGAAATGTATACCGCGCTGGCGCTGCTGATCGTGGTCGGAATCTCCTTCCTGATGACGCTGGTCGGCCTGTCCCCTGCGCTTGGTGCCTTTCTGGCCGGTGTGGTTCTGGCCAACTCCGAGTTCCGGCACGAGCTGGAAAGCGACCTCAACCCTTTCAAAGGGCTGCTTCTGGGGTTGTTCTTCATCACCGTGGGCGCCGGGATCAACTACCGCCTGTTCCTCGCCAGCCCCGGCGATCTGATCGGCCTCGCGTTGCTGGTGATCGTCGCCAAGGGGCTGGTGCTCTATTTCGTCGGCCGCGCCTTCGGCCTGCGCCGCCGGGCGCATTGGCTGTTCACGCTGGGGTTGGCGCAGGCAGGTGAATTCGGCTTCGTGCTGCTTGCCTTTTCCCGGCAGCTCAACGTTATCCCACCCGCCCTGTCGGAAAAACTGTTACTGATCATCGCCCTGTCGATGCTGATCACGCCGCTGCTGTTCATTGCCTATGACCTGTTGTCCAAACGGTTGGGCGAGGCGCGGGTGGAGCATGCCCCGGATGAAATCGACGAGGAAGGCCCCGTGATCATTGCCGGCATCGGCCGATTTGGCCAAATCGTCAACCGGCTGGTCCGCGCCAGCGGCTTCAAGACGGTGCTGCTCGACAACGACATGGAAGCCGTTCAACTGATGCGCCGTTTCGGCGTCAAAAGCTTTCTTGGCGATCCGACCCGACCCGAGCTGCTGAAGGCCGCCGGCATTGCGAAGGCCAAGATCCTTGTGGTGGCGCTGGATGATCCGGAGAACACCGTGAAACTGGTGGACTATGTGCGGCGCAACTACCCCGATATCCACATCATCGCCCGGGCCTATGACCGGCATCACGTTTTCGATCTGTATCAGGCCGGTGCCAATGACATCGTGCGGGAAATGTTCGATAGCTCCCTGCGTGCCGGACGTTACGTGCTGGAGCGGATCGGCCTCAGCGAATATGAGGCCGCGCAGGCGGAACAGACCTTTTATGCCCATGATCGCCTGACCATCCGCGAGCTGGCCAAGCACTGGGTGCCCGGCACTCCGGCCAGTGAAAACAAGGCCTATATCGCCCGCGCGCGCGAGCTGGAAAAGGATCTGGAGACGGCCCTCTTGGAACTGGCCGAGCAGAAGGACCAAAAGTCCTCCTGATCCCGGCCAGATCGCCCGGCTGATGGGCCATTAGCCGTCGGTAACGCCCGCCTCGGCAAAGGTCGCCATGCCGCTGTGGCAGGCGATTGCGCCCTTCAGGATCTGAATCGCCAGAGCCGCACCAGAGCCCTCGCCAAGGCGCAGTCCCAAGGTCAGCAGCGGCTCCTTGCCCAGCTTGTCTAGCAGCATCACATGCGCCGCCTCTGCACCCTTGTGACCCGCCACCGCGTGATCGAGCGCGCCCTCATGCGTTTTCAGCAGGCAGGCTGCTGCGGAACAGCAGATATAGCCATCCAGGATCACCGGAATGCGCAGCATCCGGGCCGCCGCGATGGCACCGGCCATGGCGGCAATCTCACGCCCGCCAAGACATGCCAGCGCATCCAGACCATCCTTGATCTGGGGACCATGCAGGGCGACGCCCTCGGCCACCACCCGGCTCTTGTTGGCCAACCCGGCATCATCGACGCCGGTGCCACGCCCGGTCCAGTCGGCTGCAGCGCCGCCGAACAACGCGCAGGACAGGGCCGCCGCGGCGGTGGTGTTGCCGATGCCCATTTCGCCCACCACCAGCAGATCCGCCGTGGGGTCCACCGCCTCCCAACCTGCCTGCAAGGCGCTGAGCAGCTCAGCCTCGCTCATCGCGGGGGCCTTGGTGAAATCCTGCGTTGGCCGGTCAAGGTCCAGCGCATGCACATCCATGCGCGCGCCGGCGAATTCGGCGAGCTGATTGATCGCCGCCCCGCCATGTTCGAAATTCAGAACCATCTGGGCGGTCACCTCGGCCGGAAAGGCCGACACACCCTGCGCCGTCACGCCGTGATTACCGGCAAAGACGATCACCTGCGGCGCGGTAATGGCTGGTCGGTCGCTGCCGCGCCAGCCCGCATACCAGATCGCGAGGTCCTCCAGCCGACCCAGTGCCCCGGGTGGTTTGGTCAGCTGCCCATTGCGCGCCTCGGCGCCCTGCGTTGCGGAGGCATCTGCTGCCGGTGCCGCACCAAGCTGGGCACGAAAGTCATCAAGAGAAGATATCTGGGGCAGCATGGATCAGCCTCGTTGCATAGGGTTACGGGACGCGGGTAAAGCGATTGGGCACCTGTTTAACCGCTCGCCCCCCCGCTGCAAGTCCCGCAAGAGGCCCGCAAATGCGAAAAACCGACATCCGCGCAGCCGACATTCCCCTGGCGCTGGTTCTGCTGACCCGCCTGCCCCTGCCGCACCTGTCGGCAGAGACGTTCAAACGGCAATCGGCAGCGGTCTGGGCCTTTCCGCTGGTGGGCGTGACCGTCGCCTTGCCCGCCGCGATTGCGGCCAGCCTGGCCCTCACGCTTGGCCTGCCGCCGTTGGTTGCCGCCGGACTGGCCTTGGCGGTGCAGATCCTGCTGACCGGCGCCATGCACGAGGATGGCCTAGCCGACACCGCCGATGGGCTGTGGGGCGGGTTCGAGCCTGCGCGTCGGCTGGAGATCATGAAGGACAGCCAGATCGGAACCTATGGGGTGCTGGCGCTGATCCTCGGGCTGGGGCTGCGCTGGGTGGCGCTGGCCGCCCTTTTGGAGACCGCAGGCCCCTGGCCGCTGCTGGCGCTGGCCATGCTCAGCCGGGCTGCCATGCCAGTTCTGATGTACGCCCTGCCCCATGCGCGCGCCGATGGCCTGTCCCGCAGCGTCGGACGCCCCCGCGCCCTGCCCGTTGTGCTGGGCGGGGTTCTGGCACTGGGTCTGGCGCTGCCATTCATCGCCTTGTCGCAGCTCTTGGCCGCGGCCGTGATCATGGCGCTGGTCACGGCAGGTCTTGGCGCGCTGTCGCGGGCCAAGATCGGCGGTCAGACCGGCGATATTCTGGGCGCGACCCAGCAACTGTGCGAGCTTACGGGCCTGCTGGTCTTGCTGGCGCTCTGAGGGGTCACTCGACGCCAGTGGTCAGGATCTTCAGCTGTTCGCCGCAATGCTTGCAATGGACCGCGTCGATATCGTGCCGCGTCAGGCCACAGGTAGGACAGGTATAACGCACCTTCTGCGGCTGAAAGATCGCCTGCGCCAGCCGCACGAACAGCGCCACCCCGACCACCATGACAAAAACCGAAAACATCTTGCCCGCCGGAGAGGCCATGGTGATATCGCCAAACCCGGTGGTGGTCAGCGTCGCAACGGTGAAATAGAGCGCATCCACATAGGGCGACTGGGTCTGGGTCTCATCGATAAAGAAGATCAGCACCGCCATGGCGGTGGCAAAGATGAACACGAAGAGGTTGACCCCGGCCAGAAGCGCATCCTCGTTACGGCGGAAGAATTCGCTGTCGCGGCGCAGGTCGCGGAGCAGATGGTAGGAATGGATAAGCCGCAGCGCCCGCAGGATCCGCAAAAAAGCCAGGCTGCCGGAGAACAACGGATCCAGCAGCAGGGTCACGATCACCGTCACATCGGCCAGCGTATAGATCTGCCACAGGAAGGCCTTGCGGTTACGGGCGATCCACAGCCGCGCCGCCAGATCCAGCCCAATGATAACGCCGAGCAGCTGGCTGATCGCGATCAGCATCGGACCATGATCGACATGCGCCGTGGCAATGAAGAACAGGATCGACAGCGCATCAAAGATAATGATGCCATAGCGGAACCGCACCGCACCGGGCGAGGCGCCCTCGTAAAGGGTGTTGATGCGTTTCTTCAGGTTCTGCATGCCCGCTGTGCCCCTGCTCTACCCCAATCCCGGCTCAACAGAACATCCGGAAAAACAAAGGGCCGCGCAACCCGGCGCGGCCCTTTGTTTTTGCATGTGTCTTTCGGTGTCCGGCTGTTTCCGGCAGCCTCAGGCCGCAGCAGCGCGTGAGGTCAGAACCTCATCCACCTGTTTGGCGGCCGAGATTTCGTCACCATCGGCAACGGCAGCCACTTCGCGGGTCAGACGCTCCAGCGCAGCCTCGTACAGCTGACGCTCGGAATAGCTTTGCTCGCGCTGATCGTCGGTGCGGTGCAGGTCGCGGACCACTTCGGCGATGGCGATCAGATCGCCGGAGTTGATCTTCTGTTCGTATTCCTGCGCGCGGCGGGACCACATGGCCCGCTTGACCTTGGCCTTGCCCTTGAGGGTCTTCATGGCCTGGTTGATCACATCGGGAGAGCTAAGCGAGCGCATGCCCACTTCGACCGCCTTGTTGGTCGGCACCCGCAGGGTCATCTTGTCCTTTTCAAAGGTGATTACGAAAAGCTCCAGCGCAAAGCCGGCCACTTCCTGCTCCTCGATCGAGATGATCTGGCCGACACCATGCGCCGGGTAAACCACATACTCATTGGGGCGGAATTCGAGCTTCTTCGATTTTGTCATACAGGTCTTTCCTCGCAATAAGCCGGATGCATGTTCCGGCACGACAACGACAAAGAGTGGTCACCGGGTCACTTGCAGTGATCCGCGCGCCACGCGATAGTCGCAGAAAATATGCCCGTAGAGTGTGAATAGGCATTCAAACAGTCGGGCAACATCTCGTGTTCTGTTCATCTCGGAGAGAGATAATACCACAAAATCGGGGTATTCGGAAGTCACACCCAAAACGCCCGCCAAACACCTGCGTGATATAGGCGTTTCAGCGCCGATTATGCCCTTTAAAGGCCCTGCCCCTCACAGCCAGGTAAAAGCCTGCGAATCGCATGCGATCTGGGTGGTCAGCGGGCCGCGCCCTGGGGCTCAGCCGCCCTCGCCAGGAGCTTCGGAGAAGTATTTCTCCATCTTGCCCTCTTCACCGTCGCGGTCTTCTGCGCCGGGCATCGGGTCTTTCTTGGAGACGATCACCGGCCACATCTCGGAATACTTGCGGTTGAACTCAACCCATTTGTCCATGTCCGGCTCGGTATCCGGGCGGATCGCGTCGGCGGGGCATTCCGGTTCACAGACACCGCAGTCAATGCATTCATCCGGGTGGATGACTAGCGTGTTCTCGCCTTCGTAGAAACAGTCTACAGGGCAGACCTCAACACAATCGGTGTATTTGCAGGCGATGCAGTTTTCCGTAACGACATAGGTCATAGTGCCAGGTCCCGTTTTCTGTTTGGCGTCTAGCTAATCCAGAGCGGCGCCATCTTCAAGATGTCAATGGATGTCGCCCCTGCGGGTAAGATCAAGCGCCCTGCGAGATTTCTTATCAGGGCGGCCCTTTCCCTCAAAGCGCGGATTGGCCGGAACGCTTTCCTGTTTTTCGGTCATGTCGAAATACAGGGTTTGTGCTTCAGGCGCCGGTCCGCGCCGTTCGCCGATGGCTTCGACACGGACAACCCGAATCTGCCGCCCCTGCGGAAAGGTCAGAACGTCACCCGGGGTGACGTTCTGAGCCGGTTTCGAGATCTTGTCGGCATTCAGGCGGACGTGACCGGCGCTGACCTGTTTCGCGGCCAGGCTGCGGGTTTTGAAAAACCGCGCATGCCACAGCCATTTATCGATACGGATCTTTGCCGCGCCCTCCTGCATGGCCGGATCAGTCGCCCTGTTTCAGCCCCATCAGCGCCGCGGCGAAGGGGTTGTCGGGATCGATCTTCTTTTCTTTCTTCGGCGGGCGGGCAGAATAGGTCTTGCCGCCCTGCTGCTGAGGACGTCCGCCTTTCTTGCCACCGGGTTTGCCGCCACCAGCGCCGCCTTTGGCACCGCGGGGTTTGCCCTTGCCGCCACCGGCATTGCCACGGGCGTCTTGACCTTGCTGGCCACGGCGCTGACCGCGGTTGCCGCCCTGACGGGCACGACCGCCCCAGGTGAAAGTATAGAAGATCTCGACTTCAGGCGCCTCAACAGAGGCGTCTGCCGCTTCACCCACCGGGGTTTCATTCTCGGCGACCTCAGGCACGGGTTCTTCCGCTGTAGCATCCGAACCGGTTTCCGCAACCGGCGCCACACCTTCGTCGGCGATGGCGGCGGCTTCAGGCACCACATCTGCGGCAGGCGCATCGCCCTCACCCGCAGGCGCAGCGGCCGGGGTGTTTTCCGCGTCCGCTGCGGCATCCATGACAGGCTGGCCCGCCGCGGGCGTGCCGGTTTCAGCGACAACTGCATCCGCCGGTTTGACCTTTTCGCGTTCACCCTTTTCGGCGCGATAGCCAAGGCCCTGCATCAGGTCCGCGAATTGCTCCAGCGTCATGCCGGTGATCGACAGCATGTCGGGCTTGGCTTCGAAACCACCGCGGCTGTCTTCGGCGCGCAGCATGTCGGCCAGCCGTTCCAGCATATCGATGCGGATCATCCGCTCGCCCGCTTCGCGGTAGCCGGACATGGTGTCATAGCCCTGCGGTGCGTCTTTCAGCGCGGGCACGGTCACCAGACCCGGCGGCGGTGCCTCGGGGAAGTCCTGCAGCCCGTTTGCCAGCGACCACAGCACCAGACGCAGACGCGTCGGCGCCGGTTTCAGCAGCAGCGGCATGAAGATGGTGAACTGACCGAACCGCACACCGTGCTTGCGCAGCGCGCCACGGGCGTCCTGGTCCAGATCCTTGACCTCCTGCGCGACGGTGTGGCGGGGCAGCAGTCCCAGCGCCTCGACCATGCGGAAGGCAAAACCACGGGCCAGCCCGTTCAGTTCCTCGTCCTTTTGCAGGTTCAACAGCGGTTCAAACAGCGACTGGACCTTGCGGGAGATGAAATGCTGCAGGCGGCGTTCGACCTTTTGCGCAACCTCGGTCCCGGCTGCATCGTCGACAAAGACCTGCACGCCAGGGGTCAGCGGATCTGCACCGGCGACCAATTTGCCGATGGCGCTATCGCCCCACATGAGGCCACCCTGTTCGGTAAAATCAATTTCGGTATCGGGCGCATTGTAGAACCGGTCTGCCCGCAGATGAAAATGCGGAGCGAGTGCCTGCAAAGACGCGGATTTCAACGCCTTCGCTTCAGCACCTTCTGCGCCCTTGTCAGGCGAGAACCGGAACCCTTCGAGCCGTCCGACGAATTCGCCTTCGACGGTCACTTCACCCTTGTCATTCACTTCGGCCAAAAGGGCCTCCTTCTGCTTGAGCCGGCGCAAGAGCACGGATGTGCGCCGGTCCACAAATTTTTCAGTCAGACGTTCGTGCAATGCGTCCGACAACCTGTCTTCTACAGCGCGAGTCTCATTCCGCCAATGGATTTCGTCACGCAGCCAGCCTTTCCTTTGTGCCACATAGGTCCATGTGCGGATAAATGCCAACCGTTTGGACAAGGCATCGATATTTCCGTCCGTCCGGTCGATCCGCTTTATCTGCCGGGCCAGCCAATCGTCGGGCACGACGCCGCCGCCATGCAGGTGATTGAAGATCCCCCGCAACAGCGACGCATGTTCGGCATGGCTTATACCACGGAAATCGGGAATTCGGCAGACATCCCACAACAGCCGCACCGAAGGCGCATTGGTGGTCCGGGCCAGAATATCGGGATCCTGCGACAATGCTTTCAGCGCGCCAAGGTCATCGGCCTCGCGCGCCTTCATCAGGAATTCATCCTGCGGCGCTGCCTCAAGCGAGCGGATCAGCGCCTCGACAGTACCGAATTGCAGCGCGGAGGAGCGCCAGTTCAGCTTTTTCAGCGGCGTGAAACGGTGCTCCATGATCGCCTGCGCCGTGCCTTCATCCAGCGGGCGGGCATCGCCGGTCACCCCGAAGGAACCGTGGCTCATCCCGCGCCCGGCGCGGCCTGCGATCTGGGCCAGCTCGTTTGCTGCCAGCGGCCGCATGCGGCGGCCATCGAATTTGGAGGTCGAGGCAAAGGCGACATGGTCGATATCAAGGTTCAGCCCCATGCCGATGGCATCGGTAGCCACCAGGTAGTCGACCTCTCCATTCTGATAGAGCGCCACCTGCGCGTTACGGGTGCGCGGGGACAGCGCCCCCATCACCACCGCGGCGCCGCCCTTTTGACGGCGGATCAGCTCGGCGATTGCATAAACGTTATCGACCGAGAATCCGACAATAGCGGTGCGCGGCGGCATCCGGCTGATTTTCTTCGATCCGGCATAGACCAGATCGGACATCCGTTCGCGGCGCACGAACTCCACCCCCGGCACCAGCGCCTGAATCGGCCCGCGCATGGTGTCGGCGCCCAGAAACAGCGTCTCATGGGTGCCCCGCGCCCGCAGCAGCCGGTCGGTAAAGACATGGCCTCGTTCCGGATCGGCGCAAAGCTGGATTTCGTCGATGGCGAGGAAGTCACAGCCCATCCCCTCTGGCATCGCCTCAACGGTGCAAATCCAGTATTGCGCGCGCGGCGGCACGATCCGCTCTTCACCGGTCAGCAGCGCCACCACAGAGGGGCCGCGCGCCGCGACGATCTTGTCATAGACCTCGCGCGCAAGCAGCCGCAGCGGGAATCCCATGATCCCCGTCCGATACCCCAGCATCCTGTCGATTGCGTAATGGGTTTTGCCGGTGTTGGTCGGTCCCAGGACCGCCGTCACCCGTGATGCGTTTGCCATAGCACCGCCCCTGCCCCGGTCGGGGCCTAGAGTTCCTTGCCCTCGACCAAGGGCGCCAATCGGTCGAGCGCCTTGGTTACTTCCTGATGCGTCGGATGTATAGCCTTGGCGCGCAAATAGGCGGCATAGGCGTTCTGGGGGTCGCGGAACTGTTCAAAGATGGTGCCCAGCGCGTAGATCGCATCGTAATTATTGGGGTTCAGCGCCAGGGCATGCTCCAGATCCGCCACCGAGGGACCATAAAGGCCGATGACGAAATAGGCGCGCGCCCGCTCGTACCAGCCACGCGCAAATCCCGGCGCGTGATCGGTCAGCGCGGTCAGATGCTCGATTGCCTCTTGCGTGTCGCCCCGCTCCAGCGCCCGGACGCCGCGCGTCAGCAGCAGATCCATCGCAGGCGAGCCGCTTTTGCGCCACAGCGCCTGCAGCTCACGATCGATGGCAGCGGCATCGGTGGGATCCGCCACCGACAGCTCTGCCAGTAGCGTCGCCTCATCCGGGGCACCGGTTCCGACCTGTGCCAGAACCGCCGAAGGCAGGGAAAACGTGACTGTCAGCGCCGTTGCCGCCACGATAGCTTTGAGGTTCGGAACATTTGCAACCATGATGACCCTCAGTGTAACCCCGTGCATCGCATTTTCCAGTGCCGTAGACGAAAGCTTCACATAAAAGTGCGATGCCCCTGCAAATGAGCGAGGAAGACCCGATGAGCGACACCCTGACACAAGCCGCCGCAGCCCTGAATGAAAAACTAGATGCCGCCGGTTTTGACGGCAGCGCCAAGTTCCAGATCGAAGACATGGGCGCGATCGTGCTGGACAGCGACGGTGCACGGATCAGCGACGAAGAAACCGATGTCACCATGTCCGCCGATGCCGAAACCTTTGAGGCGATCCTGTCCGGTGAACTTAACCCCACCAGCGCCTTCATGACCGGCAAACTGAGCGTTGACGGCGACATGGGCACTGCGATGAAACTGGCCTCGGCCCTCGCCTGACCACACCGACCTGAATGATGGAGACCCGCCCTATGGATCTGACCCCTGCCCCGTATTTTCGCGATATCGCCGATGGTCCGGAAGGGGGAGAAGCCCATTGGGTGACCACCAAAGATGGCCTGCGCATCCGCGTGGGCCATTGGCTGCCCGACGGTCTGCCGCGCGAGGCGATCAAGGGCACGGTGCTGATCTTTCCCGGACGCACCGAATATATCGAAAAATACGGCCCTGCAGCCATCGATCTGGGTCGGCGCGGCTTTGCGACGCTGGCCGTGGACTGGCGCGGACAGGGGCTGGCCGACCGGATGCTGGACGACCGGCGTCTTGGCCATGTTCAGCATTTCCCCGACTTTCAGCAGGACGTCGCCGCCGTGGTGCAACTGGCGCAGCAGCTTGACCTGCCGAAGCCCTGGTTCCTGCTGGCTCACTCCATGGGCGGCGCCATCGGGCTGCGCGCCCTGATCGAAGGGTTGCCGGTCAAGGCCTGCGCCTTCACCGGGCCAATGTGGGGGATCCAGATCCCCGCCGCCATGCGCCCCGTCGCACGCATCTTAGGCGCTTTGGCGCCACATCTGGGTTTCAGCGCAATGCGCGCGCCCACCACGACCAAGGGGCATTACGTGCAATCCGCCCCCTACGAAGGCAACACTCTGACCAATGACGCGGATATGTACCGGTTCATGCAGGAACAGCTGGAGGCCCAGCCGGATCTGACACTGGGCGGGCCAACCGTACATTGGCTGAGCGAAGGACTGCAGGAATGCGCCGCCCTGGCCCAGCGCCCCTCTCCGGCGCTACCCTGCATCACCTTCCTCGGCAGCGACGAGCAGATCGTAAATACTGACGCCATCAAGGACCGCATGCAGCGCTGGCCCGGCGGCGAGCTGGATCTGGTTCAGGGCGCCCAGCACGAGGTGGTGATGGAAGGTCCAGCCATCCGCCAGCACACCTTTGACCGCATGTGCGCCCTCTTTGACCAATACCGGGGCTGAACGCCCCGGCTGATGGGCGGCGCCGCTGATCGCTTGTGATCCCCCGCGCCGCTGCTTAGATGTCAATCGAATGGCACGGCGCGGCTGTGCCTCATCTTTTCACATGACGCTTCAAGGAGGCCCCATGTTTCAACTGCCTTTCCCCGTTCGTGACGCCAATGCCGGTGGAGGCTCTGACGCCTTCGGCAATCTGCCCGAATGGGATCTGACCGATCTTTACACCGCTGATGACGCCCCCGAACTGGCACGCGATCTGGATTGGCTGGAGCAGGAATGCAGCGCCTTTGCCGCCGATTACGAAGGCAAGCTGGCCGATCTTGATGCGGCGGGTCTGCTGGACTGCGTGCTGCGCAACGAAAAGATCAACGCCATCGCCGGGCGCCTGATGTCCTATGCGGGCCTGCGTTATTACCAGCTGACCACCGATGCAGACCGCGCCAAATTCCTGTCGGATTGCCAGGAAAAGGTCACCGTCTTCACCACGCCGCTGGTCTTCTTCACGCTCGAGATCAACCGTATCGAAGATGACAAGCTGAAGGCGCTGTTTGCCGCCAATGCGGATCTCGCACGCTATGAACCCGTCTTCCGCCGCATCCGCGCGATGAAGCCGTACCAGCTGTCGGATGAGCTGGAAAAATTCCTGCACGATCTGGGCGTGGTCGGCGACGCCTGGGAGAAGTTGTTTGATGAGACCATCGCCGGTCTGACCTTCACCGTAGACGGTGAAGAGATGAACATCGAAGGCACGCTGAACTTCCTGACCGACCAAGACCGCAGCAAACGCGAAGCCGCGGCACGCGAACTGGCGCGGGTCTTTGCCGAGAACATCAAGATCTTTGCCCGCGTCCACAACACGCAAGCCAAGGAAAAGGAAATCGTCGACCGCTGGCGCGGCATGCCCTCGGCGCAGATGGGCCGCCATCTGGCCAATGATGTCGAACCCGAAGTTGTCGAGGCCCTGCGCGAAGCCGTCGTGGCCGCCTACCCCAAGCTGTCGCACCGCTATTACGAGCTGAAGCGCAAATGGCTGGGTCTTGACCGTATGGAGGTCTGGGACCGCAACGCGCCGCTGCCGATGGAAGTCTCCCGCACCGTCGGCTGGGACGAGGCCCGCGACATCGTGATGGAGGCCTATGGCGCCTTTGATCCGCGCATGGCCGAAATCGCCGATCCCTTCTTCAACAAGGGCTGGATCGATGCGGGCGTGAAACCCGGCAAGGCGCCGGGCGCCTTTGCCCACCCCACTGTCACCGATGTGCACCCCTATGTGATGCTGAACTATCTCGGCAAACCGCGCGACGTGATGACCCTCGCGCATGAGCTGGGTCACGGCGTGCACCAGGTGCTGGCCGCCGGTCAGGGCGAAATGCTCTCTTCCACCCCGCTGACCCTGGCGGAAACCGCGTCCGTGTTCGGCGAGATGCTGACCTTCCGCAAGATGCTGGAAAAGGCCAAGGACCAGAATGAACGCCGCGTGCTGCTGGCGGGCAAGGTCGAGGACATGATCAACACGGTCGTGCGCCAGATCGCCTTTTATGATTTTGAGTGCAAACTGCACGAGGCGCGCCGCGGCGGAGAGCTGACGCCCGATGACATTAACGCGCTCTGGATGTCGGTGCAGGCCGAATCCCTGGGCGAAGCCTTTGATTTCATGGAAGGGTACGAGACCTTCTGGGCCTATATCCCGCATTTCGTCCACTCGCCCTTCTACGTCTACGCCTATGCATTCGGCGACGGGCTGGTGAACGCGCTCTACTCGGTCTACGAGGAAAACCCCGAGGGCTTCCAGGAGAAGTATTTCGACATGCTGAAGGCGGGTGGTTCCAAGCACCACAAGGAGCTTCTAGCACCCTTCGGCCTTGATGCCTCGGATCCCAAGTTCTGGGACAAGGGTCTTTCGATGATTTCCGGCATGATCGACGAGCTGGAGGCGATGGAGGATTGATCCATCGCGTCAGGCGGGTGCCCAGCGCCCGCCTGATAGTCCGCTGTGCGGGACGAAGCCGCCGTCCGTGTCAGCTGGTCTGCCCACGCATGACGGCACTCCGCAGCCAGACTACTGAACCCGCGAGAACCGATCCGGCTGCCGCGGCCTTTCCAAATTCCCTCCAGTTCAGAAGCCCGAAACCGATTACGAATTCTGCAGCACAAAGCCCTACGACCATCGCCGTAAGCAAGTTCAGATTCCGTTCAAAAGAAAGATCAGGCGGGATGATCAAGGCGCAAACAAGGCTGGTGAGCAAGACGGTGAAAATAGCCAGATATTCTATCCTCCTGAAAATTCTAGCATGTTCGTCATTACCGAGGGTTGCGAAGGCAGCGCCCTTGTCCCGAACGTTTGAGGACAGCGCAAGGTTTAACCATTCGTTGGAGATCTGATGGGCCTCTGTTCTGAGAGGAAGACTGCCATAGAACAAGAGCAAGGAAGCCAGCAGAGGGATTGCAAAGACAAGAAGGTATCGAACCACCAGTTTCATCCCAACGCCTCACCTCCTCGGCTTTGACCGGCGACAATGCTTCGCCAACAAGCAGTCGTCAATATGGGCTCATAGCAGCCATGTCCTACGGCGCTCACTTCAACTGACTGTCCTTCGATCCGCGCCGGTTGATGCCGCCGCGCTGCGCCTTTGCTCCGTCGCGCTCTTCCTGACAATCGATGCATAGCTTCACACCCGGGCGGGCCAGGCGGCGTTTTTCGGGAATCTCTTCTTCACAATCCGCGCAATGGGTCAGACTTTCGCCGACGGGCTGTTGCTGCGCTTTCATCCGCGCCAGCTCATCGCTGATCGAGGCTTCGATCTGCTCGCTCACCGCGCCGTCGCGCGCCCATCCGCCTGCCATATCACGCCCTCCTGCGTCCTGATGCGAAGACCCGCAGCCTAGGCGCCCAGACCGCGCGGGGCAAGCCGGGCGGCTGCCCCGACGTTTTCCTTGCGCCCTGCCCTGTCCGCAGTAGCCTGCCAGCAGTTTCTTTGAGCAGATTTTGGGGAGGGTATTTCATGCGAAAACTTGCAAAATGGCTGGGACGGCTGGTGGTCCTGCTGGTCGTGGTGGTGATCGGCGTACTGATCTTTGTGCCGGGCTATATCGAAAATGGCCGCAACGTAGTGGCCGAGCACGATCCCTACCCCGTCAGCGCCGAAGCGGCCGAGCTGCACAAGACGCTGCTGATCGGCGATCTGCATGCCGATCCCCTGCTGTGGAAACGCGACCTCACAAAGCGTGGCAACCGGGGTCAGGTCGACATCCCCCGCCTGATCGAAGGCAACGTGGCCTTGCAGGTTTTCACCGCCGTAACAAAATCCCCCGCCGGTCAGAACTATGACCACAATGAAACCGACGCGATGGACAATATTACCCTCTTGGCAGTGGCACAGATGTGGCCCATGCGCACCTGGGGCTCGCTGTATGAACGCGCCGTCTATCAGGCGGAAAAACTGCACGGGTTTGAAGAAAAGTCGGACGGCAAACTGCATATCATCAAATCCGAAGCCGACCTTGATGCGCTGCTGGAGCGCAAGCTGTCGGGCGAGGCCGTGGTCGGCGGGATTCTTGGTATCGAAGGCGCGCATCCGCTGGAAGGAAACCTCGACAACCTGCAGGGCTTGCAGGATGCCGGGTACCGGCTGGTGGCCTTGCAGCACTTTTTCGACAACGCGCTCGGCGGATCGCTGCACGGCGCCAGCAATGCCGGGCTAACAGATTTCGGACGCTCGGTTGTACAAGCCGTGGTGGACCGGGGGCTGATCCTTGATCTCGCCCATTCCAGTCCACAGGTGGCGCGTGATGTTCTTGAGATGACCGATATTCCACTGGTCGTCTCCCATGGCGGCATTCACAAGGCCTGCCCCGTCAAACGGAATTTCCAGGACGATCTGATGCGGGAGATCGCGGCGAAGGGCGGGGTCATCGGTATCGGCTACTGGAAGGATGCGATCTGCGATGACAGCCCTGCGGGCGTCGCCGCCGCGGTGAAGGTCGGGATCGAGGTCGTGGGAGAGGATCACGTCGCGCTGGGGTCGGATTTCGACGGCTCGGTCGAGACCACCTTCGACACCTCGGAACTTGCCGCCCTCACCCATGCCATGCTGGAGGCAGGGCTGACGCCCGAACAGATCCGCAAGGTCGCCGGGGAAAACATGCTACGGGTGATCCGGGCCCGGCTGGACTGATCCACCGCTGCGCCGGAAAAAACAACTTTGCATCGCGCCGCCCCCTCGCCGGGGCGGCGTTTCCCGTTCTAGCCTGCAGATCTATCTCGCGGATTTAGTCTGCCACCGCACCCGCGAGCAAATCCCGACTAAACTTATCAAGTATTTGAATTTGCACATTTTTCTTGACCCACTCTTCGCTATTGCCTATCGAGGTTTCCAGATCTGCAGCAAGCCAGAATCAACGGCAGCACGCAAAGCTAGCACTCCAGCGAGGACACCCTACCGGGTCCCAGCCAGACAGCCAGCACCGCCAGCCCCCTGATTTCCAGCCAGCCACACAACGCCAGCACTTCGCCAGCGCAGCTCGATCATCCTTGTCAGCCTTCCGCCAGCCGTTGATCAGGTCGCCCCCAAAAGGTCTTTCAGCTTGCCAGCCACCGCGCCAGCCTTTCGCTGACCGGCCTATGCTTGGACGCTACAGGCATGTACTCGTCCAAAGCCTGCGCGTTTTGCACCCAGATGCATCAGTCTACTCCCACACCGTCGCAACATGAACGGCCGCCCTGAACCAAAAAGCAGACGTCCTTGACTTAGCCTGAGCAAGGCTATTCATGTCCATCATGACCGATCTTTCAACCCAAACTCTGGATGAACTCAGCCTCGACGAGGCTGCCCGCCCCAAAGCACCGCTGGTGCCGGAAGCAACGGACGCTCACCGTCACCAAGGACGACAACTGGCAGCAATCCATCGTCATTACCTGATGGAGATAGCCCAGATCGCTGCGGTCCTGACCCGGATCGAGGCGCGGGACACCCCGCCTGAGCACCTGAAGCAGATCGTGCTTTCACTCGACATGGCTGAGAATTTCCGGGCGTTCGGATCGCTTTGCGGGCGCGAGTGCCAGGTGCTTAAGTTGCACCACGATATCGAAGGCGCTGACATGTTCCCCCGGATCGAGGCTGCGGGCGGTGGAAAGTTCCGCGAAGTCATCGCCAAGTTGAAGGCAGAACACGAGGTGGTTCATGAGCTGATCATCCGCCTCGGTCGTGCAGCGCATACGCTGGCCGAAAATCCCAGCGATGCAAACTTCGCTCAGGCCGCTGCGACATTCAGAAAACTGGAAGAGATTGTGCGTTCCCATTTTGGCTATGAGGAAACTGAACTGGCAGAGGCTATCGGGTATTATCTCGGGTCGATCTGACAGCGCCAAGACGCCTCAGCAACGTCGGCATCCAATGCGTTTTCGCCCGCATCCCAATCCGTGACCGAAAGAAAAAAGGGCTGCCCGCAGGGCAACCCTTTTGCATTTCTTTGCCGTCCATTTGCAGCCTGTCTTCAGGCGCTGGTCAGCATGCCTTTTTCCGACGCCAAAGCCCGCATCTTGTTTTGCAGCTTTTCGAACGCACGCACTTCGATCTGACGGATACGCTCTCGGCTCACGTCATACTGGGTGCTCAGCTCTTCCAGAGTCACCGGTTTGTCCGCAAGACGGCGCTGGGTCAGGATATCCTTTTCCCGGTCATTCAGCACATCAAGCGCCTGCGCCAGCAATTCGCGGCGTGCTTCCAGCTCGTCCCGTGCCTCGTAATCGCCCGCCTGGTCGGCATCTTCGTCTTCCAGCCAGTCCTGCCACTGCATGGTGCCCTCGCCCTCGCTGCCGACAGTGGCATTGAGCGACGCGTCGCCACCGGACATGCGGCGGTTCATCGAGATTACTTCGGCTTCGGTCACGCCCAGATCGGTCGCGATCTTCTTGACGTTTTCCGGACGCAGATCGCCCTCTTCCAGGGCACCGATACGGGCCTTGGCCTTGCGCAGGTTGAAGAACAGTTTCTTCTGGCCCGAGGTGGTGCCCAGTTTCACAAGGCTCCAGGACCGCAGGATATATTCCTGGATCGAGGCGCGGATCCACCACATGGCATAGGTCGCCAGACGGAAACCTTTTTCAGGATCAAAGCGTTTCACCGCCTGCATCAGACCGACGTTCGCCTCCGAGATCACCTCGGCCTGGGGCAGACCGTAACCGCGGTATCCCATGGCGATCTTGGCCGCCAGCCGCAGGTGGGAGGTGACCATCTTATGCGCCGCCTTGGTGTCCTGCTCTTCGACCCACCGCTTGGCCAGCATGTATTCTTCTTCCGGCTCCAGCAGCGGGAACTTCCGGATTTCCTGCATATAACGGTTCAGGCCACCTTCCGGTGTCGGTGCAGGCAGGTTTGCATAATTCGCCATTCGGTCTGTCCCTCCCAATGTTTAAGGACTTAACATCAGCGTTGTTGTAGGACGAATATGGGGAAGAGGTTCTTCCGTTTCAAGTCCTACCGATAATCACACCTTATACCGAACCCGCGATCACGGTCTGTAATCTTGATCACAGGCCTCTATCGGCGGCCCATGGCTCACCCTTTTGCGCCGCGCAGCGCCTCCAGAAGGTCCTGCATATCCTGCGGCAAGGGCGCCTCGAACCGTACCGTTTCACCGCTGACCGGATGGGTAAAGCCCAGAACCGCCGCATGCAGTGCCTGCCGCGGAAAGGCCTGAACCGCCGCAAGCGCCTTTTCGCTCAGCGCCTTAACCGGCAGCTTGCGTTTGCCACCATAGGTCGGATCACCGATCAGCCCATGACCTGCATGGGCCATATGCACCCGGATCTGATGGGTCCGGCCGGTTTCCAGCCAGCATTCGATCAGCGCCGCCACCGGCGGATTGCCAAAAGGCTCCACGATGCGCGCACGGGTCACCGCGTGGCGGCCGCCCTGAAACAGCACCGCCTGACGCTGTCGGTCGGTCTTGTGGCGAGCCAGTTGGGTGGTCAGCTTCAGGATGTTGCCGCTCTCGAAACTGGCGCCTTTGACACCGCGCAGTCGGGGATCGTTGGCATCGGGCACTCCATAGCAGACCGCGCGGTAATAGCGTTCGACCGTGTGACGTTCGAACTGCGCCGCAAGCCCCTGATGCGCAACATCGGATTTCGCCACCACCAGAAGACCCGAGGTTTCCTTGTCGATGCGATGCACGATACCGGGGCGCTTCACCCCACCGACACCCGAGAGGTTATCGCCGCAATGATGCATTAGCGCGTTGACCAGCGTGCCCGAAGGCGTGCCCGGCGCAGGATGCACCACCATGCCCGCCGGTTTGTTGACGACGATCAGATCGTCATCCTCGAACACCACATCCAGCGGGATATCCTCGGGGCCAATATGGCTGTCACTGGCTTCCTCGACGGTAACCGCGATCACCGCCCCTGCCTCGACCCGCGCCTTGGGATCGCGCACCACTTGCCCGTCAACGGACAGCGCGCCCTCGTCAATCAGCCGTGCCAGACGGGTCCGCGATAGGGTTGCCTCCTCTGGCACATCACGCGAAACCGCTTTATCAAGCCGTTTAGGCGGATTTTCCGCGATGACGAATTCTATCCGGCGGCGCTCCATGACAGATCCTTCCAAACCCGAATTGCAAGAAGAGCCGCCGCAGCTGAAGTTCCTGCGCCGACTGGTGACCACGCTGACCGTGGTCATGATTGGCGGGCTTGTAGTGGTTATCTCGCTGCTTGTCATCCGTCTGTCTGCAGACGGGCCTTCACTGCCGAACAGCATCACCCTGCCCGACGGCGTCACGGCCGAGGCTGTCACCTTTGGCACCGGCTGGGTGGCGGTGGTGACCCAGGATCAGCGCATCCTGATTCTGGATCCCGAAACCAGTGCGGTCCGGCAGGAAATCGAGCTGAAATAGCCCCCCCCGGCACAGCAAGGCGGGCGGACTGCATCAGGAACGCAGCAGCACCTTGTTCGATCCCAGCGCCTCAGCAATCTGCACATATTGCGAACGCCGCTCTTCTGCCGCTTCGGCGCTGCGCAACAGGACCGTCTGCGCCTGATCCAGAATGGCGCTGGCCTGCTGATTGACCTGCGCCGCCCGTGCCGGATTGACCGGCGTCAGCGGACGCGTGGTCCGGTCCGTGGACGACGTCTTGCGCGAGGCATAGGCATTGCTCTGTTTCCAATCCCGGTTTTTGCGGGTCAGACGGTGAATATCCCGCGCGGTGTCCCGCAGAACCTGGCGGACTTCCTCGTAATCCGAATCCTCCGGGATTTCCGCTGAAACGCTTTCCAGACGCTCCGCGAGACAATCCACACGGTATTCCGCGGCGTCGATATCAGCGCAAAAGGCCTTGGCGGCGGAGAGGCTCGTCACCAACTGACGCAGGAACGCCGCCGAGCCGAACTCGCCCGCCGGAACGATCACCGTGTAAAGAACTGGCGCTGACTGCGCCAGAACCGGCCCCGCCGTCAGCGCCATCACTGCGGACGCCGCCGCACATCTGCTTAGGAAACTTTGCGTCATGTCACTCGAACTCCGGATACCAATACCACATGCCCTAGCCACCATCCGGTGGCGGCCCCGCAAACGGGGCATCGGCAGAAATCATGTTGAAACTGTCCCATTCCCGCGCCGTCGTTGCAAGCGCGGCATAGGTCTGTAAGCTGCTAGGGGAGTATCGTAATGATTTTTCGGAGGCTTCCATGTTTTCCCCCCGCTCTCTGACCGCCCTAGCCGCCCTGATTCTTTTTGCCGCCCCCGGACCGCTTGCAGCCCAGGGCGCAAGCGCAGCCCTCAACGAAGCAAAGAGCCGCGCCGCCTGCGGTGCAGGGGTTCCGGTCTCGGCGCAATACCTGCCGGGCGGGCTGCTCAAGGTCACCTGCCGCGCCTCCAACTCTCAAGCGGTTAGCGAAACGCTGCCCGAAGCGATGCAGGGTACCGGGCTAAGCCCCACCGCCGCCGCTGGGGTGATTTTGACCAGTGTGATTCTCCTAGTCGTGACCGGTGATGACGAAACCGGCACCACCACGACGACAACCACCACAACGGCCCCCACCGAATAACCGCGCGCGTAGCGACATCGTCAATCAGGATAATCAGTGCAGCGGGTTCTGTTGGGACACAGCAGGCCCTGCCCGCTTGGCACTGCACCTCTATGCGTGCAGTCCTGTGGCACCCCTGTCGGCGACATGGCGAACGCAGGTGTCCTGCGTCGCCCATTCGCCTGAACATATATATGGCGATCAATAGGTTATGTGCGAATGGAGAATATGGTACCGCCTCCCTGGCTTGAACAGGGGACCTCTGGATCCACAATCCAGCGCTCTAACCAACTGAGCTAAGGCGGCACTGGGGGGCGATTTAGCCTAGGTACATACCGAGCGCAAGGGGGTTAAAGCACAGTTTTCCAGCTTTGTTCGATCAAATCCTGTCCGAAGGAATAAACCGGTTTGCTGTCGGCCAGTTCCCAGCCGAATGCAGCATAAAGCGCGCAGGCTGCTTCGTGGCTTTCATGGGTCCACAGCGTCATATCCTGATAGCCCGCATCACGCGCGAACTGCATGCATTGGGTCAGCAGGCGCTTGCCGATGCCCTTGCCGCGCGCCTCGGGCGTCAGCAGGAACAGGCGCAGCTTGGCGGTGGTATCGCTCAGCTGGACGCAGAAGATCGAGCCAAGCCGCTGGCCGTTTTCCTCTGCGATCCAGCCGCGTTCCCTTTCCGGATCATGATCCGCGCAGAAATCCCGCAGGATCTCGGCCACCAGCGGGCCAAATGTGTCGTCGAACCCTTCGTCCTGCGTGTAAAGGGTCTGGTGCCGCTCCACCAGCCAGGGGCTGTCCTCGGCTTCGAATCGGCGCAAAGTCACTTTTTCCATGGCTTATCTGACCACGATGCCCGCTTGCCTTTCAACAGGCTCCGGGCTAGCAGGATGCCTCAGGCCGTTTATGCGCCGCAGAAGGTCACCCACAGGAGGTCACGATGGGCATCAACAGCGAACGCGATATCGAAGCGAACATGCAGATCGGCCCGACCGATATCGGCATGGTGCGCATTTTCATCGAAGCCGGCGATATTGAGATCCCGATGGATTTCGACCCCGAAGAAGCCGAGGAAATCGCCGACGAAATCCGCGCCGCCGCTCAGGCAGCCCGCAGCCTGTCGGACTAACCTTGGCACCCGGACGGGCGGCTGTGTCCGTGCAGGCGCCCGCCAGATAACTGAAGCGGCGCGTCACATACCGCGCCTGAGTTCCCACCCGAGCGTGGAAACTTTACTGCTACGCAAGCCACTTAACGCCAAGTAGCTATGAAACCTCGCGACTAAACAAAAAAACGTTACTGCTTCCTTCAGCGCGATTAATTTCTTTTTGAGACTCCAGCGCGACCCTAAAGGCCATTCATTTGGATTTAGAGGGGCGCAGATTATGAACTCCGTTTTCGGCATCAACAGCTTTACCGGCCTTTATGCTGGCACGACCACACCGGATTTGGCGGCGACTGCGGAAACCACAGCCACCGATTGGACCAAAGGGGCCAGCGCCAAAACCCTTCTGGAAGAAAGCCAGAAGGTGCAGCGCGCCGAACGCCTAGAGCAGCGCAAGGAAGCGGAGGCCAACATGAAACGCTTGGAGGACAATGCGCGCGCGATTGCCTTCGCGCTAAAAACCAAAGAAATGCAAAAGGCCCTCGCCACGCTGCAACAGGACAACAGCCAGAGCAGCCACCTCATGCTTTTGATGGTCACAGACGAGGGCGATATTCACGCCTTCTTTCCACCCCCTCCAAACACCTTCGGCGCCGGCTCTGGCAACGATGCCGTGTCCTATGCTGGCGGGGTGATCAAGGGCATCGAAACCGGTGATGGATCGGACGCCGTAGCCCTGACCGGCGATGTGGTCGAGGACGTGCATACCGACCGGCAAAACCGAGGCACCGAGTTGGTCGTTTACAAATCCGGCGGGGCGCGGATGACCACGTATTATGCCAATTATTCCGCAGCCGATTCCTTGGCGATCTCAGCACAGACGATACGCAAGATTTCGACCGGTGGCGGTAATGACGCGGTCGCTCTGAATGCGGAAACGATCACGGGACTCGATACCGGTACGGGCGATGACGCGCTCAGCATCTCGGCCCGCCACCTCAATCAGGTGAACACCGGCGATGGCAATGACAGCCTGGCCATTCGCGCGGGGGTCGTGTCACGACTGGATACCGGATCGGGCGACGATGTTCTGACCCTTAACGCCACTGTTCTGGACGGCGTAAGAACCGGCGACGGCAATGATGTGGTCAATGTGGTGCTGAATGATCAATCCGGGGACGGGCTGGACTTCCCGCGGTACGCCCGCCTGCACACAGGCAGCGGCGATGACACGCTATCCTTGGCAGCGCAGGGGCATGTCACATTTGGTGCCGGGACAGGCGACGATACGGTTCTGCTGTCAAAAGGCAGCTTTACCATGGCGCTGCAGGATGGCGCGGCCGAGGGCAATGACGTGGTCACCCTTTCGGACGGTGCAGATCTGGCCCTCATGGTCTCCAGCGAAAAAGCCGCCAGCGCCACCATCGTAAAGAAGGACGATGCCCTGCTCATCAATTTTGGCGATGGTAGCTCGGTCACAGTCAAAGGTCTGGCAAACGGAGGCACTGTCGCGCTGGCCCTGCCAAGCGGTCAGGTCGACAAGATCCTGAAACAAGAACAAGCGGTCGATCTGCGCATGTGAGGATCACATCTGCTACACTCTGGGGTCGAGAACCGCCTGCAGCCGCCGCGCGGCGTCCATCGCCAGCTTGTGCGTCATCTTCTTGCGCCGGGCTGCGGCCAACTTCTCTTCCGGCCCCATGCGCACAATCTCGCCATAATAGGCATCGGCGATGATCAGACCGGTTTCATCCGGCAGGATCTCCACAGGGAACTCGGTGTCTACCGCCCAGAAATAGCGGTCACACCACTCGAGATACCCTTGCCATTTGCTGTCTGACTGGAAATCGGCGCGGCTGGATTTGCATTCGATCACCCAGATCTCGCCCTTTGGGCCCAGCGCCATCAGATCAACGCGCAGGCCGCGTGTGGGCACGAACTCCTCGACCGAGACAAAGCCAAGCGAGCGCAAATAGCGCGCCACCCCGCGCGCCAGCCGCTGACCAGGCTGAAACCGCTCCAGATCATTCTCATCCACCATGGCACCAGAAGTGAACAATTAGGGAACAAAATGCAAGCCCGAGGACGGTAAAGGCAAAAACTCTTACCACTTGCCCCTTGCCGCCGCAGCGCCCGCACACTACCTAGGGCCGTGGCGGGTTCTGCCCTTCTTGTGACAGGTAGCATTCCAGTGGCCTTAAGCAATTCCGAGGGAGCTGGCTCTGTTCGGATCCTGGTCCGTTTACCTGGCGCCCACCTGTACATACAGGTCCTCGGGAATCAAAACCGCACGGTTGCCTGGTGGTCCCGCCACTTTTCCTCACCTACGAACGCTGCTTGGGTCTGATCCGGCCCAGTGCAGGATGCATGCCGTCACAAGTACCTGCCGGTTAATTCGGCGCCCCGTCGGCCCATTTGCCCGTCCGTCAGACCACAGCGGCCGACCGCGCAGTTACCCCAGGAACAAAAAGGCGCCACTCCCCCTAAAGGAATGGCGCCCTTGATCTAAACGAGTTTTTCGCCAGACGGCCTCAGCTATCCATTTTCAATGCCGAGATGAAGGCCTCCTGCGGGATGTCGACCTTGCCGAACTGGCGCATCTTCTTCTTACCCGCTTTCTGCTTGTCCAGCAGCTTGCGCTTACGCGAGGCATCGCCGCCATAGCATTTCGCGGTCACGTCCTTGCGCAGCGCCGACAGGGTTTCGCGCGCGATCACCTTGCCGCCGATGGCCGCCTGGATCGGGATCTTGAACATGTGGCGCGGGATCAGGTCCTTCAGCTTTTCGCACATGGCGCGGCCGCGCATCTCGGCGCGATCCCGGTGCACCATCATCGACAGCGCATCCACCGGCTCGTCATTCACCAGCACCGACATCTTCACCAGATTGTCCTCGCGGTAGCCCGTCAGGTGGTAGTCGAAGGAGGCATAGCCCTTGGTCACCGATTTCAGCCGGTCGTAGAAGTCAAAAACCACCTCGTTCAACGGCAGATCGTAGACCACCATGGCGCGGGTGCCGGCATAGGTCAGGTCTTCTTGAATGCCGCGGCGGTCCTGGCAGAGTTTCAGCACATCGCCAAGGTATTCATCCGGCACAAGGATCGTCGCCTTGATCCGCGGTTCCTCGATGTGATCCACCTTGGACATGTCGGGCATGTCGGCCGGGTTGTGCAGGTCGATCTTCTCACCGTCCTTCATGTAGACGTGATAGATCACCGACGGCGCCGTGGTGATCAGCTCGATATTGTATTCCCGCTCGATCCGGTCGCGGATCACCTCAAGGTGCAACAGGCCCAGGAAACCGCAGCGGAAACCAAAGCCCAGCGCCGCCGAGGTCTCCATCTCAAAGCTGAAGGAGGCGTCGTTGAGAGCCAGCTTGTCGATGGCGTCGCGCAGGTCTTCGAATTCGGCGCTGTCCACCGGGAACAGACCACAGAACACCACCGGCTGCGCCGGTTTGAAGCCCGGCAGAGCCACCTCGCAGCCGTTCCGGTCATTGGTGATGGTGTCGCCGACGCGGGTGTCGCGTACCTGCTTGATCGAGGCGGTCAGGAAGCCGATCTCACCCGGGCCGAGTTCATCCACCACCTGCATGGCAGGGCGAAAGACGCCGATCCGGTCCACATGGTGCAGGGTGTCGTTCGACATGAACTTGACCCGCATGCCTTTCTTCAGGACGCCGTCCATAATACGCACCAGCACGATCACGCCCAGGTAAGCGTCGTACCAGCTGTCCACCAGCATGGCTTTGAGCGGCGCATCGCGGGTGCCTGCGGGAGCGGGCAGATGCTGTACGATCGCTTCCAGCGTCTCGTGAATACCCTGCCCGGTCTTGGCCGAGACCTGAATGGCTTCGCTTGCGTCGATGCCGATCACATCCTCGATCTGCTCAGCCACGCGATCGCAATCAGATGCGGGCAGGTCGATCTTGTTCAGCACCGGGACGATCTCGTGATCCGCGTCGATTGCCTGATAGACATTGGCCAGCGTCTGCGCCTCGACCCCTTGCGTGCTGTCCACAACCAGTAGCGAGCCTTCAACCGCGCGCATGGAGCGGGAGACCTCATAAGCAAAGTCGACGTGGCCGGGGGTGTCGATAAGGTTGAGAACATAGGTCTCGCCATCGTCGGCCTTGTAGTCGATCCGAACCGTGTTGGCCTTGATGGTGATGCCGCGCTCGCGCTCGATATCCATCGCGTCCAGAAGCTGCTCTTTCATATCGCGCGACTCCACTGTCCCGGTCTCCTGGATGAGCCGGTCAGCGAGGGTGGATTTGCCATGGTCGATATGGGCGACGATGGAGAAATTGCGGATCTTTGAGAGCTCTGTCATGGTCTGGGGATATGGTGCGGATTTTAAGTTTGGTCAAGCGCGCGCGTGAGGCCACCCAGCGATATTTTTAAGGGTGCGCGCCAGAAGCGGCAGCATGCAGGATGATTTCTGCCCCACGTTCTCATAATCGCGCCTCATTCCACATATTTTCTGAGAACTTGGTTTGCGTGTCCTCGACGTTCTCTAACCAAGGGCCGCGCCGGTCGGGGGCGCAGGCAGGCGCGGCCCGGTCTTGTGTCCGGGCGGGACTGTTTCAGGGTCCCGGCAAAATCCCGCGCATGATTTATGGATTATTAACCCCAATTGAAAGCCAGCCAAACCTGCGGCATAGTCGCGCCAGCCGCCTGCCAGCGGCCTTTCTAGAATGACCACTGGACAGGACATGACGATGCGTTTTGTGAGCTCTTTTCTCTGTGCCGCGGCCCTGACGACTGCGTTCAGCGTACCCTCTGTCGACGCGGGCGTCATCGAAAGGGCCTGTCGTCAGTCGGAACGCGGCTATGCAAAGGCCGGGCTGTGCAGCTGCATTCAGAAAGTCGCCAACAAGAGCCTGACCCGTTCGGAGCGTTCCAAGGTGTCGAAGTGGTTTGCCGATCCGCATCAGGCCCAGGTCGTACGCCAGTCCAGCCATCGCGGCGATGAACAGCTTTGGGAACGCTACAAGGAATTTGGCGCCAACGCCGCGCGCGTCTGCGGCTGATACAGTCCCTCTGAAAGGCGTCTATTCAGATCAGCGTTACGACGGTCACACCCCTCTCATGCCTCCATGATGCGCTCCCGATTTTGCGCGGCCCACGGCCCGGCGCAGATGCTGCAGTGCCGCACAGGGGAAAACCGCTCCAATACAACCCTTGACCCCGCATCTTTCTGTCGTCGAGAAAGAAGATGCATATTTGGAGCATATTCATGTTGACGAAGGGTGTTACCCTAAGAGGGCTGGAAGTCTTTGCCGCCCTGGCAAGAACCGGATCCGTGGCGCAGGCTGCGGAGATGACCGGGCTCAGCCAACCCGCAGTCAGCCAGCAATTGCGGAATCTGGAAAAATCATTGTCCTGCGACCTGGTGGACCACAGCCGCCGCCCGATGGTGGTCACCCCGGCAGGGCGCACATTTCTGGCCCGCACCGAGGCGGTGCTTGCAGAGCTGCGTCTGGCGCAAAGCGAGCTGACGGTTGTCGATCTCAGCCACCTGCCCGAACTGTCGATCGGTCTGATCGACGATTTCGACAATGATCTGACCCCGCGGTTGGTGACCATCCTTGCCGAGAGCCTGACCAAATGCCGGTTCAAGATGATCACCGCCTCCAGCCACGACATCATCCGCGCCATGGAAGAGCGCGAGCTGCACATCGCCGTAGCCGCCACCACCGGTGCCCTGCACGAAGGGCTGGTGGAACTGCCACTGGTGCAGGATCCCTTTATTCTGGTGGCCCCAAAGGGGTTCATCGGCTCCTCGGATACTGGCCTTCCGAAGGTCAGCGTGAGCGAGCTGAATACCCTGCCGTTTCTGCGCTATGCACGGGACCAATTGATTTCACAGCAAATCGACGCCCATCTGACCCGTCAAAACCTTACCTTTGAAAGCCGGTTTGAGATTGGTTCGCACCTTGCCCTGATGGCCATGGTGGCGCGCCGGATCGGCTGGGCGATCACGACGCCGCTCGGGTATATGCGGGCGGTGCGGTTCCACGATCAGATCGAAGCCTACGCCCTGCCCTTTGGTGCCGCCGGGCGGACCATTTCCCTGTTCAGCGGCAACGACTGGGCGGGTCAGGTCCCCCGCGACGTGGCCAAGACCATGCGGCACTTGATCCAGACACAGATGATCGATCCGGCGCTGGTCCGGCTTCCCTGGCTGGCAGGCGCGTTCAAGGTCATCGACAGCTAAGGCCGACGTCAGAGGGCGTGCCCTGCCTCCAGATGGGAGACCAGCCCCCGCGCCGCCTGCTCGATCAGGTCGAGGCAGCCGTCGAAATCCCGCGTATAATAGGGATCGGGCACATGATCCGCGCTGCTGCCCGCAGCAAAGTCGGTGAACAGCACCACGGGCGTGATCTGGTCTGCAGGCCTTTGCGCCTCGATATTGCGCAGGTTGTCACCGTCCATCGCCACGATCAGATCAAAACGCGCAAAATCCTGCGGTTCGAACTGCCGCGCCCGCAAATCCGACAGATCCAGCCCTCGCGCCCGCGCCGCTGCCTGCATCGGCCCGTAGGGCGGCTCTCCCACGTGATAACCCGCCGTGCCCGCGCTATCCGTCTCGGCCTGCTTAAAAAGGTCGCGGAACACCCCTTCAGCTGCGGGCGAGCGGCAAATGTTTCCTAGGCAGACGAACAAAATGCGTTTAGTCATCGGGGCACACTCCTTTTGGCAAGACAGCAATAAGAGGCTTTGCGGCGATGGAAAAGAGTGCGGAGAAGATCGTCATCCTGACTGGCGCCGGCATTTCCGCCGAAAGTGGGCTCGGTACCTTTCGCGACGAAGACGGGCTCTGGGCCAAACACCGGATCGAAGATGTAGCAACGCCCGAAGGATTTGCCCGCGATCCCGATCTTGTGCACGCCTTCTACAATGCCCGCCGTGCCCAATCGGCCGATGCCAGCCCGAATGCCGCCCACACGGCCTTGGGTGAGCTCCAAAGGTCCTGGCCCGGAGAGGTTGTGATCATCACCCAGAATGTAGACGGGCTGCACGAACAGGGCGGCGCAGAGGATGTGCTGCATATGCACGGCACGCTTGACGGCGCCCTCTGCGCAGCCTGTGATCACCGCTGGCCCGCCCCCGCCAGCATGTCGCCCACCGACCTCTGCCCCGCCTGCGCCCAGCCCCGCACGCGCCCCGATATCGTCTGGTTTGGCGAAATGCCCTATTTCATGGAAGCCATCTACGACCATCTGGCCGAAGCGGATATCTTCGCCTCAATCGGAACCTCCGGTCAGGTCTACCCGGCCGCCGCCTTTGTGCAGGAAGCGCAGATGGCGGGCGCCCATACGGTTGAACTCAATCTTGAGCCCTCGGCCGGCGCATCCAGCTTTGCCGAAAGCCGCCTGGGGCGCGCCAGCGAGATCGTGCCCCACTGGACCGGCGACATTCTGGCCCGCGCCTGAGCCTCCAAAGAAAACGGCCAGCCCCCGGAAAAGGACTGGCCGCAATGTCTCGGCGCGATTGGCGCTGATCAGTTGTTGTGCTTCATGCCGCCGTGACCGGGCTTGCGCTCCAGATCCACCGGCACCTCAACGTTGATTTCACCGGCTTTTTCAAAGACCAGCGTCAACGGCACCACATCGCCGTGATGAAGGGTCTGGGTCAGCCCCAGAAACATGACGTGGTCGCCGCCCCGCTTCAGCATGTGCACCTCACCCGCCGGAATGGCAAAGCCTTCTTCCACATGCACCATCTTCATGACACCGTTGGCATCGCCCTGGTGGGTGTGCAGTTCGACTCGCTCTGCCACGTCAGAACGCGCATCGATCAGCCGGTCATCAGCGCCGGTATCGTTCATGATCTGCATGAAGGCCGCGCCGCTGGCGGACATCTTGGTCGACACGCGTGCATAGGCGTCCTCAACCATCATACCGCCCGCCATGGCGGCCCCGGCAAGGGTGACTGCGGCTGCGCTGGTGGCGGCGAAAACGAGGGATTTAAAAGACATCTTGAGTCTCCTGTTACAAAGTCTGTCTGATTTTCAGGGTAGGATAGATTGGAAATCAGGCAGAGATCGGCGGGCCACGCGCCAGGGCGTATTGCCCGCAGGAGACGGGGATCAGGACTGTGCGATCGGGTGTCAGGTCCTGCAGAACCGGGCGCGCCGGGATTGGCAGCGCTTGCTGCACCGGCAGCCCAGCATCCAAGAGATGCATCACGCAGTCGGGACAATAATGCGGCGCCGGGACCGGCTGGCCGTCGCTGTCCACATAGATCGCCACCGGGCCGGTGCCCGTGCAGATCACGATCTGCCCTGAGGCATCCCGTGCCCCACGCATTGCGGCAGCGCTATGGGCGGTCAGCACCACAGCAAGGGACAGGAAGGTCCCGATATATATCCGCAAACGTCGCATCATCAGCAGCAGATATGCCCCCGCGCAGGGGCGACCGCAAGCGGCATTCGGTCACGCCATGAACGGCAAAACGCCGCGCTGGGATGTCCAGCACGGCGTTTTACAAAATCAGATCGGTCTGAAGTGGATCAGGCCTCAGCAGCTTGTGCCTTGGCGATCTCTTTTTTCACTTTCAGAGCGGTTGCGGACAGCTCTTCGTCCTTGGCTTTTGCCAGGAATGCGTCCAGACCACCGCGGTGATCAACCGAGCGCAGGGCTGCGGCGGAAATCTTCAGCTTGACGCCACGGCCCAGAGTCTCGGACTGCAGGGTGACATCGTTCAGGTTCGGCAGAAACCGACGACGAGTGCGGTTCTTGGCGTGGCTGACATTGTTGCCAGTCATCGGGCCTTTTCCGGTCAGTTCGCAACGGCGCGACATAGGTTCATCCTTCGTATCTGGGGCGGCCTTCCGGACAAAACTCCGAATCTGCCGCCAAATCACAAGGGCGCGGCCATTGGCTGCGCCCGAAAACTGGTTGGATGCGTTTAGGAGGAATCGCTGACAGGGTCAAGCCATATGGCAGGGTTTTATCACCCACTCCGCCGGAAAGTGGCACAGCCCTACCCAAACCGCACCAAACCCGGCCGCGCGCCGGGCCTGAAAGGTCCCCCTACCGCATCTGGTCAGTGGGTTTATTCCAGCCCCAACCCCTTCAGCATGTCCCGCGCGGCTGCGGCAGGGGTCTGCTCTCCCGCAGCGACCGCATCCGACAGTTCCGCCATCCGGCCCTGCGCCCAAGGCGTTTCCAGCCTTGCCAGCATAGCCTGGCGCACATCCTCGGCAAACCAGTAACGCGCCTGATCCGCCCGGGTTCGCGCCCAATGTCCCGTCTCGCGCCGCCAGCCCGACAGATGCTCGATATCGGCCCAAGCGGCTTCTAGCCCCTCCCGTGCCAGCGCCGAAACCATCATCGCCTTGGGAAATCCTTCCGGATCCTGCGGACGCTTGCGCAGCAGCCGCAAGGCCCCGGCGTAATCGGCACAGGTGCGGGTGGCGGCGGGCTTTAGATCGCCGTCTGCCTTGTTGACCAGAATCATATCCGCCATTTCCATGATGCCGCGCTTGACACCCTGCAATTCATCGCCGCCCGCCGGGGCCAGCAAGAGCAGGAACAGATCCGACATCTGCGCCACCACGGTTTCGGATTGCCCCACCCCGACGGTTTCGATCAGTACCACGTCAAAACCGGCCGCTTCGCACAGGGACACCGCCTCCCGGGTGCGACGGGCGACACCGCCCAGCGTGGTCTGGCTGGGCGACGGACGGATGAAAGCGGATTTCTGGCGGCTGAGATGCTCCATCCGGGTCTTGTCGCCCAGAATGGAACCGCCCGAACGGGTAGAACTGGGATCGACCGCCAGCACTGCCACCCGCAGGCCGCGTTCGACCAGCATCATGCCGAAGGCCTCGATGAAGGTGGATTTTCCGACGCCGGGCGTGCCCGACAGGCCGATCCGCAAGGCCTGCCGATCCGCTTTGGCCAGCCGTTCCAGCAGGGACAGCGCCTGCTCCCGGTGATCGTCGCGCCCGCTTTCGACCAGAGTAATCGCCCGCGCCAGCGCGCGCCGGTCGCCTTGCAAAATCTTGTCACTCAGCTGCGCAATATCCATGCCAAAGCCCCTGTTCCGCGCCCCTTGCAGGGCCTCTGTCCGAAAGTTCCGCCTACTTGACGCAGGCAGGCCCGGATTGTCCAGTGCCGAGGCAGGCGCATTCAGCCGCAGCCGCCCCGCCTCTGGACCCGGCACGGGTCTTTGGCGATAAGGCTGCCATGACACGCCTGCCCATCGATGACGCCCTGCCCGATCTGATCGCCGCCCTGCGCAAGGGCGGTCGCGCCGTGCTGCAGGCCCCACCCGGCGCCGGCAAGACCACCAAGGTACCGCTTGCCATGCTCGAGGCCGGTCTCTGCGATGGGCGCATCATCATGCTGGAGCCACGTCGCCTGGCCGCCCGCGCCGCCGCGGAACGCATGGCCGAAACCCTGGGCGAGCGCCCAGGCGAAACCGTGGGCTACCGCATTCGCGGCGAGGCGAAGGTCAGCAAATCCACCCGGATCGAGGTCGTCACCGAAGGCATTCTGACACGGATGCTGCAATCGGACCCGGATCTGCCCGGCGTCGGAGCGGTGATCTTTGATGAATTCCACGAACGCTCGCTGAATGCCGATCTCGGCCTCGCGCTCTGTCTTGAGGTCGCGGGCGCCCTGCGCGACGATCTGATCCTGCTGGCGATGTCCGCAACGCTGGATGCCGCCCCCGTCAGCGCCCTGATGGAGGCACCGCTCATCACCTCCGAAGGGCGCAGTTTCCCGGTGGAGACCCGTTGGCTCGATACCCCGCTTGGCCTCAAGGCCCGCCGCACCGATGCGCTAGTGGATCTGGTTACCCGCGCCGAGGCAGAAACCCGCAAGGACGGCGGCGGTATCCTCGTGTTCCTGCCCGGTGAAGGCGAAATCCGCCGTGCCGCTGCCGCGCTCGAAAACCGACTGCCTGGGGACTGCACGGTGCATCCCCTGTTTGGCGCCCTGCCCTTTGCCCAGCAGCGCGCTGCCATCCAGCCCGCGAAATCAGGGCGCAAGGTGGTGCTGGCGACCTCAATCGCGGAAACCTCGCTTACCATCGACGGGGTTCGTGTGGTGGTCGACATGGGACAATCGCGCCGCGCCCACTTCGATCCGGGGTCCGGCATGTCGCGGCTGGTCACAGAAAAGGTTACCCGCGCCGAGGCAACCCAGCGGCAGGGCCGTGCCGGCCGCGTTTCCGAAGGGGTCTGTTACCGCCTCTGGACCAAGGGCGAGGAAGGCGCGCTTGCCGCCTTTCCCCCGGCGGAAATCGCATCCGCCGATCTGGCCGGTCTGGCGCTGGAACTGGCGCTCTGGGGCGCTGGCGCCGAGGATCTCGCCTTTCTGACACCACCGCCCGAGGGCGCCTTGCAGGAGGCCCGCAACCTTCTGACCCTCTTGGGCGCGCTGGATGCACAGGGCCGCATCACCACCCACGGCAAGGCGCTGTCGGCGCTGCCCCTGCATCCGCGCCTTGGCCATATGCTGCTACGTGCGGGCCCTGATCAGGCCGCCCCAGCCGCCACGCTGGCCGCGCTGCTGGCCGAGCGTGATCCCCTGCGCGGCGCCCCTGCCGACCTGATGCTGCGGCTGGAGGCGCTGAAGGTTCCCAAGGCGTTCCAGCGCAAACGCCCCTATCAACTGGCCCTGCCAGTGGTCGACCGGATCCGCGCAGAGGCCCGCAGGCTGCAACAGCAACAGCGCAAGGCCCGCTCTGACGCGCCGGTGGTATCAGACCTGTCAGCAGCCGGGCTGGCCGCGCTCGCCTATCCCGACCGCATCGGCCAGCGCCGCAAGGGCGATACGCCGCGCTATGTCCTGTCGGGGGGCAAGGGGGCGATGCTGTCGCCCGAGGACACGCTGGCCGCCGCGCCCTTCATCGTGGCGCTGGACACCGACGGCAACCCGCGCGAAGCAAAGATCCGCATGGCGGTGCAGATCGCCCTTTCCGATATTCGCGCGCTGTTTGCCGATCAGATCCGCTGGCAGGACAGTTGCGCCTGGTCCAAACGCGACCGCCGCGTCGTGGCCCGCAGCCAGGAGCGCCTTGGCAGTATCGTGCTGGATGATCGCATCTGGAAGGACGTCCCGACCGAGGCCATCGCCAAAGCCATGCTCGACGGGGTGCGCGATCTGGGTTTGCGCCTCAGCGGTGCTGCCGCCCGGCTGGTGGCGCGGGTCGAGCTGCTGCGCGCCGATGGGCATGATCTGCCCGATTTCTCCAATGACGGGCTGATGGCAACACTAGACGATTGGTTGCTGCCGATGCTGACCGGGGTGAAAACCGCGCAGGACTGGAAACAGTTCGACCTGCTGCCCGCCCTGCGGGCCGCCCTCAGCTGGGAGCAGACGCAGCTTCTGGACCGCGAAGCGCCGGGCCATTTCGTCACGCCGCTGGGCCGCAAGATCCCGATCGACTACGGGGAAGAAGTGCCGGAAATCGCAGTGCGATTGCAAGAGATGTTCGGCGTGACCCGCCATCCCGCCGTGGGCGGCGTGCCGCTGAAGGTGACGCTGCTGTCCCCCGCACAGCGCCCGATCCAGATCACCCGCGATCTGCCAGGGTTCTGGGCGGGGTCCTATGCGGACGTGCGCAAGGACATGCGCGCCCAATATCCCAAACATCCCTGGCCCGAAGATCCGACCGGTGCCGATCCAACCCTGCGGGCCAACCGGCGCAAATCCTGAGAGGTCCCCGGGCGAAAAAATCATCGCGCCGGAGCAGCGCGCCCCTGCGCGCTGCTAGGCCCAACGGCGGAGGCCGCATCTTTGATGCGGCAGATCGCGGGCGGGAGGTCCCCCTCTGCTAGAGCACCGGCCAGCTCAGTCCTTTGCCGCGTCGGCGCGCAGCGCAGGCAGGCCGATCCCGGTGGCTTCGAACCCGCCATCTGCGGCCAGCACCTGACCTGTGATGAAACTTGCCTTCTCTGACAGCAGGAAATTGATCGCCGCTGCGATCTCCTCTTCCTTGCCATACCGGTTCAGCGGCAGCGCATCATGATAGGCGGCGATGATCTCTGGGCTGTGAACCGCCATCGCCAACTTGGTCGCCACCGGTCCCGGCGCCACCGCGTTGACGCGAATCCCGATCTCGCCCAGCTCTGCCGCCTGTTGCAGCGTCAGCTGCGCCAATGCCGCCTTGGAGGTACCATAGGCCACCCGCAGGGTGCTGGCGCGCAAGCCCGAAATCGAAGTGATATTCACCACCGCCCCGCCACCATCCGCAGCGAGCAGATCGGTAAAGGCCTGGGTCATCAGGAAGGGACCATCCAGATTGGTCTCCATCACCCGGCGCCACCGTTCAAAGGTAGTCTCGCGGATCGGGCCGAAATCGGCGACGCCCGCGTTGTTCACCAGCCCGTCGAGCCGCCCGAAGGCTGCCGTGATCTCCGCGACAGCCCGCGCCACATCCTCGGGGCGCGAAACATCCGCATTGATCAGGGTAAGGCCTGCCACCTCTTTCCCGGCCGCCTCCAGCGCTTCGCTGTCGCGGTCCAGGATCGCCACCTGCCAACCCTCAGCCAGCAGCCCCTTCGCCGTCGCCAGCCCGATCCCGCGTGCCCCACCGGTCACTAATGCAGCTTTCATCCTTGTCCCCTCCCGCTTTCTTGCTCTGATGGCCTTGCAGCCGGTATCATGTCGAACCCTGGCGCGTCTTTGCCGCCTGCCCGGCTGTTGCGGAAAAAGTTCACAATTCAGAGACGAACTCAAGACACCATTGTAAATTCGCCTTTGGGACATATGTTGTGGTCAACCCCAAATTTACTACCATCTCCCCGTCCGGTTTCCGGCCCGGGGCAAAAGCATAACAAGAAACGAAAGCAGTTCAGGCATGACAACACTCCTCGCCAAGGCTTGGGAAGAGGTATTGCGCCCCCTTATTTTCCGCCCAAAGCGGATTCAGGTGGCAGCCCTGTGCTATCGTACCACCAAATCCGGAAAAGACGTGCTGATGATCACCAGCCGCGGCACCGGCCGCTGGATCATCCCCAAGGGCTGGCCCATCAAAGGCAAGAACGGCCCCGAATCCGCCCTGCAAGAGGCATGGGAAGAGGCCGGCGTTGCCGATGCCCGGATCACCTCTGCCCCGCAGGGCAGCTATCACTACGTAAAGGAACGCGACAACGGCACCCGGCAGCCAGTGGAAACGCTGGTCTATATCGCCGAGGTCCAGCGCATCAAGGATGACTACCCGGAATCCGATCAACGCAAGCGTGTCTGGATGCCCGCGCAAGACGCGGCAAACCTCGTCCGGGAACCAGATTTGCAGTCGATCCTGCGACAATTGTAACAGTTTTATGATGGAATCGTGACACCGGCCTTGCGCCAATGGTGACGCGACGCTACCCGGTGGCCGACTCTTTTCGGCACAGCCGTCTGGCTGGGCATTTGGCATGGGGAACGGCGACATGAGCGAAAAACCCGATAGCAAGCACTGGGAAACCCTCGACAGGGACCTCAACCGGATCTCTCAGCTGGAGCTGGCAACCGCCTATGTCTCCCGCCCCTTGGTCGGCCCCGGCATCTCGCTGGCCTTTATCGTGCTGGCTGGTGCAGCAGCTGCCGTTTTCCTCGGCGGCACGCCCGGCAATTTCATCGTCATCGCTGCTGCGATCTTTGGTGCATATATGGCGCTCAACATTGGCGCCAACGATGTTGCCAACAACATGGGACCGGCGGTGGGTGCCAACGCCCTCACCATGGGCGGCGCCATCCTGATCGCTGCCATCGCCGAAAGCGCCGGTGCCTTGCTGGCCGGGGGCGATGTGGTGTCCACCATTTCAAAGGGCATCATCGATCCCGCCACCGTGGCCACGGCGGATGTGTTCATATGGGCGATGATGGCCGCGCTGGTGTCCTCGGCGCTCTGGGTCAATCTGGCCACCTGGATCGGCGCGCCGGTCTCCACCACCCATTCGGTGGTGGGCGGCGTCATGGGCGCGGGCATTGCTGCCGCAGGCATGTCCGCGGTCAACTGGGCCACCATGGGCAAGATCGCGGCCAGCTGGGTCATCTCGCCGGTTCTGGGCGGCGTCATCGCGGCGCTGTTTCTGGCGGTGATCAAGGCCAAGGTGATCTATCAGGACGACAAGATCGCCGCCGCGCGGCGCTGGGTTCCGATCCTTGTCGCCATCATGGCCGGTGCCTTTGCCGCCTATCTGGCGCTGAAAGGTCTGAAACGGATCATCAAGATCGATCTGGAAATCGCCCTTTTGATCGGTCTTGGCTTTGCCGTGGCAAGCTATCTGATCACCAAGCCGCTGATCGCACGCCAGTCTGTGGGACTTGAGAACCGCAACAAGTCGCTGAAAATCCTGTTCCGCATCCCGCTAGTAATCTCCGCCGCGCTGCTGTCCTTTGCCCATGGTGCCAACGACGTGGCCAATGCGGTCGGACCGCTGGCGGCCATCGTGCATGCAGCAGAGTTCGGGGATTTCGCCGCCAAGGTGGCTATCCCGACCTGGGTGATGGTGATCGGGGCCTTCGGCATTTCCTTTGGTCTGTTCCTGTTTGGCCCGAAACTGATCCGTATGGTCGGCAGCCAGATCACCAAGCTGAACCCGATGCGCGCCTATTGCGTTTCGCTTTCGGCAGCCATCACGGTGATCGTCGCCAGCTGGCTGGGTCTGCCGGTGTCCTCGACCCATATCGCGGTCGGCGCGGTCTTTGGCGTTGGCTTCTTTCGCGAATGGCACGCCGAGAACCGCCTGCGCAAATTCTCGCTGCAGCGTCCGGAGGAACTGCGCATCGCCCCCGAGGAACGCCGCCGCCGCAAGCTGGTGCGCCGCAGCCATTTCATGACCATCGTAGCTGCCTGGGTGATCACCGTGCCCGCCGCGGCACTGCTGTCCGGTGTTACCTTCTGGCTGCTGACGACGATCATTCGCTAAGCCTCAGCCAGGCACGAACTCGAAAAAGAAAACCCCTCGCCGCTGGTCTGCGGCGAGGGGTTTTACATTGCAGAGGCTAGGTGACGGCTCAGACGCCGAGGCACCAACGCATCACCGCCTTTTGTGCGTGCAGGCGGTTCTCGGCCTCATCAAAGATCACCGATTGCGGACCATCCATTACGGCAGAGGTCACTTCCTCTTCACGGTGGGCCGGCAGACAGTGCATGAACAGCGCGTCGTCCTTGGCATGGGCCATCAGCGCGTCATTCACCTGATAGGGGCGCAGCATGTTGTGGCGCCGCTCTTTCGAGGACTGGCTGTCATGCATGGAAACCCAAGTGTCCGCCACAACCAGATCGGCGCCTTCCACGGCCTTGACCGGGTCGCGTTCGATCACGACCTTCGATCCTGCCTTGCGCGCCAGACCGACGAATTCATCCTCGGGGTCCAGCTGCGCCGGGCCGGTAAAGGTCAGGTCAAACCCGAATTGTCCCGCCGCATGCAGGAAGGAGGCGCAGACATTGTTGCCGTCGCCGGTCCAGACCACCTTCTTGCCTTTGATCGGGCCGCGGTGCTCTTCATAGGTCAGGATATCGGCCATGATCTGACAGGGGTGGGTGCGGTCGGTCAGACCATTGATCACCGGCACATCGGCATATTCCGACATTTCGATCAGAACCGATTCATCAAAGGTCCGGATCATGATCAGATCCACATAGCGCGACAACACGCGGGCGGTGTCGGCGATGGTTTCACCGTGGCCCAGCTGCATGTCGTTGCCTGACAGAACCATGGTTTGCCCGCCCATCTGGCGCACGCCAACATCAAAGGAAACGCGGGTCCGGGTCGACGGCTTTTCAAAGATCAGCGCCACCATGCGCCCGTCCAGCGGCTGTTCGTCATCCGGGGCGCCTTTTGGGCGGCCCAGGCGCGCCTGTTTCATCGCGCCGGCTTGATCGATGATGCCCCTCAGAGCTGCTGCATCGGTTTTGTGGATATCAAGAAAATGGTTCATGTATTGTCACTTTTTGTCAGGGTGAAGCCGGGGGCGCATCCCCCGCCTTCGCAATTGATCTGAAGGGTCCGCTCAGGCCGCGGCGATTTGTTTGGCCGCCTTCTCAAGACGCTGCAGCGCCTCGGCGATATCCTCGTCGGTCAGGTTCAAGGGCGGCAGCAGGCGGATCACATTGTCAGCCGCCGGAACGGTGACGACCTCATTGTCATATCCGGCGTTGACCACATCGATGTTCACCGCCTTGCATTTGAGCCCCAGCATCAGCCCCGATCCACGCACTTCCTCGAAAACCTCGGGATGGCTGGCCACCAGCCCTTCCAGCTTCTGGCGCAGCAGGCCCGCCTTGCGGTTCACCTCGGCCAGGAACTCCGGATCGGCAACCGCGTCCATCACCGCGCAGCCCACGGCGCAGCCCAGCGGGTTGCCGCCATAGGTGGAGCCATGGGTACCCGCGGTCATGCCGCTGGCCGCATCTTCGGTCGCAAGCACCGCGCCCAGCGGGAAGCCGCCGCCGATGCCCTTGGCCACCATCATGATATCTGGGGCAATGCCCGCCCATTCGTGGGCAAAGAGCTTGCCGGTCCGGCCCACGCCGCATTGCACCTCGTCGAGGATCAGCAGAATGCCGTGTTCGTCGCAAAGATCCCGCAGACCTTTCATGCAGCTATCGGGCAGCGGGCGAATGCCGCCCTCCCCCTGTACAGGTTCGATCAGGATCGCAGCGGTCTTGTCATTGATCGCCGCCGCCACCGCGTCGTGATCATCCCACGGCAGATGCACAAAGCCCGGCAGCAGCGGGCCAAAGCCCTTGGTCATTTTTTCCGAGCCCGCCGCCGCGATACCGGCAGAGGACCGGCCGTGGAAGGAGCCTTCGAAAGTGATGATCTCGACCCGGTCGGGCTGGCCCTTGTCGTAGAAATACTTGCGCGCCATCTTCACCGCCAATTCGCAGCTTTCGGTGCCCGAATTGGTGAAAAACACCGTATCGGCAAAGCTGGTTTCGACCAGCTTGTCCGCCAGCGCCTGCTGTTGCGGGATCTGATAGAGGTTCGACACATGCCACAGGTTCTGCGCCTGGGTGGTCAGCGCCTCGACCAGGGCCGGGTGAGCATGGCCCAGCGCATTCACCGCGATCCCGGCGCCCAGATCCAGGAATCGGCGCCCGTCGGCCTCGATCAGCCAGGCGCCTTCGCCTTTGACGAACTGAAGAGGAGCACGATTGTAGGTCGGCAGAACGGACGGGATCATCAGGATCATCCTTTTTGAAACATTGAGGCCAAAGCTGTGCATAGCCGGGCCGGAGGGTCAATACTGTAGTCGGAAGGGGGTGTACCATCATCTTGGCACAGGGGATCAAAGGCGCCACAGGGGCACTGGGGCTGCGGTTTACGCAGTCCGGCGTCGGCGTCGAAGCGCAGAGATATGTGCACGTTTGATCATGGAATGGGTCCATAAGGGAGCTTTGCGCAAAAAGGAACCCCTTTTGTGCAACCCGCCTGAACAATTCGGCGGCGCGCCCTGCCTGTACCTGTTGGCTACCCTGCGGACACTTCGCTCACGCCCGCATTTTTTGCTCTTGCATATCAGCGGGCGTGGGCGCACCGATTGCGCATGAAAACTCCAACACCGCAAAATCCGATGCTGGCCGCCGCGCTGATCCTATTGGCAACCGCCTTTATTGCGGCGACAACGCTGATGGCGAAATCGCTGGGCACCGACGCTCTCGGCCCGGCGCTGCATCCGCTGCAGATCTCGCACGGGCGGTTTGTCTTTGCCTTTGTTGCGATTTCCTCGGTGCTGGCGCTGGTGCGACCGCGGCTGACGCGGCCCCACTGGGGGCTGCATATCGGACGTACCGCCTTTGGCTGGGGCGGTGTGACGCTGATGTTTGCCGCCGTTGCCTATATCCCCCTGGCCGATGCCACGGCGATTACATTCCTCAACCCGGTGTTCTGCATGCTGCTGGCGATCCCGCTTCTGGGTGAGCGCGTCGGCCCCTGGCGGTGGGGCGCGGCGGGAATTGCCTTTATCGGCGCGATGATCCTGCTCCGCCCGGCGCCGGAAAGCTTTCAACCCGCCGCGCTTCTGGCGCTTGGCGCGGCAGCCGTGATGGGGCTGGAGCTGATTTTCATCAAGAAACTGTCGGGGCGCGAGGCACCGTTGCAGATCCTGTGGTTCAACAACATGCTGGGCGTTGCAATCGCCAGCAGTGCGGTGCTTCCGGTCTGGCAAATGCCAACGCCGATGCAATGGGGCGCGCTGGCGGCTCTGGGCGTGCTGATGGCCTGCGCACAGGCCTGTTTCATCAACGGCATGGCACGCGGGGATGCCTCTTTCGTGGCGCCCTTCAGCTATGCCACGCTGATCTTTGCCGCGATCTATGACTTCCTCGGATTTGATGTGGTGCCGGACGGGGTAACCGTTCTGGGCGCCTGCGTCATCCTGACAGGCGCCGCCATTCTGGCCTGGCGCGAGGGGCGCCAGGCAAAACCGGCCTGAGGCCCTGCCCCTTAGGCCTTCAGGCGATAGCCCCGGCGCAGCATCGACCAGGCCAGCAGGCTGACCGCAACCGTGGCCCCGATGCAGACCCCGGCCCCCAGCAGCGGAGAGCTGTCGGAGGTGCCGATCACCCCGTAGCGCACGCCGTCGATCAGGTAGAACACCGGGTTGGCATGGGAAATCGCGCGCAGCACCGGCGGCAGCGACTCGACCGAGTAGAAAGTGCCCGACAGAAAGGCCAGAGGCGTCACGATGAAGTTGGTGATCGCCGCCATCTGGTCGAATTTGTCGGCAAAAACGCCCGCGACGATGCCCAGGCCGCCAAGGAAGGCCGCTCCCATCACGACGAAGAACAGCGCGATCAGCGGATGTGCGGGCAGGATCTGCAACACCAGCATCAGGCCCAGCCCGATGGCCAGCGCCACCACCACCCCGCGCGCAATGGCCCCGGCAAGGTAGCCCAGCAGCATCTCAAGCCCCGACAGCGGCGGCATCAGCGTATCGACGATATTGCCCTGAACCTTGGAAATCACGATCGAGGACGAGGTATTGGCAAAGGCGTTCTGGATCACGGTCATCATCATGATCCCCGGCGCCAGAAAGGTCAGGAAGGGTACCCCCATCACATCGCCACGCTTCGGACCGATCGCGATGTTGAAGATCATCAGGAACAGCGCCGCCGTCATCAGCGGCGCCAGCAACGTCTGGGTCCAGACCACCGAGAAGCGCTTGATCTCGCGCATCGCCAGTGTCTGCAGCCCCAGCCAGTTCACGCGACCGAACCGGCGCTCTCCCATTCCGACCCGGTATTCTGTTTCCGTCTCTGCCATGGTGCTTTCCTCGTTCCAGTCTTATGCGTGCTCCGGCGTGCCGCCCGTGCCCCATCTGCATACCTGCTGCATCCGCAGGTGCAAGACGCCTTGTAACTCGGGCCGCAGTGATTAAAATAGGCGTTTATATCGGAACTCGATGGCGGCCGCAGGATTCTGGGGCCGCTTTCAGCTTGGAAAGGCAACATATGTCCTGGACAGACGAGCGCGTCGAATTGCTCAAGAAAATGTGGGGCGAAGGTCAGTCGGCCAGCCAGATCGCCAAGGAGCTGGGCGGGGTCACCCGCAACGCCGTGATTGGCAAGGTGCACCGCCTCGGCCTGTCCAACCGCGCAGCCGGTGGCGCCAAAGCTGCCGAGCCCAAGGAAAAACCGGCAGCCGCTGCCGCTGCCAAACCGGCGCCAAAGCCAAAGCCACAGCCAAAGACGGAACCGGCCCGCCCGGCAACTCCGCCGCCTGCGGCCGCTGCCAGCGCGCCTGAAACCAAGGCCGCCATTCCGGCCCGCAAGCAGATCATTCCGGCTGGTCAGCCGCTGCCGCCGCAGCCTTCTGCCAATGAGATCAGCCCCGAAGCCCTGGCCAAGGTCAACGAGATCGAAAAGAAGGCCAAGAAGCTGACGCTGATGGAGCTGACCGAACGGACTTGCAAATGGCCCGTGGGCGACCCCGCGACCGAGGATTTCTGGTTCTGCGGTCTGCCCGTTCAGCAAGGCAAACCCTATTGCGAAGCCCACGTCGGTGTCGCCTTCCAGCCGATGAGCGCCCGCCGCGACCGCAAACGGTAATCGGCTCCGGGCCCACTGCTCGCGGTTCGGACCATTTTTCCCAATCAAGAAGCCCCGCCGTTCCCGTGCGGGGCTTTTTATTGTCACATGTAATTTCGCTGGGTGCCTGCAAAGGGGCAGCCCCGCTGCTGCTCAGTGCCCCTCAGGCGCAGAGGACTCGAAATTAGGAATGACACGCTCCGAGGCTTCATCCGGCTCTATACCCGGCCAGTTGCCTTCGGCGATATTGATATTGCCGGAGATGTCCTCTTCCCAGAAGCCCACAACGTTCTTGGTGATGTTGAGGTACAGCTTGTCATCCACGATCCGCCACAGGTTCGGGTTGGCCGGCACCTTGCCGCCCTTGGATACCCCATAGGCGCAGTGCCCGTCATACTGCGGCGCGTAGTATTCCGGGTTCTTCAGGAACATCTCGCGGTTCTCTTCGCTGGCAAAGGCAAAGCGGGCACCGTTGTACTCGGCCACGATATCCGCACGGCCCGGCACTGCGGCAGGCTGCACCTCGCCCACCGGCACCTGGGTGAGGCTGCGATAGGCAACCACGTCATAGCCAGAGACCGCAAAACCGGTGCCGTCAATATATTGCTCCCCTGCAAAAGCAGAGCTTCCAATCGTCAGGGCCGCGATGGCAGCCAGTGCAAAACGTTTCATGTCTTGATCCTTTCCTCATTCGGCACCGATCCGGGACATGACGTGTCACAGGGGGTCCTGCTCCACCGGTCTGCCGATCCACTACAACTGCAACTACAATATCCGGCGCAGACCCTTTGCGAAGGGGCGCTCACACAGCTGTGTCTCTGCGTGACCGCAGGCCGCCCCCTGCACGGTTGCACGAAAAAGATCGCACCCACACCTTCCAGTCATTGGAATTTTTGACGAGTATCCTACGTCAGAGACGTCAATCCGAACCGGGCCGCGCCCCGCGCCGCCCGCCACCACATACAGAACAGGGCCCATCCACATGAGTGATACGAGCTATACCCCGCCGAAAGTCTGGACTTGGGAACAGGAAAGCGGCGGACGCTTCGCCTCGATCAACCGTCCCATCGCAGGCGCCACCCACGACAAGGAACTGCCGGTCGGAAAGCATCCCTTCCAGCTCTACTCGCTGGCCACCCCCAATGGCGTCAAGGTCACGGTGATGTTCGAAGAGCTGCTGGCAAAGGGCCACTCCGGCGCCGAATACGACGCCTGGCTGATCAACATCGGCGAAGGCGATCAATTCGGATCGGGCTTTGTCGACATCAACCCTAATTCGAAAATCCCCGCCCTGATGGACCGCAGCGGCGACACCCCGGTTCGAGTGTTTGAATCCGGCTCGATCCTAGTGCACCTGGCCGAGAAATTCGGCGAGTTCCTGCCCAAGTCCGGGCCGGAGCGCACCGAAGTGATGAACTGGCTGTTCTGGCAGATGGGCAGCGCGCCTTATCTGGGCGGCGGTTTTGGCCATTTCTACGCCTATGCGCCGGAAAAATGGCAGTATCCGATCGACCGTTTCGCCATGGAAACCAAGCGTCAGCTAGACGTTCTGGAACGCCAGCTTGATGGCAACGCCTTCATCGCGGGGGATAACTACAGCATCGCAGACATGGCGATCTGGGCCTGGTATGGCCAGCTGGTGCTGGGCCGCCTGTACGATGCGGCAGAATTCCTGGACGTGGCGAGCTACACCAATGTCGTGCGCTGGGCCAAGGACATCGACGCGCGCCCCGCGGTCAGCCGCGGCCGCATGGTCAACCGTGCCTTTGGTGAATTGCACAGCCAGCTGCGCGAACGTCACGATGCCGGTGATTTCGACACCCGCACCCAAGACAAGCTGGAAACCGAAGACAGCTGAGACTGACAGTCAGCGGACGCGGGCGCCCTGCCCCGTCCGCCCCTGCATGAAAGGCACGGCGGGTCGCCGCCGTGCCACACGTACCGATTACTTCAAACGCGGCGGTTTGTCCGGATCGCTACCGGGCGCGACCGGCTGATAGACATGCGGCGCCTCTGGCTGCGGCAGATCAAACCGCAGACCCACCCGCGACAGGCTGGCCGCAGCCGTATCGGACGCCTGGAAAAACCCGACATCCAGCGCCCCGGCCTCGATCCCGGAAAAGGTCAGCGCCTCGCCCACCGCCTTGGCCAGGGCATCCCGCGCGGCGTCCTTGGCATCGACAAAGCCCAGCAGATGCCCCTGCCCGCCACCCTGGTAGCGCACTGCCACCAGATAGGCCGATTGCGCCAGCCCAGCCGCAGTCGCCAGTTTGGTATCCAGCGCCGTCAGCAGAAGATCCGGAAGACCGGCGGGCGGCAGGAAGCTTTCGATGGCCGCCTCTACCTGATCCGGCGCGTGACCCAGAGTTTCTTCAAGCCAGCCAATCGCCTCGGCCGGGATCAGCATGGCAGAGGGGGCGACCTCAAGATTGACGCCCAGACCGATCCCCTGCCCCGACAGCATCTGCACGATTCCCCGCCCGGCCAGCGCCGCATAGGGCACCGCGCGCCCGGCGAACTGGGCGAGCCGCTCTTCGCGGTCGAAAACCAGGACGAAGCGCCCCTCGGGCGTGTCGAACAGGGCCGGCTCCAGCTTGTCGTTCTCGACTTCCTTTTCCAGCATCAGGAAAAGTTCGGCATCCGATAGCCGTTCGTAGAACCGCAGACGCGCGGCATCCGACGCGGGCTCTGCCTCCATCTGTGCGTGGGCCTGATCCAGCGGCGTTGGCATTGTCATCACAAAAGCTCCTTGACCCGGTGCCGCAGCGCGGGCAGCAGATCTGTTTCAAACCAGGGGTGGCGTTTCAGCCATGCGGTATTGCGCCAGGACGGATGAGGCAAGGGAAAGACGCGCGGCGCATGCGCGCGCCAATCGGCAACCGTATCGCTAACCCGGGCTTTTTTCCCCAGATGATGCTGCTGCGCATAGCCTCCCACAAGCACCGTCAGCTCAACCTCGGGGAGGACGGACATCACCCTGTGCTGCCAGGTGCGGGCGCATTCCGGCGGCGGCGGCAGATCCGCCTTTTTCGCGTTATACCCCGGAAAACAAAAGGCCATCGGGACGATGGCGATCTGGTCCCGGTCATAGAAAACATCCTCGGAAATCCCCAGCCACTGGCGCAACCGGTCGCCGGAGGCATCCGTATAGGGGCGTCCGCTGTCATGGACCCGCAGACCCGGCGCCTGTCCCGCGATCAGGATCCGTGCTGAGGGGCGGAACCAGACCACCGGGCGCGGCGCATGCCGCGTGGCCGTGGCGGCAAACCGCTGCGCACAAAGGCGGCAACCGGAAATCTCCTGCGTCAGCGCCGCGCAGTCATGGAAACTTTGCCCCATCATCGTTTCCCTTTTGGAAACAAAATCGCTATAGAATGGCCCAAATTGTCCTCGCCCAGCTGCATCGACCGCTTGCTGCCCTGCCCATGAACGAAGAGTAAAGCAGCGGTTCAGAATTTATGTCACAATTTGACATAACAAAGCCCGATTTCACGCGTAGGACGTTAATATAATTCAGGTAACCAAACCTGATCAAATCGCCGCGATCAGAACCGTGGCACAGTGCAGCGGTCCTTTTTAAGGGCCATCCGAGGCAAGAGGCCGGACAACGGACCAGACAGGCAAGACCGGAACAAGCCATGCTTGAGTTTGAAAATGTCAGCAAGTCCTTCTGGACCGGCACCCAGCGCAAGGTGATCCTTGACCGGGTGTCTTTTCGCGTGGAGCTGGGCAAATCCATGGGCATCCTGGCCCCGAACGGCACCGGCAAGACCACTCTGATCAACATGATGGCGGGCCTTGAGAAACCGGACGAGGGCGAAATCCGGCGAGGCTGCAAAATTTCCTTTCCGCTGGGGTTCATGGGCGGCGTCATCAACCGCCTGTCCGGCATGGAAAACAGCCGTTACATCGCCAAACTCTATGGGCTGGACCCGGATTATGTCGAAGCCTACTGCCGCTGGCTTTGCGGGCTTGGCGAATACTTCGACCAACCCCTTGGCACCTATTCCTCGGGCATGCGGGCACGGTTCAGTTTTTCGCTGATGCTGGCGCTGGATTTCGATATCTATCTGATCGACGAAGGCATGCCCAGCACGACCGATGTGGAATTCAACCGCAAGGCCGGCTCGATCCTGCAGGAACGCCTGCAGACGACCACCATCGTGATCGTGTCCCACCAGCCTAAAACGCTGGAAAAATTCGCCCGCTCCGCAGCCGTTCTGATGGACGGGCAATTGCATATGTTTGAAACCTTGGAAGAGGCAAAGCAGCTCTATGACTACCAAACCCAAGGCTAAGAAATTCCGCATCCGCCGCACATCTAGCGGCGCCGCCGCTGCCGCTGCAGCGCGCCCTGTCGAGGCGCCAGGCCCCGACAACAGCGCCAAAGCCGCAGGAGCAACAACGCAGGCTAGCGCGTCTGAGGTCAAATCCACTCAGGCCACGGCTTCAGCAGGGCAAAAAGACGCGAAACCCAGCGCCGCGACCGGGCAGGCAATGTCCGGCCAGGTCAGCAGCGCGCGTGAGACCAAGACCTCCACGGATATCGACGAGATCCGCCGTGAAGGGCTGACCGGCCGTCAGCTGCGCATGGCACGGCGCGTGGCGCAGCAGCACAATCTGCCGGTTACCTCGGATTTCGAAGCCGTCCGCCTGCTCCGCCTGAAAGGGATTGATCCCTTCAAGCGTTCCAACATGCTGGAACTGGTGGTCCCACAGAACAAGGCCCGGCCAGAGGGCGCTCCGGACCCCGGCGCGATCCAGCTGCCGCAGACCGTGCCCGCCGCCAAGACGACCCTACCCTCGACCGAGCTGAGCCCGGCAGAGCGTCGCAACAAAGAAATCCAGGAAATCCAGCGCGATATCGCCAAGCGGCGGCGGCGCAAGCTGTGGCTGCTCTTGGGGCGGCTCAGCTTTTTCGTGATGCTGCCGACGCTGATCACCGGATACTATTTCTATGCCGTGGCAACGCCGATGTATTCGGCCAAGTCCGAATTTCTGGTGCTCAAGGCCGACAGCGCCGGGTCGATGAGCGGTCTGCTGTCGGGCACGCAATTTGCCACCAGCCAGGATTCCACTGCGGTACAAAGCTTCCTGCAATCCAAGGAAGCCATGCTGCGGCTGGATGAAGAAGTCGGCTTCAAGGCGCATTTCACCCAGGACTGGATCGACCCGATCCAACGTCTGGACCCAGCCGCAAGCAACGAACAGGCTTACAAGATCTACTCGCGCAACGTCAAAATCGGCTATGATCCGACCGAGGGCGTGATCCGGATGGAAGTCACCGCGGCTGATCCGGTGGTCTCTGCGGAATTCTCGGACCGGCTGATCTCCTATGCGCAGGAAAAGGTAAACCACCTGTCCGAACAGAAACGATCCGATCAGGTGGGCGAGGCAGAGGCCGCGCTCGAACTGGCGGAGACGAAACGCCGTCAGGCTCAGGAACATCTGGTGCGGCTGCAGCAAAAAGGCGCGGTTCTGGATCCCGAAGGCGTGATCCTGTCACTGCGCTCGCAGATCTCCACCTTTGAGGTCCAGCTGCAGGAGAAGGAGCTGGAACTGGCCGCCCTGATGGACAACACCCGCCCCAACCAGGCCAAGGTGGCCGGTGCAGAGGCTGATATCTCCCGTCTGGAGGCGTTGATTCAGCGGCTCAACGACCGGATGACCGATGCCGCTGCTGGCGAAAACTCGCTCGCCAGCCTCAGCGTGCAGATCCAGATGGCTCAGGCTGATCTCGCAACCCGCGATCTGATGCTGCAATCGGCTTTGCAGCAAGTGGAAACCACCCGCATGGAGGCCAACCGTCAGGTCCGTTACCTGACCACTGCGGTTGAGCCGGTTCCAAGCGAGGAACCCTCCTATCCGCGCAAGTTCGAAAATACGATTTTGGCTTTCCTGATCTTTTCCGGTATTTACCTGATGTGCTCGCTTACAGCATCCATTCTCCGGGAACAGGTATCCTCTTAACGCTATGAAACACATCAAAATCGCCGGGCTGACGATCGGCAATGACTGTCCCCTGACAGTGATTGCCGGCCCCTGCCAGCTGGAAACCGCCGACCACGCCCGCATGATTGCAGGCAAAATGAAAGAGGCCTGCGCGGCCGCCGGGGCGCAATATGTGTTCAAGGCCTCCTACGACAAGGCCAACCGGACCTCTTTGTCCGGCAAGCGCGGCCTTGGTCTTGACGAGGGCCTCAAGGTTCTCAGCGATATCCGCCGTGAATTCGACGTGCCCGTGCTGACCGATGTGCACACCGAGGAACAATGCGCCGTAGCCGCCGAAGCCGTGGATATCCTGCAGATCCCCGCCTTCCTGTGTCGTCAGACCGATATGCTGCTGGCAGCCGGCAAGACCGGCAAGGCGGTCAACATCAAGAAGGGGCAGTTTCTGGCGCCCTGGGACATGGCCAATGTGGTGGCCAAGGTGGAAAGCACCGGAAATGAGAACATCCTGCTGACTGAACGGGGCGCCTCCTTTGGCTACAACGCGCTGGTGGCGGATATGCGCTCGCTACCGATCATGGCGCAGACCGGCTATCCCGTGGTGATGGATGCCACCCATGCGGTGCAGCAACCCGGTGGACAGGGCGGCTCTACGGGGGGCAAGCGTGAATTCGCCCCTGTCATGGCCCGGGCTGCCGTTTCCCTAGGCATCGGTGCGGTTTTCATCGAGACCCACGAAGATCCCGATAGCGCCCCCTCGGATGGCCCCAATATGATCTATCTCGACCAGATGCCGAAACTGATCGAGACGTTGATGGCCTTTGACCAGCTCGCCAAGGCAAACCCGATTTCGATTTGATGCCCGAAAGTGAATTTAATGACTAAACCGATCTCCCCCGTCACCCCGAACACCTGGTCCTTCCTGCGCGATCCGATGATCACGCCGACCGGTTTTCGCGAATATGACGCCCGCTGGAAATACCCCGAGGAAATCAACCTGCCCGGCATGACGGCCCTTGGCCTTGGCCTTGGCACCCAGATCCACAAACGCGGGATTGAGCCGGTGATCGCGGTCGGCAACGATTACCGCGACTATTCGCTGGCGATCAAGCAGGCGCTGATCCTAGGCCTGATGCAGGCCGGCATCCGCGTCAAGGACATCGGCCCGGCGGTCTCTCCCATGGCCTATTTCGCGCAGTTCCATCTGGATGTGCCTGCCGTCGCCATGGTCACCGCCAGCCACAACCCGAACGGCTGGACCGGCGTCAAGATGGGCTTTGAGCGCCCGCTGACCCACGGCCCGGATGAAATGGCCGAGCTGCGTGATATCGTCCTCAATGGCGAAGGCGTGGCCCGCGATGGCGGCTCGTATGAATTCGTCGATGGCGTCAAGGAAGCCTACCTTGATGATCTGGTCGGCGACTTCAAGATGACCCGCAAGCTGAAGGTGGTCTGCGCCACCGGCAACGGCACCGCGTCGGCCTTTGCCCCAGAGCTGTTCGAGCGGATCGGCGTCGAGGTGGTCCCCAGCCACAACGATCTGGACTACACCTTCCCCAACTACAACCCCAACCCCGAAGCCATGGAAATGCTGCACGACATGTCGGACAGCGTCAAAGCCTCGGGGGCGGATTTCGCGCTTGGATTTGATGGCGATGGCGACCGCTGCGGCGTGGTGGATGACGAAGGCGAAGAGATCTTTGCCGACAAGGTTGGCGTCATCATGGCGCGGGACCTCAGCAAGATCTATCCGAACGCGACCTTTGTCGCTGATGTGAAATCCACTGGCCTTTTTGCCTCGGACCCCGAGCTGCAGAAAAACGGCGTCAAAGCCGATTACTGGAAGACTGGCCACAGCCACATGAAACGGCGCGTGAAGGAAATCGGCGCCTTGGCGGGGTTTGAAAAATCCGGTCATTACTTCCTCGCCGAACCGGTGGGTCGCGGCTATGACTGCGGCATGCGCGTGGCGGTCGAGATCTGCAAACTGATGGACCGCAACCCGGACATGAAGATGTCGGATCTCCGCAAGGCGCTGCCCAAGACCTGGTCGACCCCGACCATGTCCCCCTATTGCGCCGATACCGAGAAATACGACGTATTGGAGCGCCTTGTTGCCAAGCTGGTGGCCAAGGCTGAGGCTGGCGAAAAAATCGCAGGCCGCGCCATCAAAGAAGTCGTCACCGTCAATGGCGCCCGCGTGATCCTGGACAATGGATCCTGGGGGCTGGTGCGCGCCTCCTCCAACACGCCGAACCTGGTGGTGGTTTGCGAAAGCAGCGACAACGAAGAAGAGCTGCGCGCGATCTTTGCCGATATCGATGCGGTGATCCGCACCGAACCGCTGGTCGGGGACTACGATCAGACGATCTGACCAAGTTGTTGACTGACTGAAGGTCTTTTGCCCGGGCCATGGCCCGGGCGACCGCCGCGCCCAGCTTTGGTGGGCGCGGCTTTTTGATTTCTGCACAAGAGCGCCTTCCGGCCAGGCTCAGTTACCCTGCAACAGCCGCAGCAGCTGGTCCTTGGCTTCCTGCTCAATCCGGTCCTTGATCACCTCGTTCAGGTCCTGCTCCGGCGCGATCTCGGTCTCCAGCTCCTCGCTCAGCTTTTCGCGCACGCGGTCCTTGGCTTCCTGCTCGATCTCGTCGATCTGCGGCTGCAGGGCGGATTTCAGATCGGGCCGGATCTTTGGCGCGCTCCACGGTCCGGTGATAGCAACCGGGATCGACAGCCCGGCGCCGCCATCCGCTCCCTGCAGTGTGGGCGTGAAACGGTAATCCAGATCCCGCGCGCCCAGACCGATCCGGCCTGCACCTTCGGCCCTGAGCCCCTTGATGATGACCAATAGATCGTTGTTCTGCAGGTTGCCGTTTGCGATCGTGTAGCTGCCAGTCAACTGTTCAAACACCGTGCTGCCGCCATTGCCCGAGCCGGAGCGCATCAGGTCCTCAAGGTCGAAACCGGTGAAAAAGCCTTTGCCTGCCTCCAACCAGCCCTTGCCGTTGAGCGAGCGCATGATCGCATCCACCGAATTGCCAACGCCCAGGTATTCGATCTCCCCCAGCGCGGCGCCATGCAAGCGGTCATAGCCCGCCGTCTGCCCAAGCGCCTGTTCCAGCTGGATATCGTTGAAGGACAGCTTGCCGCCCACCGACAGGCCGTTGCGGTTGTTGGCCACGACCTGCCCGGTCACCTGCCCGCCGAACATGGTGGCAGGCTGGGCCTTCAGCACCGCGCGGGCGCGGTCCAAACTGAATGTCAGCTTGCTTTCGCCAAGGTTATACCCCGCCGCCGACAGGCTCTGGAAGGTCAGGACAGCGGTGCCGTTGAAGGCTGACAGGGCCGAGGCATCAATCTGCTCCTTGGGCCAACCATCGGGCGCAATGCCCGCGCCCGATCCACTGCTCTCGACGGGCGAGTCCAGCCCCGGAAAGGACAGCGCACCAGCCGACAGCTGCGCCGTCACCTCTGGCACATCCGCCATGACAAGATCCGCAGCCCCCTGCAGGGTGTTGCCATCCAGATCCAGTGACAGATCGCGCAGCGCCAGACGCCCATCCGGCGTATAGGTGGCATCGGCGCCGACCACAGCAGCCTGCCCCAGCCCCTTGGGGAGAGAGACCTCACCACCGCCCAGCGCCGCGATGAAACCGGCGCTATCCGTGGTTTTCAGCGTCACCCGCCCCGATCCTGCCCCATCGATCCCGGCCCGGCCGTCGAACATCAGCACGCCGCCGGGCCCGCTGACAGTCCCCCCGACCGAAGACACCCGCCCGGTGAGGAATTCCGCAAATGTGCCGATCTCTGCCTTCACCTGAACCGGCGCCTCGACCGGGCGCAACGTCATCTCCATATCCACGGTACCGCCGGGATCCGGCCAGCTGAGCGCCAGATCGATGGCCTTCATCTCAACTCGTGTGCCGCCATGCGGCGCATAGCGCAGCGAGGCCCCGGTCAGCGTCAGCTTTTCGATCTGAACCGCCAGATCACTGCCCTCCTGCGGGGTCGCATCAGTCTCCGCACCCGGGGTCCCCTCGGGCGACATCACCCAGTTCCCGGTACCATCGGCCCGGGTCGACAGGTTCAGATGTGGCAGCAAGGCGGTGACTTCGGTCACCCGCACCTTGCCGCGCAACAGATCGGCGGGGGCGATCCCGATGGACATCCGCGCCGCGCGCAGCATCGGCTCGGGCCCCGCCCAATCGGCATTCGACAGCGTCACGCCTTCGGTTCTGACCCCCAGCACCGGCCAGAGGCTGAAGCCCACCTCGCCCTGAAACTCCAGCTTGCGACCGGTCTGCGCCTCCAGCTGCTGCGCCGCCAGCGCCGCGACTTTCTCTCCCGGCAGCATGAAGACCAGCCCGATCAACACGGCAAGCGTCAGCAAGATTGCCGAAAGAACCCGAATGATCAGCCGCATAGCACCCTCCGCTACCTGTTTGCCCCGAGGATACAGTGCGCCCCGCAGGGCGCAATAGTCGGTTGGCCCGGACTATGTCGCGGACAGACTTCACCATTGCCGCATCGGAAATTTCATCAGCGGACAGCCCCCGGCACAAGCCACGGAGCCTATTGAACCAAGAACCAGCCTTCAGATGTGAGCGGACGCTTACCCGTCAGCGACCAGTGCCCCCCAAAGGTCGTACTCCCCAGCCTCATCCACCTCGACGGTGACCAGATCGCCGACGTTCAGCCCCTCGGTGCCCTCGTCGATGAACAGGTTGCCGTCGATCTCCGGCGCGTCGGCCTTGGTGCGGCAGGTGGCGATGCCGTCTTCGTCGATGTCGTCCACGATGACTTGCATGGTCTGGCCGACCTTGGCCGCCAGCTTGGCCTCGGAAATCGCCTGCGCCTTTTCCATGAAGCGTTCCCAGCGCTCCTGCTTCACCTCTTCGGGCACGTGATCCGGCAGATCGTTGGAGCGCGCGCCGTCGACGTTTTCGTATTTGAAACAGCCAACCCGGTCGAGCTGCGCCTCATCCATCCAGTCAAGAAGATGCTGGAACTCCGCCTCCGTCTCCCCCGGGTAGCCGACGATGAAAGTGGAGCGCAGGGTGATCTCCGGGCAGATCTCGCGCCAGGCGCGGATTTCGTCCAGCGTTTTCGCTGCCGCCGCGGGGCGCGCCATCCGCTTCAGCACATCCGGGTGGGCATGCTGGAACGGAATATCAAGATAGGGCAGCAGCGCGTTGTCCGTGTCCGCCATCAGCGGGATCAGCTCGCGCACATGCGGATATGGGTAGACATAGTGCAGCCGCACCCAAAGGTCCGATGCGGGCGTCAGCTCTCCCAATGCTCGGGAAAGATCGGTGATATGGCTGCGGATCTCGCCCTCTTTCCAGGGGTTCACATCGTACTTGCGATCCAGCCCATAGGCCGAGGTATCCTGACTGATCACCAGAAGCTCGCGCACGCCTGCGTCCACCAGCTTCTCCGCCTCGCGCAGCACCGCATGTGCAGGACGCGAAGCCAACCGTCCGCGCATGTCGGGGATGATGCAGAACTTGCACTTGTGATTGCAGCCTTCCGAGATCTTCAGATAGCTGAAGTGCCGGGGTGTCAGGCTGACGCCGGTAGCAGGCAACAGATCCACAAAGGGATCGGGCGCAGGCGGCACCGCGGCGTGTACGGCATCCAGCACCTGCTCGTACTGATGCGGGCCAGTGACGGCCAGAATGCGCGGGTGATGTTCGCGGATATAGTCCGGCTCGGCGCCAAGGCAGCCGGTGACGATGACCTTGCCGTTCTCCTTCAGCGCTTCGCCGATGGCGTCCAGACTTTCGGCCTTGGCACTGTCGAGGAACCCGCAGGTATTGACGATCACCGCATCGGCGCCCGCGTAATCGGCAGAGACACCGTATCCTTCGGCGCGCAGCCGGGTCAGGATGCGCTCACTATCCACCAACGCCTTGGGGCAGCCGAGCGACACCATGCCAAGGGTCGGCTGGTCTTTACGCGGGGCATCACCGAACTGGGCTTTCGGGGCGAGGTCGGGGCGGAGGTCTGGCGGATTGCTGGTCATGGCTGCGCATATAATACGCGCGTGTGGCTTTGGGAATGGATGTTTTCAGAGGCAGCCTGATCGCCGCGCAGCGGCGCCGGACCCAAGGCTGCCAGTGGGGCCTGGCGCAGCCAGGGCACGCGCGGGCGCGGGAGAGCCGCCTCTTTGGCACCCGCCAGAGAATGCCCGCAGGTATTTTTCAGCCTTGTTTGCGGCCTCAGGCCTCTGCCTTTTCCTTTTCGGCCCGCAGGCGCAACAGAACCTTGGCATTCTTGCAGCAACCGGGTGCCTCTTCGGCGCTCTCATAGGTCGCAAGCCAGCGCTCGCAGGTCTCGATCCCTTCGCAGGCCCGGCAGCGGTTGACCATATCCGCCCAGTCCTCAGAACTGATGCGCCCGGCCTCAAAGGCCGCGACCAGATCAGCCTCGGTGGTTTTGCCCATCAAGCCCAGAAGCCTCAGGTGATACAGGGCGTCCCCCAATAGATGCATGTCTTGACCCTCCCCAAAGGCTGCCAGGTCAAGCGACCGGTTCGCGCAGATATCCCAGCAGATCGCGGTTGCGGCAGTAGTCCGGAGTATCCGCCGCGACGTCCGCACGCGCAGGCGATTGCAACCATTTCTGGCAGGTCTCGGGATGGGCGCAGCGGGTGCAGCGCAATACCGCTTCGGCGATTTCATCGAAATTGAGCCGCCCGGCGATGGCCTCTTCCTGAAGGTCCAGCCCAACCGCCTGCCCCATTTCATCAAAAAGGGCCGCGTGCGTCTTCAGTCTGTCTCTGTCCTTGATCCCGCAATCATCCATCGCGCGTTCTCCCGGCTGCGTGTCACGCCAGAAAATACCACAGGCCCGTCCCCGGACCTTGATGCAGGTCAATCGCGTGATGCGGGCCTAGGCGGGGTTCAGATAGGCGCGCACCGCGTCCTGCACCCGGCGAAAGCGGTCGCCGCCCAGTTTCTTGCCGCCATACCAGCGGGTGACGATGATCAGGTGATCCTGCAGCCCTTCCCGCTCCATCATCCGCAGGATCACCATTCCGGCGCCGCTCTCTCCGTCGTCGGCCTTGAGCGCGCCCGTCGGCAGCATCGCCGCCCAGGTGTTATGGGTGGCCTTGGCATAGGCGCGGTCGGTTTTCAGTGCTGCCAGCACTGCGTCGACCTCGGCGCGCGATGTCACCCGGGCGCCAGTCACCGCATAGCGTGACCCCCGGTCGGTCAGCACCACGCCTAGCTTTTTCATCTCGGGGGCTGCATCTGCACGATTGTCAGCCATGATCAGTTCAGCCCGTAGCGGGTGATGGTCTGCTGCACCACGCGCACCCGGTCCGGATTGGCCGGATGGCTGCCAAGGAATTTGTCGCCGGGGTCCGGCAGGCGATAGAAGAACTGCACGCCAACGCTGGGCCGGTATCCGGCCTGGTGGGTGATGATGGTACCGAGTTGATCGGCCTCCAGTTCGAATTCCTTGGAATATCCGCGCGCACCGACGATGGCGCCCAGATCCTGTGCGTTGGAGATATCCGCCGCACTGCCTCCGGCAAGGGTGGCAAGCCCGGCCAGCAACACCGAACCCGCCACCGCATTCTGCTGCTGGCGCGCCAGATGCGCGCGGATATGGTGCGCAGCCTCGTGCGACATGACAAAGGCCAGCTCATCCGCGTTGGCGATCTGCCCCAGCATAGAGCGGGTGAAGGTGATTACCGGGCGGCCGGACTGCGACAGGCTCTGGTAGGCATTCGGCGGCGCTTTGGCGTCGGGATCGATCCGGATCAGATAGTCGCAATTCATACCACTGGTCTGCGTCCGGCAGGTGCGTTCGGCCACCGGTTCAACCCGGCTGGCGACGGTGGCAAAGGTTGCCCGAGCTTCGGCTGGCGAAAGGCCAGACACCCGCGCCCCGGATGTTGCCGGAGCAACCGCTCCGCCACTGGGCGGCGGGGCACCGGGAACGCCGCAGGCGCTCAAAACACTGAGTGCGCAAAGCGAGACTGTTTTCAGAATGGAGCGCATCGGCCTGTCCTTGACGTCATCGCCCGATCATAGGCCGGGACCCAACCGAGGTTCAATCGCAGACAGCCGGATTTTCCAGCCACTCTTGCAGCCGTCAGCGGAGGTTCGCGTCACATTTCTGTTGCGCGCGCAAACACTTGCCAATCACAGCACCAAGGTGGCAACATCGGGATATGTTTACCATCGAACACGAATTCGACTCGACCGTCGTTACCCTGGTGGATGAGGGCGAGCGCCCTTTGCTGGAAGATGTGACTATCAACGCCTTTGCGGAATGCGTGACTGTGGAGCAATTCGATCCTCGCACCGACAGGGTAGAGAAGATCACCCTCTCCTACAGCCAGCTGCGCGATCTGGCCGCTGCGCTGGACCTGCCCGAAGGCGTTTATCGCCTGGTTCCGGATGAGGCCACGCCGCAGGATCCCGCATCTGGTTCATGAGCCGCGATAGACGAAAACCTTGTCCCGTGATGTGGCGCCCCGGCGCAGCTCCAGAGCAGAGGGCGCAACCCCCATGGCCCGGGCCAGTAAATCCGCGACTGCGGCATTGGCCTTGCCGTTTTCCGGCGCCACGGTGACCGAGACCTTCAGCCCGGCCTCGGTCCGGGTGATCGCGTTGCGCGCCGCCTTTGGCGTGGCCCGCACCTGGATCTCCAGCCCCGCAACGGCCAGGTCCGCAAGGTCCGGTAGATCTTTCTTCTTTGGTTTTCCCATGTCGATTTGATGCCCTGCCGCCCCTCAAAACACCAGCACCAATTGCAATGCTGCAACGGTCCGAAACAAGCTGCTGTACAGCAGGTCAGGATCGCTTCAAAATACGTGAGGTTAAGTTACGCGGTTCGCACCGCCTGAGATGTGTTTGGTTGGGCCTGCGCGGCTCCTGTGTATTCGGTGTTACCTCCTATGGACAAAAAATCGATCATTCTTGATTTCCTGAATGCCGCCCTCGGAGATCCCGGTGACTTCGATTTGGGTCGGTATTTCACCGAGGAGGCGACCTTTTGCGGACCTGTCACCGGAGGCCAGATCATTCCAATGATGGAATGGGTCGAATTCAAACTCGTTGTACAGGGCCTTGTCGGACCGTCTTCCTTTGAGGTTATGAATGCGATCGAACAGGACGACTGGATCTCGATGCGCATTCGCATTTCAGCCAAGTGCCTTTCGACCGCGGAAATGATTGTCGCCTACGATTGTCTCATGGCGCGGTTTGAAGGGGACCGGATTGCTGAATACATCGGTCACATGGATTACTTCACCTTCTTCCAGGACCTTGGCTTGATCCCGCCCGGCTCGTTGCATGCCTGCCTCAGCGGCCAGCGCATGGTCTGGGAATAATTGCTGCCGCACCGCGCGCCGCGATAATCACCGAACCGCCCCTTGAAAAACACGCGCCAGCCAGCATATAAAACCTTGATGTAAAAAGGTTTCACATATGCCAGAACAGAATGCTGCCGCCCTTGATTTCCTTCTGAACCGCCGCTCCCGCCCCGCGAAGACGTTGGTCGCACCGGTCCCCAGCCGGGACGAGTTGCAGGTTCTGCTGACCGCCGCCGCCCGCACGCCCGATCACGGCAAGCTGGAGCCCTGGCGCTTCATCGTCATCGAAAGATCCGCCATGGCACGGCTTGCAGAGCTAACCACAGCCGCAGGTGAGCGGCTGGGAAAATCGCCCGAGGATATCGCCAAGGGGCGCAGCCAGTTCGAGCTTGGCCAACTGGCCGTCGCGGTGATTGAGGTGCAGACCGACAGCCCCAAGATCCCGGCCATCGAACAAACCTATTCCGCGGGCGCTGTCTGCCTTGCGCTGCTCAATGCGGCGCTGGCGGCAGGATGGGGGGCGAATTGGCTCTCTGGCTGGGTCAGCCACGACCGCCAATTCTGCGAAGAGGCCCTGTCGCTGGCGCCGCACGAACGCATCGCCGGCTTCATCCATATTGCCACCGAAGGTACCAAGCCGCCGGAACGCCCGCGCCCGGATCTGGAGCGCATCACCAGCTGGATCGACGCATGATCTTTGACGCTTTTTTCAAGACTCTGGCCCAGACCGGCGATCCGCGCTTTCGCAGGGTTCTGTTTTTGGGTGTCGGACTGACCTTTGCGCTACTGATCGCAATATATGTGCTTTTCTTCTTTCTGGTGCAGTGGCTGGTCGGCCCGCAGGTCACCCTGCCCCTGTTCGGGGAGGTGACGTGGCTGGACGATATCCTGACCTTCGGGTCGATCCTTCTGATGATGGGGCTGTCGGTCTTTCTGATGGTCCCGGTCGCCTCGGCCATCACTTCGATGTTTCTGGATCAGGTGGCACAGGCGGTTGAGGACAAGCATTTCCCTCAGCTCCCCCCTGCCTCTGATCCAACGATCGTGGAGGCGCTGCGCGACACGGTCAATTTCCTTGGCGTGCTGATCGCCGCGAACCTGTTGGCGCTGGTGCTTTATCTGATGTTCCCGCCCATCGCGATGTTCATTTTCTGGGGGCTGAACGGGTTCTTTCTGGGCCGGGAATACTTCACCCTGGCCGCCGCCAGACGCATCGGAATGCCCGAGGCCCGCAAGATGCGGCGCAAGCACATGGGAACCATTTGGATCGCAGGCACGTTGATGGCGATGCCACTGTCGGTGCCGCTGGTGAACCTGGTGATCCCGATCCTGGGCGCGGCCACCTTCACCCATATTTTCCACAGCCTGTGGCGCAGGGCCTGACGGCGAACAGATCAACGGTCCGGGGGCATCCCCCCGGGCCGCGTTTTCTCAAGAGGCGCTATTTTGGATCGGGCAGCCGGTCGAACCAGTCGAAATCATTCACGCTGATCACTCCGGATAGGATTATTCCTGCCACGATGGCCCAGATCACGAAGGCCGCGATGGTGGTGATCATCGCCTTTTGCTTCAGATAATGGTTTTCGGGGGCGCCAGCATGGGTGCCGGGCACGATCTCCCCCTTGTCACCTTGTGTCTCAAGCCGGATCGGAATGACGATCAGGAAGGTCATGAACCAGATCACCGCATAAAGCACCAGTCCCGATGTAATTCCCATAGCGCACCTTTATTGTATATCCGCGCGCCGACGTCCGGCGCTGGCCTCAGGTAGCCTCAAACCTGCTCCAGTTCCACCAGGCAACCGTTGAAATCTTTGGGGTGCAGGAAAAGAACCGGCTTGCCATGGGCACCGATCTTCGGCTCGCCAGAGCCCAGAACCCGCGCACCCTGCGCCTTCAGGTGATCCCGCGCAGCCAGGATATCCTCAACCTCGTAGCAGACGTGGTGAATGCCACCAGCGGGGTTCTTTTCCAGGAAGCCATTGATGGGCGAGTCATCCCCCAGCGGGTAAAGCAGCTCAATCTTGGTGTTGGGCAGCTCGATGAAGACAACTGTGACACCATGATCGGGCTCATCCTGCGGTGCGCCGACCTTGGCGCCCAACGCATCACGGTACTGAGCCGAGGCCGCCTCAAGGTCGGGCACGGCAATCGCGACATGGTTCAAACGACCGATCATGATGTGTATTCTCCTCTCAAATCCTGTTCGACTTCCTTATGCTGAGACCAGCCAATGGGGGCAAGTGCGCCAATGCGCACGGCGCGCGCTACCGGGCGGCTGCGGAGAACACCGGGCAACCGCAGGCAATCATGGAGAAAACCCGCAGCCTTGGCATCTCCTGCATCGCGTTAACCTCTAATTAGCCTCAAATCCATAGCGTCAGTCAGTATCCCGCAAGGAGTATGAGTAATGGACGATTCGGAACTGTTTGCAGCCGCCCACCGTCTCCCGACGAAACGGCGCCCTCTTCTTGGTCTGACCATTCTGGTGGTCGAGGACAGTCGCTTTGCCTGCGAAGCGCTGCGCCTGCTCTGTTTGCGCAGCGGCGCCCGTATCCGGCGCGCCGATTGCCTGAAATCCGCCCGCCGACACCTGAAGGAATACCGCCCTTCCGTCGTGATTGCCGATGTGGGGCTACCGGATGGCTCCGGCACGGAACTGATCGCCGAGATCAATCAGGGATCACCGCGGGTTTCCGTCATCCTTGGCATTTCCGGCGACGAAAGCCTTCAAGAAGAGACGCTCAAGGCTGGCGCCGACGGCTTCCTCGCCAAGCCGATCACCTCGCTGGCGGCATTCCAGCATGCGATCCTGTCGCGCCTGCCCGCCGACCGGCAGCCCGCCAGCCTGCAGGACCTGTCGGATGAAACCATCGAGCCGGATTTCCTCGCCTTTCAGGACGATATGGCCCATGCGGCAGATGTTCTGAACGAAGACCACGAAGGCAACACGCTGGACTATCTGACGCAGTTCATTGGCGGTGTTGCACGCAGTGCAGGCGACAAGCCGCTCGCCAATGCCGCGGCAAGCCTTGCCCAGGCCCGCATGGCTGGCCGCCCCATTGGCCCGGATACAGCAATGCTGGCGGGAATGGTGCAGGAACGTCTCGAACGGAAAATCGCGATCTGACATGCTCGAAGTTATTCTGATCGGCTCGGCCACGCTGGCCATCGTGCTCTATCTGCAGGCGCGCCAGGCCGCCCGCGAAATCCGCCAGAACCGCGATCGCAGCACGCGGGAACAGATGGTTATCTACCGCCACGAGCATTGACCTCTGCCCGGCGAAACAGGCCCCGGACCCCGGGGCCGCTATCGCCGCCTGAAGCGGTTCTATCCTTTTGACCCGACCAGCGCGGCGCACCCTTCAGGGTCACCGCAGCAGGCCAAGATCATCCTCCATCCGCAGCCCCGGAAACACGGTTTGCTCCAAATCGGCCACCCCTACCCCGGTCAGGCCGCGCAGGATCCAGGCCGCGGGTGCACGCACGTCCGCCGTCGGCATCAGGTCACGCCGGTCATAGAGCGCGGCCTCCTCCAGCCCCGGCCAGCGCCCGTAGATCCGGCCGCCGCGGATCGCCCCTCCCGCCAGCAGCATCGCGCCACCGGTTCCGTGATCGGTGCCACCGGTGCCGTTCTCCCGCGCTGTGCGACCAAATTCCGTCATCGCGACCACCGCCGTCTTGTCCCAGACATCGGCGCCGACGCCGGCCTTTAACTCCAGCACGGTGTCGGACAACCGGCCCAGCGCCGATTTCAACGCCCTGTCCTGCCGGTTGTGGGTATCCCACCCATTGATCGAAAAGGCCGCAATGCGAGTGTCGGCGCGCAATTGCTGCGCCGCATAGGCCGCGATCTTCAGATGTGCCTCGCCCCGGGTCGGTACCGGCATGGTCATACCACCCGCCATGCCCATCTGCCCGCCCTGCATGTCCTCCTCGCCAGACAGCGGCAGCCCCGGCGCCTCGCGTGACAAGTCCAGCGCCTCGGACAAGGCGCCGTGAAACAGCGCATCATCCTCCATCAGCAGCCCGGCCAGACGTTCGGCCTGCGGGCTCATCATCAGAGCGGCATCCGGAGACCAGTCCGCCACAGGCGCCGAACCATTCAGAAGCTTCATCTCCCCCTGCCCCAGGGCAAAAGCGGTGCGCGCCTCGATCCCGCTTTGCTGCTGCAACAAGCGGTTCAGCCAGCCATCGCGCGCCTGTTCCAGCCCCGGCGTACCCGCCTCCAGCAGGTCCTGACCGTCGAAATGGCTGCGCTTGTCCCGGTAAGGTGTCGAAACCGCGTGAACAAAGGCCAACTCCTCGGACCGCCACAGCGGCATCAGCGGCGACAGGGCCGGATGCAGGGCAAAGAACCCATCCAAGTCCAAACCTCCATGGTCCGGGCCGCCGCGCAGTTTCTGCCGCAGAGCGGCATAGGCAGGATCGCCATAGGGCTGCACCACGTCCAGCGCGTCCATGCCGCCGCGCAGGATGATCACCACCAGCCGCCGGTCCCAGGGGGCCGAGGCAAAGCTGACCGGCGTCAGCAGCGGGCTGGCGGCCAGCGAACAGCCAAGCGCAGCGCCGCGTGCAAGGAAGCTTCTCCGGGAATGTCTCATGATCAATCCTCCTGCTAACGGCGCTGAAAGGCCGGGGCGCTCAGCACCAGAGCGACCCCTTCGGCCCGGGTTTCGGCTGCCGAGGCGGCAAACAGCACCTTGCCATCGGCAAAACTGCCTAGGGTCGTTCCGGCAAATCCGCGTGGATCGGGAAGATCGGCCACTAGCCGCTGCGGCGCCGCAAAAGCCCAGCCCAGGCGGGCCGACAGGCCCTGCGGCGTGATCCAGGCGGCATCATCCTCGCTCCATCCGTCCGGCCCGGCAGGATCTTCCCATTTCTGTCCCATCAGCGTCAGCGGCGCCGCAAAAATCCGATTGAGCTGCCCGCGCTTGAACCCCGTCACCCGGTCTGCGTCCACCGGCAGCGCCCGGCAGGTCGAAGCCACGAAATCAAAGGGCGGCTTTACATTGCGCAGCTCCGACGCCCAGGCGGCGGGATGCTCCAGCAAGGCGGCGTAGACATCCGGCAGGTAACCGCCGGACTGACGGAACCGCTCTGCCACATGCTCAACCAGATCCGCGTCCGGCTGGTCCGAGGTGAAATGCACCGCCAGTTTGCGGGCAATGTGCCGGGCCGTGGCCGGATGGCGCGCGAGATCGCGCAGCGCCTGCAGCACCGGCTCCATCCGCCCCTTCTCTGCACCATAGGAGCGCCCAAGGACCTGCTCGCTGCCGGGCTCTGCCAGACCCGGGCGGAAGTTGAACCCTTCTTTGCGATTGAAACTGAGACCGGTAAAGAGCTCCGCCAATTGCCGCACATCCGTCTGACTGTATGGGCCTTCCACCCCCAGCGTGTGCAGTTCCAGGACTTCGCGGGCGAGGTTTTCATTGAGACCAGCACTTCGTTTGCGCCGCTGGGCAACCGGGCTGTTCGGTCCGACCGAGCTTTTCTGATCCAGATAGTGCAGCATCAACGGGCTGGTCACCACTGCGATCAGCAGATCTTCGAAACGCCCCGCGATATGGGGTCGGATCGCGGTCTCGGCATAGGGGGTAGCCAGATGCCGAAAGGCACCCCGTCGCCCCTTGGCGGTGAAATGGTCGGCCCAGAACAGGGTCAGCCGCTCCCGCAGGCCGTCAGACGTATCGGCGTAACGCAGCAGACGCTGGGCAAAATTTTGCAAACGGTCCGTTCGTTTCTGCTGCCGAAAGGTGCGGTAGCGCGCGTCCGCTGCCTCATACTCGGGCTGACCGCGCAGCTTGCGCCGTTTTCTGGCCAGCGTCTGAAATGTCATGGCATCGGCAAAGGCCGCATCAAAATCCTGCACCGGATAGGCGCGCGCCATCTCATCGGCGCCGGTCAGGCGCTGCAACATCGCCTCAGGCGACTGCGGCGGTGCCAGCCGGGGTGACAACCCGCAGCCAAACCGGATCTCGGCCAGTTCAGGATCAAACCGCATCTGTCATTGCTCCGGCCCCATTTTCATTTCGGGATCAACAGGTCTCGATATCCATAGTAGGCCAGAACCTCCGTGGCACCCACACCCATCACTTACTGATACGCGAGGATTTGCCGGTTCCGTCGCAGCAGGAACAAAAAAGCCCGGAGACCATGCTCCGGGCTTTTTGAATTGTCTTGGCAAGGCTCTTAGGCCTTACTGATCCTGCGGAATGACGCGCAGTCCCAGTTCCATCAGCTGCTCCGACATCGGCTCGGACGGGGCCGACATCATCAGATCTTCAGCGCGCTGGTTCATCGGGAACATGATGACCTCGCGAATGTTGGCCTCATCCGCCAGCAGCATCACCATGCGGTCGATACCGGCAGCGCAGCCACCGTGCGGCGGGGCACCATATTGGAAGGCGTTGACCATGCCGCCAAAGCGCTTCTCGACCTCCTCCTTGCCATAGCCGGCAATTTCGAAGGCCTTGAACATGATTTCCGGCTTGTGGTTCCGGATCGCGCCGGAGACCAGCTCGTAACCGTTGCAGGCGAGGTCATACTGATAGCCGAGCACCTTGAGCGGGTCGCCCTCCAGTGCTTCCATCCCGCCTTGCGGCATGGAGAAGGGGTTGTGCTCGAAGTCGATCTTGCCAGTTTCCTCGTCTGCCTCGTAGATCGGAAAGTCAACGATCCAGGCAAAGGCGAAACGGTCCTTGTCGATGAGACCCAGTTCTTCGCCGATGACGGTGCGGGCGCGGCCTGCAACGCTTTCAAAGGACCTGGGCTTGCCGCCCAGGAAGAAGGCCGCATCGCCCACGTCGAGACCCAGCTGCTGGCGGATCGCCTCGGTGCGCTCGGGGCCGATGTTCTTGGCCAGCGGACCGGCGGCCTCATTGCCCAGAACGATCTCGCCCGCCTTGATCTTGGCGTTGACTTCCTTGACGGAAATGCCCTGCTCCTGCGCGATGGAATCCGCCGACTGCTTGCGCCAGAAGATATAGCCCATGCCCGGCAGACCTTCCTGCTGGGCGAATTTGTTCATGCGGTCGCAGAACTTGCGGCTGCCGCCTGTGGGCGCCGGGATGGCGCGCACTTCGGTGCCTTCCTGCTCCAGCAGTTTGGCGAAGATGGCAAATCCGGAGCCGCGGAAATGTTCCGAGCAATCCTGCATCTTGATCGGGTTGCGCAGGTCCGGCTTGTCGGTGCCGTACCACTTAGCCGCGTCCTTGTAGGAGATCTGCGGCCATTCGCTGTCGACCTTGCGGCCACCGCCGAATTCCTCGAACACGCCCTGCATCACCGGCTGAATGGTGTCAAAGACATCCTGCTGGGTGACAAAGGACATTTCCATATCGAGCTGGTAGAAATCGGTGGGCGAGCGGTCAGCCCGCGGATCCTCGTCCCGGAAACAGGGCGCGATCTGGAAATATTTGTCAAAGCCCGAGACCATCATCAGCTGCTTGAACTGCTGCGGCGCCTGCGGCAGGGCGTAGAACTTGCCGGGGTGCAGACGGGAGGGCACAAGGAAGTCGCGCGCGCCTTCGGGCGACGACGCGGTGATGATCGGGGTCTGGTATTCGTTGAACCCCTTGTCCCACATGCGCTTGCGGATCGACTGGATCATGTTCGAGCGCAGAACCATGTTGTTCTGCATCTTCTCGCGGCGCAGGTCGAGGTAGCGATAGCGCAGGCGAGTTTCCTCGGGGTATTCCTGCTCGCCAAAGACCATCAGCGGCAGTTCCTCGGCTTTGCCGAGAACCTCGATATCGCGGATGAAGACTTCGATCTCGCCGGTCGGGATCTTCGGGTTCACCAGGCTTTCGTCGCGCGCCAGCACATTGCCATCGATGCGGATACACCATTCCGAACGCACCTTTTCGATCTCCGCAAAGACCGGGCTATCGGGGTCAGCCATGACCTGGGTGATGCCATAGTGGTCGCGCAGGTCGATGAACAGCAGGCCGCCGTGGTCGCGGACCCGGTGGACCCAGCCAGACAGGCGCACGGTATCGCCCACGTTGGATTTGTTCAGTTCGGCGCAGGTATGGCTGCGGTATGCGTGCATTGGCTGACCTTTCGTGTCGCGGGTCGTCTCTCGGGGCATCTGTCCGGGCGGACCATCAATCGGGATATGCGCCAAAGCGGCGCGGAATTCGTCCGGGCTGGTACACTAGGTTGCGGCTCTCTTGTCAAGCAAACAGGGCGCATTCGCCCCGTCAGATGCCCGTTTTTGCCCTCTCGCCACGTCGGCGCAAAGGCTCCCGCCCCCTCTGCGCGCCATCGCTGCGCGATCCGGCCAGACGTGTTGGGCGTGGCGCCCCGCCTTCGGCGCCGCCCGGCGCGCTGCCGAGCCCAAGGGCAAAGAGCCGCTGGCCCCCAGCCCGGGGTTCTTGTCTGCGGGCGCGCCCCCGCCCTTTTTCAGATCAGTTTCAGACCAGCTTTGCCGGGATCAGCCCGCGCAGGGAATTGCCCATATGAATGGATTGCGCCCCCTTCAGGTCCTCAAGACTCAGCACCGCCTCGGCGCATAGACCGCGCTCCAACATTTCCTGCCGCAGGATGCCGGGCAGAAGACCGCAGCCGAGCGGCGGCGTCACCACCTGACCACCTGCAAGCGTCACAAAGATATTGGTAATAGTGCCTTCGCAAACCTCAGCGCGCTGATTGAGGAAAACCAGCTCGTCGATGCCTGCCGACAGAGCTGCCCGGGCGCTGTCATAAAACGCGCGGCGGGTGGTCTTGTGCCGTAGCCACGGGTCGTCGGCATCAAGCCGGATGTCTGCGATGCCCAGCCGCCACTCTGCTGGGGGTTCCCCCAGTGGCGCAGTGGTCATGTCAAATCGCCCCTCCACGTCGAGCGTCAGGCGGCAACGCAGCGGTGTATCACTGACAATGTCTGCCAACATCGCCTCGGACGGCCCAGGATCGAAGGGAAGGCCAAACGCCGCCGCGCTGCGCCTCATCCGGGCCAGATGGCGAGGCTGGTGCCGCCCACCCTCGCCGGGATACCAGCCCAGCGTTTCGATCAGGCGGAAAGCGGGATCACCCTTGATGGCGTCACTGGTGGTGTCGCTGGTTGTATCATCTGGGCAAACCGTGCTTTCCATAGCGCTTCCTCATATTCCGATGTGGCGGTGCTGTCCCAGACCACGCCGCCGCCCACGTTAAGTGTTGCGCGGCCGTCCTCCAGCATCACCGTACGGATTGCAACATTGAACGACGAGGCGCCATCCGGGGCGGCCCAGCCGATGGTGCCGCAGTAGATGTCACGCGGCCAGGGTTCCAGATCCGCAAGGATCTCCATCGCGCGGATCTTGGGGGCGCCGGTGATCGACCCGCAGGGGAACAACGCCGCAAAGATCTCGGCCAGCCCGGCATCCGGGCGCAGCCGCGCCCGTACCAGCGACACCATCTGATGCACGGTGGCGTAGCTCTCGACCGCGAACAGTTCCGGCACATGCACCGATCCGGTCTCCGCCACGCGGCTGATGTCATTGCGCAGAAGATCGACGATCATCAGGTTCTCGGCCCGGTTCTTTTCGTCCTGACGCAGGAAATCGCGGCAGCGCGCGTCCTCAAGCGGATCGTCGCTGCGCGGCTGGGTGCCTTTCATCGGGCGCGTTTCTATGAGGCCTGACGCGTCGGTGCGGAAGAACAGCTCGGGCGAGCGCGACAGAAGGTCCGGCAGCCCGTCCTGTTCGACCAGCACGCCGTGGCCGACCGCCTGCCTTGCCTGCAGCGCGGCATAAAGCGCCTCTGCGCTGCCATGGGCCTCTGCATCGATGGGAAAGGTCAGGTTGGCCTGATAGATGTCGCCCTTGCCGATGTTGCGGCCCACCTCGGCGAAGGCCTCGGCGTAGCGAACATAGCTCCAGCGTGGCGTGATATCCCCAAGCCCAGCTCCGCCCGGCAGCACGCCGGGCAGCGCCCGTCCGCCCCCCCGGGTGGGCGCTTCGCTTTCCGCCCGCGGACGGGCGCTGCCCTCAATGTCCAGTTGCCGCGGCTCCTCATAGACCCCAAAGCAGATCAACGGCAGCCGCCGCCCATCCGGCATCCGGTTCGCCAGCTTTGGCTCCAGCGCATAGCCCAGTTCATACGTGGCATAGCCCGCCAGCCAATGCCCGGCCCGCCGCGCCGCATCGAGCGCCGCCAGCGCCGCGGGCACCTGGTCTGCCTCGTCCGCACGGACCACGCGCAGCGGCTGATCGAAACACGTCCCGGCCCCCATGGGCCCCTGATCAAAGCGAATCCGCACCGGATCTGTCTCCTAAAGCTCTCGCCTCCTCATATATGCGTTCGCAATGCGCACAAAGGGGGTGGATGCGGCATTTTCCGATCCGTTTCCGATCCCCCTTGAACCTTTCGGCGCGGTCCCTATAACGCAGGACAATTTGGGCGCATGGGGGCGCCCGGTGACTCGACCCATATTCCGCACCCACAATCAAAGGAAGCTAGGCCATGCCAAAAAGAACCGACATCCAGTCGATCATGATCATTGGTGCGGGACCGATCATCATCGGCCAGGCCTGCGAATTCGATTATTCCGGCGCACAGGCCTGCAAGGCGCTGCGTGAAGAGGGCTACCGGGTCATCCTGGTGAACTCCAACCCGGCCACCATCATGACCGATCCGGGCCTCGCCGATGCGACCTATATCGAGCCGATCACGCCCGAAGTGGTGGCTAAGATCATCGAAAAAGAACGCCCCGATGCGCTGCTTCCGACCATGGGCGGGCAGACAGGTCTCAACACCTCTCTGGCGCTCGAAGAGATGGGCGTGCTGGAAAAATACGGCGTCGAAATGATCGGCGCCAAGCGCGAAGCCATTGAAATGGCAGAAGACCGCAAGCTGTTCCGCGAAGCGATGGATCGCCTTGGTCTGGAAAACCCGCGCGCCACGATCATCACCGCCCCCACCCGCGACAACGGCTCGGCCGATCTGGAAGCAGGCGTACAGCTGGCGCTTGAGGCGCTCGATGAGGTCGGCCTGCCCGCCATCATCCGCCCCGCCTTTACCCTGGGCGGCACCGGCGGCGGCGTCGCCTACAACCGCGAAGATTACATCCACTACTGCCGCTCGGGCATGGATGCTTCGCCGGTCAATCAGATCCTCGTCGACGAGAGCCTTCTGGGCTGGAAAGAGTACGAGATGGAGGTCGTCCGCGACAAGGCGGACAACGCGATCATCGTCTGCTCGATCGAGAACATCGACCCCATGGGCGTGCACACCGGTGATTCGATCACAGTGGCCCCGGCGCTGACTCTGACAGACAAGGAATACCAGATGATGCGCACCGCCTCGATCGAGGTGCTCCGCGAGATCGGCGTCGAAACCGGCGGCTCCAACGTGCAATGGGCCGTGAACCCCGACGATGGCCGCATGGTGGTGATCGAAATGAACCCGCGGGTGTCGCGCTCCTCCGCGCTGGCCTCCAAGGCGACGGGTTTCCCGATTGCAAAGATCGCCGCGAAACTGGCGGTGGGCTACACGCTGGACGAGTTGGACAACGACATCACCAAGGTGACACCGGCCTCCTTTGAGCCCTCCATCGACTATGTCGTCACCAAGATCCCGAAATTCGCCTTCGAGAAGTTCCCCGGCTCCGAGCCCTACCTCACCACCGCGATGAAATCCGTGGGTGAAACCATGGCCATCGGCCGTACCATCCACGAAAGCATGCAAAAGGCGCTGGCGTCGATGGAATCGGGCCTCACCGGTTTTGACGAGGTCGCCATCCCCGGCATGACCGTCGGCCAGTGGGACGAAGCCAGCGGCGACGACAAGGCTGCCGTGATCAAGGCAATCAGCCAGCAGACCCCGGACCGGCTGCGCACCATCGCCCAGGCGATGCGCCATGGGCTGAGCGATGACGAGATCCAGAACGTCACCAAGTTCGACCCCTGGTTCCTGTCCCGCATCCGCGAGATCGTCGACGCCGAGCGCGAGGTGCGCAAAAACGGCCTGCCGATGCGCGAGGACCAGTTGCGGGCGCTGAAGATGCTCGGCTTTACCGATGCCCGCCTTGGCGCGCTGACCGGCCGGGACGAGGACAATGTGCGCCGCGCCCGTCATAATCTGGGCGTCACCGCCGTCTTCAAGCGGATCGACACCTGCGCCGCCGAATTCGAGGCGCAAACCCCCTATATGTACTCCACCTACGAAGCGCCGATGATGGGCGAGATCGAATGCGAATCCCGCCCGTCGGATCGCAAGAAGGTGGTCATCCTTGGCGGCGGTCCGAACCGGATCGGTCAGGGTATCGAGTTCGACTACTGCTGCTGTCACGCCTGTTTTGCGCTGACCGATGTTGGTTATGAAACCATCATGATCAACTGCAACCCGGAAACCGTGTCCACCGACTATGACACCTCGGACCGGCTGTATTTCGAACCGCTCACCTTCGAGCACGTGATGGAAATCCTGCGCGCCGAGCAAGAGAACGGCACCCTGCATGGTGTCATTGTGCAGTTCGGTGGCCAGACCCCGCTGAAACTGGCCAATGCACTGCAGGACGAAGGCATTCCGATCCTCGGCACCACGCCCGACGCCATCGACCTGGCCGAAGACCGCGAACGGTTCCAGGATCTGGTCAACAAGCTGGGCCTGAAACAGCCGCATAACGGCATTGCCTCCACCGACGCACAGGCGCTTGAGATCGCAGAGGAAATCGGCTTCCCGCTGGTGATCCGCCCGTCTTACGTTCTGGGCGGCCGCGCCATGGAAATCGTGCGCGACATGGATCAGCTGAAACGCTACATCGCCGAGGCGGTGGTGGTATCCGGCGACAGCCCGGTGCTGCTCGACAGCTATCTGGCCGGTGCGGTGGAACTTGACGTGGATGCGATCTGCGACGGCACCGACGTGCATGTGGCCGGCATCATGCAGCACATCGAAGAGGCTGGCGTTCACTCAGGTGACAGTGCCTGCTCCCTGCCGCCCTACTCCCTGTCCAAGGACATCATCGAAGAGATCAAGACCCAGACCTACGCACTGGCGAAGGCTCTGAACGTGGTCGGCCTGATGAACATCCAGTTTGCCATCAAGGACGGTGAGATCTTCCTGATCGAAGTGAACCCGCGTGCCAGCCGCACGGTACCCTTCGTCGCCAAGGCCACCGACAGCGCCATTGCCTCGATCGCGGCGCGCGTCATGGCGGGCGAGAAGCTCTCGGCCTTCCCGCAGCGGGCGCCTTATGAACCCGATGCAGGCTATGATGTCGATGTGCCGATGGCCGACCCGATGACTCTGGCCGATCCCGACATGCCCTGGTTCTCGGTCAAAGAGGCCGTTCTGCCCTTTGCCCGTTTCCCGGGTGTCGACACGCTGCTTGGGCCGGAAATGCGCTCCACCGGCGAAGTTATGGGCTGGGACCGCTCCTTTGCCGGCGCCTTCCTCAAGGCGCAGATGGGTGCCGGGATGGTGCTACCGTCGGAAGGCCGTGCCTTCATCTCGATCAAGGATGCCGACAAGGGCGCCACAATGCTGGAGGCCGCGCGCACCCTGATCGAACAAGGCTTCACCCTGGTCGCCACCGGCGGCACCAAGGCATGGCTGGACGGGCACGGTGTGGCCTGCGAGGCGGTGAACAAGGTCTACGAGGGACGCCCGCACGTGGTGGACCTGCTGAAAGACGGCCATGTGCAGCTGTTGATGAACACGACCGAAGGCGCTCAGGCGGTCGAGGACAGCAAGGAAATGCGCTCGGTCGCGCTGTATGACAAGATTCCCTACTTCACCACCGCCGCCGGTGCCCATGCCGCCGCGCTGGCGATCAAGGCGCAGGCCGAAGGGGACGTTCAGGTCAAAAGCCTGCAGGGATAATCCCGCGATCAGATAGAAAATTGTCAAAGCCCCGGGTTTTCCCGGGGCTTTTTCGTTCCATCCCGGACATCGGTGCCACAAGTGCTCTCCCGCCTGTTTGTGCAGGGCTGATTTGCCGGGCGATCCTGCCACCCCGCTAAGCACGGCCCGAAAATCCCGCGCAATCAGGGCGGCCGTGTTGATTCAGATCATAGCCTTTGCTGCATCGCAGCGTACCCTGTGCCAGCAATGACCGGAGCGATCCGGCGCGTTCTTTGGTGCCAGCGGCTGAGGTGTCTGCGATGAACACGGAAAACAAGGCGGCCGAGGGCCAGGAAACGGGCATTCCGAACCGCCCCGCTCCCCTGCCCGAGGCCATGCCTGCAGAGGTTTCACAGAAACCGGAGCACGATCCTGCCGCCGAGATTGGCGACTTGCTCGACAAGGAAGCGCGCTCCAAACTGGCAAAGCTGACCGGGGGTCTTTCTCCGGCGGCGATCATGCGGGTTGTCGGCGATTGGTCGATCCATCTTGCCGTGTCCCCGGGCAAGCAGATGAACCTGTGGAACAAGGCCGTATCAGGGGCAGCGGACTATGGTCGCTACTTGTTTGAAACCTCTCTTGGTTCTGACGCGGTCAAACTCTGCATCCCACCTGCACGCCGCGACCGGCGCTTCAGCCATGACGCCTGGCAGAAGCAACCCTTCAACGCATTTCAGCAGGCGTTCCTTTTGCAGCAGGACTGGTGGCAAGAGGCGACCACCCGCGTTCGCGGCGTCAGCTGCGAGGATGAACGCGCCGTGTCCTTCATCGCGCGCCAGATGCTTGACGCAGTCTCGCCTGCCAATTTTCCGCTAACCAACCCCGAAGTGCTGCAAAAGACCAAAGACGAAAACGGCATGAACCTGTTGCGCGGCATGGAAAATCTGCGCGACGACATGCAGGAACTGCTGATCGGCAGACCTCTCCGCCCGGAAACGGATTTCCATGTGGGGGAAAACGTGGCGGTGACCCCGGGCAAGGTGGTTTTCCGCAACCATCTGATCGAGCTGATCCAATACGCCCCCACCACCGACAAGGTGAAGCCCGAACCCCTGCTGATCGTTCCGGCCTGGATCATGAAATACTACATCCTTGATCTGTCGCCCGAGAACTCGATGGTGAAATACCTGACCGAGCAGGGCTACACGGTATTCATGATCTCCTGGCGCAATCCAGGATCCGAAGATGCTGATCTCGGACTGGACGATTACCGCAAGAAGGGACCGATGGCGGCGCTGGATGCGATTCAGGACATCACCGGTACCAAGAAGATCCACGCGGCGGGCTATTGTCTGGGCGGCACCCTGCTCAGCCTCACCGCTGCGGCCATGGCGCGCGATGACGACGACCGGCTGGCCAGCATGACGCTCTTTGCCACCCAGGTGGATTTCACCGAAGCAGGTGAGCTGATGCTGTTCATCAACGAAAGCCAGGTCGCCTTTCTGGAAGACATGATGTGGCAGCAGGGATACCTGGATGCGGGTCAGATGTCCGGCGCCTTTCAACTGCTGCGCTCGAACGATCTGGTCTGGTCGCGGCTTCAGAAGGATTACCTGATGGGGGAGCGGCCCAAGCTCAATGACATGATGGCCTGGAACGCCGATGCGACACGGATGCCTTACCGGATGCATTCGGAATATCTGCGCAAGCTGTTTCTGAACAACGAACTGGCCACCGGAAAATACGAGGTCGGCGGCCATCCGGTGTCGCTTGATGATCTGCGGTTGCCGATCTTTGCCGTCGGCACCGAAACCGATCACGTGGCGCCGTGGAAATCGGCGTTCAAAATCGACGCGCTGACCAGTTCCCCGGTCACATTCGTACTGACCAAAGGCGGGCATAATGCCGGTGTGGTTTCCGAACCCGGTCACCCCCGGCGCCACTATCACGTTCACACCAGCTGCGACCGGGACCGCTATCTGCCCCCCGACGAGTGGCGCGAGGTTGCCGAGCGCAAGGAAGGTTCCTGGTGGCCGGAATGGGTGGCCTGGCTTGAAACCCGGTCGGGAGACCCCACTGCGCGCCCCGCGATGGGAGAGGCGCTTTGCCCGGCGCCAGGCACCTACGTACTCATGGGGTGACGCCACCGCCCCCGACCGGGTTAGCGGGGGGATATTGCGGCACGGCGCGCTTTGCCCGATTGTAGCGGATAATTGATATCACGAGGCACTGATGCAGTATTTCGAGAGCAAGACCTTTGATCAGATCACCCCCGGCGACAGCGCCGAGCTGACCCGCGCTCTGCGTGATGACGATATCGGCCCCTGTGTCGACCTGCCTGAAGGCGGTAACGCGGCTGCGCCGGACGATGGGATTGCGGCGGGCGCCTGGGGCAGTGCGCTGATTTCCGAATTGCTGTCCACCGAATTGCCCGGTCCCGGCACGGTCTGCCTGTCTCAATCCCTGCGCTTCCTTGCCCCGGCCCGCCTTGGCGAGATGATCACCACGCGCATCACAGTGCGCGAAACCGATCCCGAAACCCGGCACGTGATGCTCGATTGCCTCTGCACCGATAGCGCCGATGCCGCCCTTGTCGAAGGCACGGCAGAGGTGATCGCACCGGACAAGCCCCTGCGCGTGCCGCGCTCCGGTCGCCCCTCGGGTCAGCTGAGCAAGCCCGGCGCAGGGTTTGATGCGCTGATTGCCGCCACGCATCCGCTTGATCCGATCGTGACCGCTGTGGTGCACCCCTGCGATGTCGCCTCGCTGGAGGGCGCGTTGGAGGCACGGGACAAGGCGCTGATCACGCCGGTTCTGATCGGTCCGGCCCCGCGCATAAAGGCGGCCGCCTCCGAGGCGGGTCTGGATCTGGCAGGGATCGAGATCGTGGATGCCCCGCACAGCCACGCTGCAGCTGACATGGCGGTCTCACTAGTGCGCACGGGCAAGGCCGAGGCCCTGATGAAAGGCGCCCTTCACACCGATGAGGTCATGTCGGCAGTCGTCAACAAGGCCACCGGCCTGCGGACCGAACGCAGGATGAGCCATGTTTTTGTTCTGGATGTGCCAAGCTACCCCAAGCCGCTGATGATTACCGATGCGGCCATCAATATCTTTCCCGACCTGCTGACCAAGGCGGATATCCTGCAAAACGCCATCGATCTGGCGCAGGCGCTTGGCGTTGCCGCGCCAAAGGTTGCCATACTGTCGGCGGTTGAAACCATCACCCCCAAGATCCCCTCGACGGTCGAGGCGGCGGGCCTGTGCAAGATGGCAGAGCGCGGCCAGATCACCGGCGGCATCCTTGACGGGCCGCTGGCCTTTGACAACGCGATTTCCCGCGCGGCGGCGCAGGCCAAGGGGATTACCTCGGATGTCGCCGGGGACGCGGATATCCTGCTCGCCCCTGATCTGGAGGCCGGCAATATGATTTCCAAGCAATTGCAGTACCTCGCCGGCGCCGAAGCCGCGGGTCTGGTTCTGGGCGCGCGGGTGCCTATCATGCTGACCAGCCGGGCGGATGGCGCACTGGCTCGGGTCGCCTCGGCAGCTCTGGCGCAGCTGCTTGTGCGCCATCAACAGGCAAGGGTCGCACCATGAGCGAAGCAATCCTCACCCTCAACGTCGGCTCCTCCTCGGTCAAATACGCGCTCTACGCTGCTGTGGGCGACGGCGCTGCCTTCACCAAGGGCCATATCGACCGGATCGGCCTTGGCCCGGTTCATCATGTCGATGACATCTCAGAGCCGCTCCCCCTGCCTGCTAAAGCCGATCACGAAGAGGTTCTCGATTGGCTGGTCCGCCACCTGCAAGAGCAAAGCGCGGGACTGAAGGTCATCGCCGCAGGGCACCGGGTGGTCCATGGCGGCCAGCGTTTTGCGGATGCCACAAGGGTAACCACCGATGTCAGGGCCGAGCTGGAGCGGCTGGCTCCACTGGTTCCGGCGCATCAGCCGCATAACCTCGCCGGGATCGACGCCTTGCAACGGGCCTGGCGCGGCATCCCGCAGATCGCCTGTTTCGACACCGCCTTTCACCGCACCACGCCGCGGATCGGGCAGATCTTTGCCCTGCCCCGCGCGCTCACAGATGCTGGGGTGCTGCGCTATGGGTTTCACGGGCTTTCCTACGAATTTATCGCCTCGCAACTGCCCGCCCACCTTGGAGATCGCGCCGATGGCCGGGTTCTGGTGCTGCATCTGGGCCATGGCGCCAGCATCTGCGCGATGAAAAACCGCAAAAGCATCGCCACCACCATGGGATTCACAGCGCTGGACGGGTTGGTGATGGGCAAACGCTGCGGTGAGCTGGACCCCGGCGTGCCGCTCTACCTGATGCGCGAGAAGGGCATGAGCCTTGAGGAGGTCGAGGCTCTGCTTGGTGGGCAATCGGGGCTGCTCGGTGTCTCGGGCCTCAGCGATGACATGCGCGATTTGCTGGAGAGCGATAGCCCCGCCGCAAAGGAGGCGGTGGATCTTTTTGTCTATCGCGCCTGCAAACAGATCGGCGCGCTGGCGGCCGCGGCGCAGGGTATCGATGCCTTGGTCTTTACCGGTGGCATGGGCGAAAACGCAGCCGAGATCCGTGCCCGGATCGTTGAGGGCTGCGACTGGCTGGGGGCCACCCTTGATACAGAGGCCAACGCCCGCAATGACATCCGCATTCACGGTGTGGACAGCAGGGTCGGCGCCTATGTCATCGCCACCAATGAAGAGCGCGTTATCGCGGACCACGTCCGCACATTTCTGTCGGACGCACAAGCTGGCGCCGACGCCTCTGGCCATGCAGCACAGCCGGGGATGAAAGATGTTTTCTAGCAGATGGATCATAGCCGGTATCGCGGTCCTGGCGGCCGGCGCCGGGCTTTATTACTACACCGCCAACGGCAATGGTGAGCTGCCCTATGGCATTACCTCGGGCAACGGTCGCATCGAGGCGGTTCAGGTCGATATTTCCAGCCGGATCGCCGGGCGGGTCGCCACGGTCGAGGTGAAAGAGGGTGATCTGGTCGAGACCGGCCAACTGGTCGCCACCATTGAAACCCGCGAGTTGGAGGCGCAACTGTCGCGGGCACAGGCGGAATACGCATCGGTGGAAAGCCAGGTTGCAGCCGCCGAGGCCGCCATTGCGCAAGCCGAGGCGCGGTTGCTGCTGGCCGATCAGGAGCTGGAACGCACCCGCGAGCTGGTATCCCGCGGGGTCGCAACTGCCGAAACCCTCGACGTACGTCTCAGCGATCACAAGGTTGCCGAGGCCAACCTCACCGTGGCCAAGGCATCGCTTCTGTCGCAGCAGCGCGCGGTGGATGCGGCGCGTTTCGCCATTGAGGAAGTGCAGACCTACCTCGACGATGCCCGCCTGACGGCACCGACCCTTGGACGGGTACTCTACCGGCTGACCGAGCCCGGAGAGGTCATCGGCGCAGGCGGACGCGTCCTGACCATGGTCGATCTCACCGAGGTCTATCTGGAGTTTTTCCTGCCCGCCACCGAGGCGCATCTCCTATCCATCGGCAGCGAGGCCCGCATCCGGCTTGATATCGCCGATGTGGTGATCCCGGCCAAGGTCAGTTTTGTCTCACCAGTGTCGCAATTCACGCCCAAACAGGTCGAAACCGCCAGCGAACGGCAGGACCTGATGTTCCGGGTGCGGGTCCGGGTGCCACAACCGCTGGTCGAAGCGAACATTGACCTTGTGAAGACCGGGATCCGCGGCGTGGCCTATGTGCGTCTGGCCAGCGAGACCTTGCCGGATTGGCCGGAGTTTCTGAACAACATCCCCCCCGAACTGACCGCGCAAGAGTAAGGGCCCGGCCATGGAGGATCAAAGCCAGCCCGTCGTCCGCGCTGCCAATCTGATGCAGCGCTACAAGGACGTGGTCGCGCTTGCGGATGTGACGCTCGACATCCCGGCTGGCAAGGTGGTTGGCCTGATCGGGCCGGACGGGGTTGGAAAATCGACGCTGCTGGACCTGATCGCCGGTGCGCGGGTCATGCAGACCGGCACGCTGCAGGTGCTGGGCGGCGACATGCGTAAGGCGGGCCACCGGCAGCGGATCGGTCCGCGCCTTGCCTATATGCCGCAGGGGCTGGGCAAGAACCTGTATCAGGACCTGAGCGTTCAGGAGAACCTCGATTTCTTTGGCAAGCTGTTTGGACAAAGCCGCGCTGAACGCAACCGCCGGATCGCGCGGCTGACCCGGGCAACCGGGCTTTTTCCCTTTCTGGATCGCCCCGCCGGAAAACTCTCGGGGGGGATGAAACAGAAACTGGGCCTGTGTTGTGCGCTGCTGCATGATCCAGACCTGCTGATCCTGGATGAGCCCACCACCGGGGTCGACCCCCTGTCGCGGCGCCAGTTCTGGGACCTGATTGCCAAGATCCGGCAGGAACATCCCGGCATGAGCCTTCTGGTTTCGACCGCCTATATGGAGGAGGCCGAAGAATTCGACTGGCTGGTGGCGATGGATGCAGGCCAGGTTCTGGCCACCGGCACGGCAGAAGAACTGCGCGCCAGAACCGGCACCGACAGTCTTGAGGCCGCCTTTGTGCGCCTGCGGCCCGGCGGGGAGGGCCGCGAGTTGCCGGAGCTGGTCATTCCGCCGCTGCAAACCGATGGCGAGCGCCCCGCCATCGTGGCCCGCGGCCTGACCCGGAGGTTCGGCGATTTCACCGCCGTGAGCAACGTAAGTTTCGAAATCCGCCCTGGCGAAATCTTCGGCTTCCTCGGCTCCAACGGCTGCGGCAAGACCACCACCATGAAGATGCTAACCGGCCTGTTGCCGATGTCCGAAGGTGAGGCCTATCTTTTTGGTAAGCCGGTGAACGCCAAGGATCTTGCGACCCGTAAACGCGTCGGTTTCATGAGCCAGGCTTTCTCGCTCTATGGCGAACTTACGGTGGCGCAGAACCTCGCCCTGCACGCGCGGCTGTTCCAGATCCCCAGCCAGCAGGCCACGGCGCGCATCGCGGCGCTGGCCGACCGGTTCGAGCTATCGCATGTGATGGATACACGCTCTGGCGGGCTGCCGCTTGGTATCCGGCAACGTCTGTCGCTGGCGGTGGCGGTGCTGCACGAGCCGGAAATCCTGATCCTGGACGAGCCGACATCGGGCGTCGATCCCGAGGCGCGGGACAGGTTCTGGGAGTTCCTCATCGAGTTGTCCCGCCGCGACAAGGTGACGATCTTCATCTCGACCCATTTTATGAACGAGGCGCTGCGATGTGATCGCATCTCGCTCATGCATGCGGGCGAAGTGCTGGTCCATGACACGCCGGACAATCTGGTTGAGGCCAAGGGCGCAACCTCGCTTGAGGACGCCTTTGTGGCCTATATCGAAGACGCAACCGGAGAAGGCGAGAGCGCCGATAGCGTGGCCCTGCAGGACGGAGGCGTGCCAGACGCCCATGATCCCCCGGCCAGCCTTGGCCGGTTCAGCCTGTCCAGATTGCTGGCCTACAGCCTGCGCGAAACGGTCGAGGTAATCCGCGATCCGATCAGGCTGGCCTTTGCCTTTCTCGGATCGGTGATCCTTTTGGTGGTGCTGTCCTACGGTGTCTCGATGGATGTGGAGGATCTGACCTTTGCCGCGCTGGATCAGGACCAGTCTCCGGCCAGCCGTAGCTACTTAAGCAGTTTCACCGGATCACGGTATTTTCTGGAACAACCGGATCTGTTGAACCGGGAGGATCTGATCCGCCAGATGGCGGCAGGCGAGGTCAGCGTCGCCGTCGAGATCCCACCGAATTTCGGCCGTGATCTTGCGCGGGGCAACACGCCCGAAGTTTCGGCCTGGCTGGATGGGGCCAATACGATGCGGGCCGGAACCGTCGAAGGCTATATCACCGGTGGGCACGCCATTTATCTGCGCGATCTGATGCTGGAGGCCGGTGTCGATCCGCAGGAACAGTCCAGTTTCACCATCGAAAACCGCTACCGCTACAATCCGACCTTTGCCAGCATCCGCTCGATGGGGCCGTCGATACCGGCCATGCTGCTGATGCTGTTTCCTGTCATCCTGATGGCCGTCAGCGTGGCGCGGGAAAAGGAAATCGGAACCATCACCAATTTCTATGTCACCCCCACCAATCGCATCGAGTTCCTGGTGGGCAAGCAATTGCCCTATGTCGCTATTGCCATGTGCAATTACCTGGTGCTGACGCTGATGGTCATCTTTGTACTGGATGTGCCGCTGAAAGGCTCCTTGTCCGCGATGACGCTCGGGGCCTTGTGCTATGGTTTTGCTGTCACCGCCTATGGCCTTGTCGTGTCCTCGCTGGTCAAAACGCAGGTCGCCGCGGTTTTTGCGGCGGCGCTGCTCTCGCTGATGCCGACCATGCAGTATTCCGGCATGATCCAGCCGATTTCGACCCTGTCGCCCGAGGCGCAGATGATCGGCTCGGCCTGGCCTGCCTCCTATTTCATGCATCTGAGTGTCGGCGCCTATACCAAGGGGCTGGGCTGGGCGGCGCTGAGCCATGACATTGTGAAACTGAGCCTGTTTTTTCCGGTCTTCCTGGCCATTGCAGTGCTGTTGCTGCGCAAGCAGGAGAAATAACATGAAGGCGCTTCACCATATCTTCTGGCTAGGCACCAAGGAGTTACGCACGGTGCTGATGGATCCGGTGATGGCGGGGCTGATCCTCTTCGTGTTCACCTTCATGGTCTATATGGATGCCACCAGCCTACCGGAGAACGTCAATAACGCCTCTATCGCCATTGCGGACGAGGACAATTCGCAGCTGTCACGCCAGATCGCCAACGCCTTTTACCCGCCCTATTTCCAAACCCCGATCCCCATAGATGCGGATGAGATCGGTCCCGGACTGGATCAGGCGCGGTTCCTGTTCGCGCTGGTCATCCCCCCCGACTTCGAGGCACAGCTGCGCAAAGGCAGCCAACCCGAAATCCAGCTGCATATCGATGCAACCGCAGTGATGCAGGCTGGGCTGGGCGATGGATACATTCAGGCGATCATCCAGACCGAGGTCAGCCGCTATCTGGCGGGCCGCGATCCGTCCGCCGGTGCGCCGGTCGATCTGGTGCTGCGGCGGGCCTATAACCCCAATGGCAGCCAGGTCTGGTTCAATGCCTTGAATGGCATCCTGAACTACCTGACCATGGTCGCGATCATGCTGACCGGCGCCGCCCTGATCCGCGAACGCGAGCATGGCACCATCGAACATCTTCTGGTTATGCCCCTCACCGCTTTTCAGATCGCCCTGGCCAAGATCTGGGCCAATGGGCTGATCATCATCAGCGTCTTTGCCCTATCGATGCTGGTGGTGTTCGAGGGTCTGCTGCAGGTGCCAATGGTCGGCACGCACGCACTGCTTTTTGCGGGCACAGCGGTTTACCTGTTTGCAGCGGCGGCCATCGGGATTTTCCTTGGCACCATCGCCCGGACCATGGCGCAATTCGCCCTGCTGATCATGATGACGATCATGCCGATGATGATGCTGTCCGGCGGCATGACCCCGATCGAAAGCCAGCCTGATATCGTGCAGCCCTTTACCTGGCTGCTGCCCTCGCGCCACTACATGGCCTTTGCTGAGGCCGTGGTGTTCCGCGGGGCGGATCTGTCGATTGTCTGGCCCGAACTGCTGACGATGGCTTGCCTGGGCGCGGTGTTCCTGTCCGGCAGCCTGATGGCATTTCGCCGGGCACTGGGAACCAGCGTCTGAACCGGAGGGCGTCTGCCCGGCCCCCCCTGCTCCTAAACCTTGCGCCCCAGTAGCGGGGCAGCGCGTGTCAGCGTCCGATCACCGACAGGAGGTCGGGATTGATCACCAGATTGCGCACGCCATGGGCGTGGTCTTCGTCAAAGGTGTTGTAGTCCAGCCATCTGGCGACCGACTGGATGCTGACCTTGGCCACCTTGGGGCGCACCGCCCAGGTGACCTGAAAGGGCGATCCCTTCTCGTTATAGCCAGGCCCGGTGGTTGAACCCGCATAGACGACCGGCCGCCCGGTATCGGTTGGCATGTTTACCGCCTGGGTCAGGCCGTTTTTCTTTTGTAAGCGCGTGACTTTGGTGAAATCGAGCGCGGCCTCGTCATTGACCAGCACAAAGACCTGCGCCTCCACCCGCAGCTGCGGGTTCTTGATGGCCTCGCTGAGGCAGGAGCCAAGCGTCGGGCCGGGATCGACCCGCGCGGTGGTGTGCACGAAATGCACCTCAATCGTGTCGCCGGGCACCAGACTGCCGTGTTCGGTGGCTCCGACCTCTTCATGGTAAGGCGCAAGTTCCGTCACGCTCAGCTCACCGGAATATTTGTAGCCGCTGCCATAGCCGTGACCATCGCCGTTGCCAGCATAGGTGGTGAATTCCCCGCCCCGGTGTTCGGCGCTTTCGTGGAAATGAATATTGCAGAGGTTCATTTCGTTATAGGGCGGTGCGGCTTCGAAACTGACCTTGTTGCTGCCGCCCATGCTGTCGATATCGCGCGGCGCCTGCGGGCCGAACCCGGCAAACAGCGTGCTTTCCGACAGGGCCTGACGTTGCTCTGCGATCACCGCATCGGGGACCACGTGCATCTCTTCACCGTGCCCGGTCGATGTCGCATGAACGCCGCCTGCCAACAGGAAAAAGGATGAAACGGTAACCGCACGCAAATATGCTCGTGTCATGAAGAACTCCCTCGCCGATTGCTGGACCTTCGCACGCTTCTGTTCAGAATATCATTCTTAACAAAAGTATTGAACAACGGGTTAGCGGAGCATTTTAAAGACATCATGCCGCAGCACCGTCGCCTCTCTGCGGCACGGAGAAAGGTTTGACCTGTGCGGCGCTTTGGGGTCAGCTGCCGTGATCGAGCAGCAAAACCAAAGGAGCGCCAAAATGCGCATGATGATCACTCTTCTGACCCTGATGACACTCAGTGCCTGCGATGTGCCCTTCGTGCCGCTGATCTGACGCTGCGCAACCGGTGCGATCCGCGCAGATGCAAAAAGGCCCCGGAATTATCCGGGGCCTTTTGAGTTTGGTACCAGACCGTCAGGTCAGGCTGCAGAGGCTTCCCGTTTTTCATCGCGTGCAAAGAAGATCAGGTAGAACACCGGCGCCGCCACCAGCGTCAACACGGTGGCAAAGGCCAGACCGCCCATAATCGTGATCGCCATCGACACGAAGAAAGCATCGCTCAGCAGGGGCGCCATGCCAAGGATCGTGGTGATCGCGGCCAGCATCACCGGACGCAAACGCGACACCGACGCTTCGACAATCGCCTCGCGCAGCGGCCGCCCTTCGGCGCGCACCAGATCGATTTCCTCGACCAGGACGATGCCGTTTTTGATCAGCATGCCCGACAGGCTGAGGAGCCCAAGAAGCGCGGTAAAGGTAAAGGGCAGACCGGTGCCCAGAAGCCCGATGACCACGCCGTTGACCGACATCGGCACCAGCAACCAGATGATCACCGGCTGACGGATCGCATTGAACAGCAGGACCGAGATCAGCACCATGATCAGCAGGGACACCGGAAGCTGCGCGCCAAGGCTCTTGTTGGCGTCGGCCGAGCTTTCGTGCTCCCCGCCCCATTCCATCCGGTAGCCCGGCGGCAGGGCGATCTCCTCGATGCTCTTCTGCACCTCCTTGAACACTGTTGCAGCAGTGACATCCGGCGCGATATCCGCCCCCACGGTCAGGGTAAACACCCGGTCGCGGCGATGCATCAGGGTGTTCTGCACCTTGATCTCGACCCCGTCGATCATCTGTTCCAGAGGCATGAAACGGTTCGACGAGGTGGAGAAGACCAGTTGATCCATGATGTTGAACTGATCCTCCGGCGATCTGCGCAGGATGATCGGGATCTGCCGGTCGCGTTCACGGAACATGCCCGCCGTCACCCCGTCGGTGGAGAACTGCAAGGTGCCCGCGATATCCTCGCGGGTGATCCCCGCCGTCTGTGCCCGGTCTGTGGCATAGATCGGTTCCAGCACCAGTTCCTGTTCGCGCCAATTGTGCCGCACGCTCAGGATACTTTCAGAGCCGTCTTTCAGCCGCACCATGGCTTCCTCCCCCAGCTGGCGCAGAACCGCCGGATCGGGACCCGAGAAACGAACCTGAACGGGATCACCGCCGCCTGGGCCAAAGACCAGACGTTTGGTGCGGAATTCCGCCTCGGGGAAATTGCTGCGCCCAAAGGCCTCAAGATCGGCCTGAAGCGCCGGGATTTCCTGCAGGCTGCTCGCGCGGATGATCAGGTGGCCATAGCTGGGGTTCGCCTTTTCCGCCGAATAGGTCAGCATGAAACGGGTCGCCCCCTGCCCCACAAAGGCCGCGGTTGATTCGACATCGGGACGCTCGGCCAACCAGTCTTCGACCCGTTGCAGCTGCGCCGAAGTGGTGTGGATCGAGGTGCCCTGCGGCAGTTTCAGATGCACGAAGAACAGCGGCGTGTTGGAGTCGGGAAAGAACGCCTGTTTGACCTGTCCAAAGCCTATGTAACACACGGTCGTCAGGGCGATCAGCCCTACCACCACCAGCCAGCGCAGTTTCAGTGCCAGACGCAGGCTGGCGCCATAGGCGCGGAAAATCAGCCCGCCGTATTCGTCGCCACCGCCACCAGTGCCGCGTTTGAAGAAATAATGCCCCAGCAACGGCGTCACCGTCAGCGCCAGAAGCCAGCTCAGCAGCAGCGAAATGCCGATCACAGCAAACAGCGAGAAGAGGAATTCACCGGTGGAATCCGGGCTGAGGCCGATACCTGCAAAGGCCATGATCCCGATGACAGTCGCGCCCAGAAGCGGGATCTGCGTCTTGCTGGCGGCCTCATGCGCGGCCTCGCGCGAGTTCTTGCCTCGCAGCATCGAGATCTGCATGCCCTCGGCAACCACGATGGCATTGTCCACTAGCATCCCCATGGCAATGATCAGCGCGCCCAGGGAGATCCGCTCCATCTCGATGCTGAAAAGGTTCATGAACAAGAGCGTCCCGACCACGGTCAGCAGCAAGGTCACGCCGACGACAATGGCCGCGCGCATGCCCATGAACAGCGCCAGAACCACAACCACGATGGCGACGGACATCGCCAGGTTCACCAGGAAGTCATTCGAGGCTTGCTCGACCACCACGTGCTGCTGATAGATCGGCTGCAGCGACACGCCGTAGGGGATGTCACTGTCCAGCTGCGCCAGCTTGGCATCGACGTTCTTGCCCACATCCACGATGTTTTCCGACGCGATACCGGCCACCCCAAGAGTAAAGGCCTCGGCCCCATTGTAGCGCACGATCAGATCGGGATCAGCAACCCGGCCGCGGTGGACCTTGGCCATGTCGATCACGTTGATCACCTCGCCCTGTACCCCAACAGAGAGACCGGCGATTTCCGAAACACTGTCCGATCCTTGCGGCGCCAGAAGCCGGGTGTCGGCATCGCCCGCATCCAGTTTGCCCGCCGGGCGAACCGAGTTGGAGGTGGCGATGGCATTGGCAATCGCCGTCAGTGGTACATTCAAGTTGACCGAAATCGGCAGGTCGGGTTCGACATAGATCGCTTCGTCCGGCAGGCCGGAGACATCTACATCGGCAACCCCATCAACCGTCAGCAGCTCCCGCCGCAGGAAAGTTGCCAGTTCATGCTTTTCCGCATCGCTGAATCCGTCTGCGGTGACGGCATAGAACAGGCCGAACACATCCCCGAAGGCATCGTTCACGAAGGGCTGACTTGTGCCTTCGGGCAGGGACAGGGCCGCATCGCGGATCTTCGCGCGCAGTTTGGTCCAGACGGCGGGAAGCTCGCTGCCGTCATAGGTCGATTTGATTTCAACTTCGATCAGGGATTGGCCCGGCTGGTTGATCGAGGTGATGATATCGACCTCGGCCATTTTCTGGATCGCAGACTCCAGCGGTTCAGAGACCTCCAGCGCCACCTGCTCTGCCGTGGCGCCCTGATACTGGGTCACGATGACAGCCTGTTTGATGGTAAAGGCCGGATCCTCAAGCCGTCCCAGCGACAGGAAACCCCAGATGCCCCCGAACAGGGCGATCAACATGATCAGCCATGTATAAAGCGGTTTTTCGATTGAGCCGCGTGCAATATCCATCTGCCCGCCCTCAGTTCGCGAAACCGGCAAAGCGGCGTACCGCCTGCCCGTCCGACAGGGCGGTGCCGCCCGCCAGAACCACCTCTTCACCGCCAGTCAGACCTTCGGTGACGGTGAAATCGCCATCCTGCGTCGGCGTCACAGTGACAGGCCGCCAGGCGACCGTGCCATTGTCGGCCCCGGTGGGGCTAAAGACCATCACACCAGTCTGCCCTTCAGGGGACACCACGATGGCCGTTGCCGGCAGGCGGATCGCCGCAGCGCCGGTATTGACCAGCACCCGCACTGAAACCGAGGCCCCGGGCAGGATCTGCCGATCCTTAGGAGGCGCCAGACGGAAGGTCACCCGGTAGGTCTGCCCAACGCTGCTGGCCTCGGCATCGAATTCGAGGATTTCAACCGGATAGGTGGCGTCCCAGCCCGGGAAGGAGGCCGTGATATCGACCTTTTCATCTGCATTTGCCTGCTGAAACAGGATTTCAGGCACATCCACCTTGATGTGCAGTTCAGACATATCGTGCAGCCGGACGATGGGCGTCCCGGCGCTGACCGTGGTGAATTTCTCGACCTCGCGGCTGGAGACCAGCGCATCGAAGGGCGCCGTCAGCGTCGCATGCTGCAAGGCGTATTCCGCATCCCGCAGGGCGACCCCGGCCAGACCAGCCTGGGTTTCCGCATCATCGATGGACACCTGGCTGACCGTCCCGGTCAGTTTCTCCATCCGTGCCACCGTGCGGTCCGCCTGCGCCTTTTGCAGCCGGGCCTGTTCCAGTTTCAGCTCAAAAGGTTCCAGATCCAGTTGCGCAACAAGCTGCCCTTCGGGCACCACGGTGCCCTGCGCCACCGGAAACTCCAGCACCTGACCGCCCACTTGAAAGGCAAGGTCGACGGATTGTTTCGCCGCCACCTGACCAAAGAACTGGCGCTCAACCAACACGCTGCCCGCCTGCGTTTTCAGCAGCTTGACCGGTTTGGCCGTCTCTTGCGCCGCCAGCGGCCCTACCTGCACCAGGGCCGAGAGGGCGAGCGCGGGCAGGATCAGCCGTGACACTCGGTGGAAGATTTTCATTCTCTGTCTCCTTTCGGATCCGGGCATCCCAGCGGGGCGCCGTTTCCTGTACTCGTATCATGTATTTTTTCACATAGCGCCGCGAACTGCGCGATCTCGTCCGTTGAAAGGCCAGAGACCTGGCGGAACAGTCGGCGGGCCTCCTCGTCCAGCTGGCTCCGCACGGCGCGGCCCTGGTCAGTCAGATGCAGTAACAGCGCCCGCCGGTCGTCCGGATCGGGCAGCCGCTGCACAAGACCCATCTCCTCAAGCCGATCCGCTGCCGCGGTGACGGACGGGGGGCCGGTCAGCAACAGTTGTGCCAGCGCCCCCATGCGCCGGGGCCGGTCCAGCCGGATCAGGATCCGGCTTTCCAACCGCCCGATCCGCGGCGCCTGATCCATACGCTCAACCGCATCGTCCAGCATCCAGTAGAGCGCGTAAACGCCCATAAGAGACCGGATTTCCGGCGATAGCTGCAAGGTGTCATCGGTCATGAGGCAGGCCCGGTTGCAAATAGGGTGTGCACCAGCGGATCGCCGTGGTGCGGGATTCGCAGTAGATTACTTCAGTGGATGAACTTTTCATGTGAAGAAGTTCACATTCCCCGAACACTGCCCCACTGTTCCTGCTTGCCCCTGCGGCAGCTTGCGGCTGACCTTGACCTTCCGCACGCAAAATGCCCAGATATACGGCACTTTGCGAACTCGGGATCCGTTACCATGCACACAGCCGCCATAACCGGCACCGGGGTCTTCACCCCGTCTCAGATCATCACCAATGCCGAGCTGGTCGTGGCGTTCAACGCCTACGCCGACCGCATGAACGAAAAGAACGCCGAGGCCATCGCAGCGGGCGAAATGGCCCCGATGCAGCACTCTTCGGAAGAGTTCATCGTCAAGGCCTCTGGCATCGAGCAGCGCTATGTGATGGACAAGACGGGAATTCTCGACCCCGAGGTCATGCACCCGCTGCTGCGCCAGCGCAGCGATGACGAACCGGGCATCATGGCGGAAATGGCCGTCGATGCGGCGACCAAGGCTCTGGCACAGGCAGGCAAGACCGCGGGCGACGTAGACGCCGTGATCTGTGCGGCCTCCAATATGGAACGCCCCTACCCCGCGGTGGCGATCGAGATCCAGAAACTCCTCGGCATCGACGGATTTGCCTTCGACATGAACGTCGCCTGTTCCTCGGCCACGTTTGGCCTGCAGGTGGCCGCGGATATGATCCGCTCGGGCAGCATCCGCTCGGCGCTGGTGGTAAACCCCGAAATCTGCTCGGGGCATCTGGAGTGGCGCGACCGTGACTGCCACTTCATCTTTGGCGATGTGGCGACCGCAACGCTGGTTGAACGGATCGAAGACGCCAAGGGGCCGCATTTCGAAATCCTATCGACCCGCTGTGCCACCGAATTTTCCAACAATATCCGCAACAACAACGGCTTCTTGCGCCGCTCGCGCCCCGACGGGGTGGCGGACCGCCGCGACATGCAGTTCATGCAGAATGGCCGCAAGGTGTTCAAGGAAGTGCTGCCCATGGTCAGCGAGCACATCAGCAGCCATCTGGCTGGCAGTGGCATCGCCAATGACGATCTGAAGCGCCTGTGGCTGCATCAGGCGAACAAGGCGATGAATGATTTCATTGGCAAAAAGGTTCTGGGCCGCACTCCCGAGCCCGGCGAACAGCCCAATATCCTGCAGGACTATGCCAATACATCATCGGCAGGCTCGATCATCGCCTTTGCGCAGAATTCCGATGACATGGCCGACCAGGAAATTGGCCTGATCTGTTCCTTCGGCGCCGGCTATTCGGTCGGCTCGGCGATCCTGCGCCGCCATATGGGCTGAAAACGGAAAAGGCCCCGCAGTCCGTCGGGGCCTACCAGCGGGACTACTGCCCCGCAATGAAACGTCCGAGAGCGTCAGTTGCTCTCTTCTTCGAGATGCAATTTCATATCCAGCAGGACCTGCTGCAACAGGACCGTTTCCCGCAGCAACCGCTTGGCCTCATTGACGGTGATGATGCCATCAGCGATGGCTTCCTGATATTCGCTCATCAGGGTTGCAAACCGCTGGCTCAGCGCGATCACGTCGGCATTCACCCCGCCTGTGCGCCCAACACTTTCCACGCCCGAATCGTCGGAGTGATTATAGGACAGCGTGATATTCTTCAGATCCGCGAGCGCCGAGGTCACATGCGGAAAAGAAGCAGCCCCCTCCAGCTTGGCCACGGAATCCACCGGCATGAACCGTTCCGTATGTTCGGCATTGTCTGAATAGTAACGACCCAATGTCGCCTTGGACTTGCCTGTAATCTGACAGGCGGCCTCTATGCCAACGTCCTTAACCAGCGCTTCGGTATGCTTTTTCAGGTACCTGCCGATCTCTGCCATGTAAATCTTGCCTCATAAGCCGCCCCGGGGCGGGGAATGAACTTGTTAATTTCCCATGAAGTCCTTTTAAACGAATTGCAATACTAGCGCCATCCCTTGGGTTTTCAGGGATTTAACGAGTGGCCCAGATGCTATTGTGCATCTTTGTTTGGGGTTGAAGCAAACTTTGTGAGTGAGGTTGCGCTTCAATATGAGTGGGAGAGGTCAAGCATCCGTTTCGGGTGTACGACATATCCTTCTTTAGGCGTCCTCCCCAGTGGCGCGTGCCTGTATCCATCCCTAGGGTCTATTTCGACCCGGACTGGTCGGGCTACTGTGGGGGGGCGTATTTTGGACATTAGGGTTCGAATCTTGTGATCCGCACTGCCCTCTGCATCCCCACGATCCGGGATTATTTTGCGGTTCACTCAGCCATTGCCAAAGGGTAAACCGCACGCATGGCAAAGCTCTATTTCAACTACTCCACCATGAACGCCGGTAAATCCGCCGTGCTGCTTCAGGCCTCGCACAACTACCGCGAAAACAACATGGACACCTACCTTCTGACCGCACGTGTCGATGATCGGGCAGGCAAGGGCCGGATTGCTTCGCGGATTGGCATCAGCGCCGAGGCCGATGTGTTCAGTGCGGGCGAGGATCTGTTCGCAAAAATCAAATTACGACTATCACGAGGCAGCGTTGCCAGTATTTTTGTGGACGAAGCACAATTCCTATCGCCAGATCAGGTCTGGCAACTGGCTCGTGTGGTCGATGATCTGGGGGTGCCGGTTCTGTGCTACGGGCTGCGGGTAGATTTTCAGGGCAACCTGTTTCCCGGATCCGCCACCCTCTTGGCGCTAGCCGATGAAATGCGCGAGGTGCGAACCATCTGCCATTGCGGCAAGAAGGCCACCATGGTGATCCGACAGGACGATCAGGGCCGTGCGATCACCACGGGTGATCAGGTGCAGATCGGCGGCAATGAAACTTATGTCTCGCTCTGCCGCCGTCACTGGCGCGAAGCGGTTGGGGACGGTTCCAAAACCTGACCGCCCCCGATTGGTTCAGACCGGGTTGGGCAGTTCCCGCCCGGCGATAAAGGCCGCGACATTGTCCAGAACCATATGCCCCATGTTGCTGCGCACCTCCTCAGTAGCGGTGCCCAGATGTGGCAGCAGGGTCACGGTATCAAGCGCCCGCAGCGCCTCGGGCACCTCGGGCTCGAATTCATAGACATCAAGGCCTCCCCCGGCGATGCGTTTTTCGCGCAGGGCAGCGATCAGAGCCGCTTCCTTCACGATCTCGCCGCGGGCAATATTGATCAGATGCGCATGAGGCTGCATCGCCGCAAGCACCGCTTCATCCACCATATGCCAGGTGTCGGCGCCACCGGGCACGGCAACCACTAGGAAATCGACCTGCGCGGCCATCTCTGACAGGTTGGCGCAACGGGAGACAGGGAAACCCGGATCCTTGTCGCTGCGGGCGGTGTAGAGGACCTTCATGCCAAATCCGAAATGGCAGCGCTGCCCGATGGCGGCCCCGATGCGGCCAAGGCCGACGATGCCGACGGTCTTGCCCGTAACATGCTGACCCAGCATCTGGGTCGGGTGCCAGCCTTCCCAGCTGCCATCGCGCACGAGCCGCTCCCCCTCGCCTGCGCGGCGGGCCGACATCAGCAGCAAGGTCATCGCGATATCGGCAGTCGCATCGGTGACCGCGCCCGGCGTGTTTGTCACAGCAACACCGGCGGCCCGGGCGGCCTCTACGTCAATATGGTTGTAGCCAACGCCGAAGTTCGCCAGCAGCCGACACCGCGGCGCAGGCACCGCGGCAAAGATCTCGGCATCGAACCGGTCGCCCAGCGTCGGCATGACCACGTCATAATCCCGCAAGGCACGCTGCATTTCCGCGCGACTCAGCACGCCCGTATCGGGGCGGATATCCACATCGAACTCTTCCCGCGCGCGCGCCTCGACAGCCGCTGTCATCGGCCGGGTAATCCAAAGTTTCATCGCTCAGTGCATCCTTCCGCCCAATGGCACCGGACCATCCGGCCCGATCAGCCGGATCTCCCCGGCCTCATCCGGCAGGCCAAGCACCAGAACCTCGGACATGAACTTGCCGATCTGGCGCGGCGGGAAATTGACCACCGCCACCACCTGTTTTCCCACAAGCGTTTCCGGCGTGTAATGCGCGGTCACCTGGGCCGAGGTTTTCTTCTCACCGATGTCATCGCCGAAATCGATCCACATCTTGATCGCCGGTATGCGCGCCTCCGGGTAGGGTTCTGCCCGCACCACGGTGCCGACGCGGATATCGACCTTCAGGAAATCATCAAAGGAAATCTCAGCCACCGGACAGCTCCTTGGATCGGTTTGCAGCAGCCGCAACAGCCTGGTTCAGCAGGGGCGGGAAACCGCTGTCCTTGTCCATCAGCACCTCAAGCGCCGCCTGGGTGGTGCCATTGGGGCTGGTCACGTTCACCCGCAACTGGGCGGGATCTTCCGCGGCCGCCTCGGCCAGCGCCCCTGCGCCCGCCACGGTGGCCTTGGCCAATTTCATCGCCAGATCGGCGGGCAGCCCCTGCGCCTCACCTGCGGCGGCCAGTGTTTCGATCAGGTGGAACACATAGGCAGGCCCGGAGCCGCTGACGCCGGTGACCGCATCCATCTGATCCTCGGACTGCAGCCGCACCGTCTGGCCGATCGCGGACAAGAGGGTTTCGGCCAGATCCATATCGGCGCCGCTGCTGCGCCCGTTGCCGATCAGGGCAGTGATGCCGCGCCCGATGGCGGCGGGTGTGTTGGGCATGGCGCGCACGATGGGGGTCTTCTCTCCCAGCATCGCCTCGTAGCTGGCACATGAGATGCCGGCGGCAACCGAGATGAACAGGGTATCGCCATTGCCCAGCGCCTGAAGCCCCGGCAGCGCATCGCCCATCATCTGTGGCTTTACCGCGATCAATACGATGGCCGGGTTCTGCGGCAGTCCGCCGTTGATGGTCACGCCGGTCTGTTTCAGCCAGTCCGAAGGATAGGGGTCCAGAACCCAGACCGAAGTTGCGGGCAATCCGCCGTCCAACCACCCGGCCAACATCGCCGAGCCCATCTTGCCGCATCCCAAAAGGACCAGCCCGCGATCCGCGATATCCGTCATGTCCATTGTCCCTGCCCCTGTGCTGTTACATCAGTTTCAGGGCACAGGTTTACGCGCGGCCATAAGCCTCTGCAATGGCGACCTGAAGAGATTCCTGAGGCGTGCGCCCGGCCCAGGTGGTCAGTTGAATGGCCGGGTAGTAGCGTTCGCAATTCGACACCGCCGCCTGGATCATCGCGTCAATCTGCTCGGCGCTTGCCGATTGGCCGCCCGACAGGATCAGACCATAGCGATAAAGCATCAGCTTGTGCTCGGCCCAATAGGTAAAGGCCCCGGCCCAGCACTGATCGTTCATCCGGTTGAGAAGGTCATACAGCAGCGGCAGCTTGTCCTCGGGCGGATCCATTTCGAAACTGCAGACCAGCCGCAGCGTTTCCTCGTATCCCGACCAGGCCAGCGTCACCGAATAGGTGCGCCACTGCCCTTCGACGGCCATGGCGATCTGATCATCTCCGATCCGGTCAAAATCCCAGTCATGATGGGAGGCAACGTTCTCAACGATGTCTATGGGATGGATGTCGTCTTCCAGATGATGCTCGGATAGGGCCATGATGCCACCTCTCTGGTATCTAGCATACGCACCTCTTCGGGTCCGCTAGAGCTAGCTTTGCGCTCAAAGGACCGGGGAGGCATCCCCGCTCCCATACTAGATATGGTGGACACCCGGATAGGCGCTGGCAACCCTTTATTTGGGGATATCTGCAATAAGTTGTGGATGAAGCGGAAAGCCACCCAAAATATCGGCAAAGCTGTGGATAAGGTCCCGGGCGCAAATCAGGTGGCCCAATCAGGGCGCCGCGCTATTTGGCCGTTACTCCCGGGACGTGCCGCCTGCACCGGACCCAAGCGGGCTTTTCGCCCGCGCAGGCGCATGCGTATTCTGGATGGGTCCGGTCTTTAATCTTCAGTCATCAGTTTTTGGCAGAGGCCTCAAGCGCATCGAGGCGGGCTTTCAGCGCTTCGTTTTCTTCGCGGGCCTTCTGCGCCATGGCGCGCACCGCGTCAAATTCTTCGCGTGTCACGAAATCACGGTCGGCCAGCCAGCGGTCGATCATGCTCTTCATCGCGGTTTCAGCTTCTTCGCGTGCACCATGGGCCACGCCCATTGCATTGGTCATCAGCTGGGAAATATCGTCGAGGATCTTGTTGCGGCTCTGCATCGTCTTCTCCGTATCAGGCTTATGCCCTATATGGGCAACCAAAGGGCCGCGGGCAAGCCGTTGACTTCCCTTCCAGAGCAAAGGCATTCAGTCGCACATGCACGCAATGATCCAATTCCCCGACCTGTCGCCCGAAATCTTCTCGATCACCATCGGATCTTTTGAGTTCGCGCTGCGCTGGTACGCGCTGGCCTATATCGTCGGGATCCTGATCGCCTGGCGGTTGGCAGTGGCGGCTCTGCGACAGCCCGCACTCTGGCCCGTAAGCCAGCCACCGATGCGTCCGCAGCAGGTCGAGGATCTGCTGACCTGGATCATCATTGGCGTGATCCTTGGCGGGCGGCTGGGGTTCGTTTTGTTCTACCAGCCGGGATACTACCTCTCCAACCCCGCCGCGATCCTGCGGATCTGGGAAGGCGGCATGGCCTTTCACGGCGGGCTGATCGGCGTGGTGCTGGCGGCCTGGATCTTTGCGCTGCGCCACGGTGTACCCCGGCTGCAGATGGCCGATCTGGTGGCCGTCAGCGTGCCGCCCGGGCTGATGCTGGGACGGTTGGCCAATTTCATCAATGCGGAACTCTGGGGGCGGCCAACGGATCTGCCCTGGGGCGTCTCCTTTCCGGGACAGGCCGCGCAGGACTGTGGGCAGGCCCTTGGCGAAATTTGCGCGCGGCACCCGTCGCAGCTTTATGAGGCGCTACTGGAAGGCGCGCTGCTGGCGACATTGCTGCTCTGGCTGGCCTGGCGGCGCAGGGCCTTTCACCGGCCCGGATTGGTGCTGGGGCTGTTTCTGGCGGGCTATGGCATGGCGCGGTTCCTGGTGGAATTCGCCCGTCAGCCCGATGCGCAGTTCGTGACCCCCGGCAATCCGCTCGGCCTTGCCTGGCATGTCGGCGGCTACGGGCTGACCATGGGACAGCTTCTGTCGCTGCCGATGATCGCGCTAGGACTGGTCTTTGCCATCGCCGCCCTGCGCCGCCAGAGGATCACGGCATGAGCCTGCTGGATCACCTGATTGCCCGCATCGATGTCGACGGGCCGATGAGCCTGGCCGATTACATGGCCGAGTGCCTGCTGAACCCCCGCTTTGGCTATTATACCACCCGCGATCCGCTGGGCGCTGCCGGGGATTTCACCACGGCGCCGGAAATCAGCCAGATGTTCGGTGAGCTGCTGGGCCTGTGTCTGGCGCAAAGCTGGCTGGATCAGGGCGCGCCTGCGCCGTTCACTCTGGCCGAGCTTGGCCCTGGCCGTGGCACCCTGATGGCGGATCTGTTGCGCGCCACTCGCGCGGTGCCCGGTTTCCACGCCGCGCTGGAGCTGCATCTGGTGGAGGCCTCCCCCACCCTGCGCGAGGCGCAGGCCAAGTCGCTAACAGGGTTTGAACCGATCTGGCACGACACCATCGACAGCCTGCCACAGCAGCCGCTATTTCTGGTGGCCAATGAATTCTTTGACGCCTTGCCCGTGCGCCAGTTCCTGCGCGATGGTACCGGCTGGCGCGAAAAACGCATCGGCATGCAGAACGGCACGCTGACCTTTGGCCTTGGCCCGTTGACCGAACAGCCCGCGCTCAGCCACCGGCTTGCGGACACCCGCGAGGGCGACCTTGTCGAACTCTGCGAAGGCGCGGCCCCTATCACCGCTGCAATTGCTACACGTATCGCAGCGCATGGTGGCGCGGCGCTGATCGTGGACTATGGCGACTGGCGCTCGCTTGGCGACACGCTGCAAGCGCTGCGCGATCATGCGCCCTGTGATCCGCTGGAGGCACCCGGCTGCGCAGACCTGACCACCCATGTGGATTTTGAGGTTCTGACACAGGCGGCACAGGCGCACGGCTGCGCGGCCACGCGGCTGAACCTGCAGGGCGTGTTTCTGGAGCGGCTGGGCATCACCGACCGCGCCCGCGCCCTTGCCGCACCGCTAGAGGGCGATGCACTCGACAATTTGATCGCCGCACATCGGCGGTTGACGCACCCCGAGGAAATGGGAAACCTGTTCAAGGTGCTGGGTCTCTACCCCGGCAACGCGACACCACCACCGGGGCTTCAGTCATGACGCTGGAAATACTGACATCGGATCTTCTTGGCCCCGTGCGGCATGGTTTTTTTACCCGCCGGGGCGGAGCATCCTCCGGCATTTTCGAGGGACTGAACTGCGGGCTTGGATCTTCGGACCAGCGTGAAGCGGTCGAACTGAACCGCGCCCGCGTTGCTGCCGCAATGGAGGTCGCCCCGGAGAGGCTGGCCCGGGTCAATCAGGTGCATTCCCCCGACGTCGCGGTAATCGAAGAGGTTGGCAACAGCCCGGACAGAGCCGATGCCATGGTTACCCGCACACCCGGGGTCGCCCTTTCTATCCTGACAGCAGATTGCCAGCCGGTGTTGTTTGCTGACCCCGAGGCCGGAGTGATCGGCGCCGCCCATGCCGGCTGGCGCGGGGCGCTGGACGGGGTGCTTTCCGCGACGGTGGAGGCGATGGTGGATCTAGGCGCAACCCGCAGCAATATCCTTGCCGTCATCGGCCCGACCATTTCGCAGCGCGCCTATGAGGTCGGGCCCGAATTCTTCGACGACTTCATGGCCGAGAACCCGGAGAACGCGCGCTTCTTTGCCAATGGCGAAGGCGACCGCTTGCTGTTCGACCTGCCCGGCCTTGGCCTGCATAAACTGCGCAGCGCCGGGGTTGCGGAGGCGGAATGGACCGGCCACTGCACCTATAGCGATCCAAAGCGATTTTATTCCTATCGGCGTGCCACCCACGAAAAACAGGCTGATTATGGCAGGCTGATTGCCTGTATCCGCCTGTAGGAAAAAGAAAACACACGCGTCCCCGATCCCTTTTGAAAATTCCCGGAGATCCCCGGCAGCCGGATTGTGACCGCCCCGGCCCCGCTTTGCCGGGGCTTTTCCATGCCCGCGCCACAATAACGTCGCATTGATTACCGATACCTGCGCTCAGACAGACATCGTTCAGAATGGACCCGGCAGGAGCAATAATGACAGCACGAACCCGTTTTATCGCTTCCATTGTTGCAACTGCCAAAAGCGAGAAAAGCAAATTGCCCTGGCACCGCGGCGTGGCGCGATGTGCATCAATAGAGCGCCGCCGCAGCACCCGCAGTGACCCGAAGGCGTTGAAAAGCGCCTGAGTTAGGGCGGAAAACTTGCCTTAACTTCCCGGCGGATTGCAGCCTCTGGACGTCTTCCCTGTGTTCAGAAAATGCAAAGAAAGACCGGCCTGGGCAGGATGCGGGGCGCGGGGTTCTTCCGTGTAGAGGTTTGCTTAAACTCTTGCGGTCACCTTCCCGCCCAGTCCGGCACTCCGGTCCGGCGCAGGTGCAAAAACGACGGTGCCTGATCAAACAGTCCGAATGCCCCGCAGCCGCGGGGCTGTGGTTCCGAAGTCGAATTGAGAAAGGCCCTGACGCTATGAACACGCCTCACTCGCTGCACCAGGCCGCTGCATCGGCAGCCGAAGCCACTGCCCTGCTTCAGGATCCCGCCGCGCTGCGCATGGTCACCAAACCGCAGTTGCGCCGGTTCGAGGTCAGCGCCCTTTTGTCCAACGGAACCGTCGCGGAAACCCGTCACATCGCGCCGGCCCTGCCACTGTTCGAAAACGCCTTTTGTGCCTTTACCCGCGGAACGCTGGTGCAGACCGATATGGGCCCCGTCGCCATTGAGGACCTCTGGCCCGGTGACATGATCGCAACGCAAACCGGGGAATATCAGCCGTTGATCTGGAAAGGTTCCACCAGCCTGGTTCCAGCGCGCGCTGATTCCAAGGGACAGACCCATCCGCTCACCAGCTTCATGGCTGACAGTTTTGGAATGCAAAAACCCATGTCCTGCGTCGTGGCCGGTCCCGCCGCGCGGCTGCTGTGCACGCCGCCGCATATGCGCCGGGATGCAAGTGACAAGAAGTTGCTGACTCCGGTTCAGGATTTCCAGGACGGCATGAATATCTTTGAAACCTCACCGCCGACCGTGGTTGATATGTTCCATCTCTGCCTGCCGCAGCACGCGGTCATTCAGGTGGGGGGGCTGGAATTTGAAACTTATCATCCCGGGCCGAATGCGTTGAAACTGGTCAGCTATCCGATCAAGACGCTGTTCCTAAATCTCTTCAGCCACGCAGATGCGATTGCGGATTTCGGCCCGCTGGCCTTTGAGCGCGCGGACGCCGCTATCTGAACAACCTGTCAGCATCCCCTGCCGACGACCTGGCACAGGTCCGGTCAGGGTTCCAGCGCCAGACGGTCTTCGAGAACGTCGAACGGCACGCCCGGCTCGTCCTTGGCACCGCGGATCACCAACGATGTCTTGACGCTTGCCACGTTCGGCGTGGTCAGCAACTCTCCGGTCAGGAAACTCTGAAAGGTGCTGAGATCGGGTGAGACGCATTTGAGGATGAAATCCACCTCGCCATTCAGCATGTGACACTCGCGCACCAGCGGCCAGCCGCGGCATTTCTCCTCGAATGCGCTCAGCTCTGCCTCGGCCTGGCTTTCCAGCCCCACCATGGCAAAGACCTGAACCTCAAAGCCAAGCTCCCGGCTGTTGACCTCGGCATGATAGCCCCGGATCAGGCCTGCTTCCTCCAATGCACGCACTCGGCGCAGGCAGGGCGGCGCGGAAATTCCGACGCGTTTGGCCAGTTCTACGTTGGTCATGCGCCCATCGGCCTGCAGTTCCGACAAAATCTTGCGATCGATCGGATCAAGGCGTGTAGTGACCATTGTGGAAGCTCCCGTCAGTTTGCGTTTCTTATATCAGCGCCGCGAAAGCGCGCAATATTATTTCACTGCGCCGCAATAATCTTTGCCCTCCGCAAGATCAAGCTGCCTCGGATAACAGCTGCGTCACGAAGGTGATGCCGGGGGTTTAAGCGCCTCTGGTCTGTCGCTATATCCTGTGGCTGACGGCGGATTGCCCGCCAACCTGCGGATTTGGGGATATGAGATGAGCGATACGCGTCACACCAAGGTACTGATCATCGGGTCGGGTCCGGCCGGATATACTGCGGGGGTCTATGCCTCCCGCGCGATGCTGGAACCCATTCTGGTGCAGGGCATCGAACCGGGCGGCCAGCTGACCACCACCACCGAAGTGGAAAACTGGCCCGGCGACACCGAGGTTCAGGGACCGGACCTGATGGTGCGCATGCAAGACCATGCCAAGGAAATGGGCTGCGAGATCATCGGCGACATCATCACCGATCTGGACCTCAGCCAGCGCCCCTTTACCGCCAAGGGCGACAGCGGCACCACCTACACCGCAGATGCCGTGATCCTGGCGACCGGCGCCCGCGCGAAATGGCTGGGCCTGCCGACCGAGGACAAATTCAAGGGCTTTGGCGTCTCTGCCTGCGCGACCTGCGACGGCTTTTTCTACCGGGGCCAGGAAATCGTGGTGATCGGCGGCGGCAATACCGCCGTTGAAGAAGCGCTGTTCCTGACCAATTTCGCCTCCAAGGTCACGCTGATCCACCGCCGCGATGAATTGCGCGCCGAAAAGATCCTGCAGGACCGGCTTTTGAAGAACCCCAAGATCGAACCGCTGTGGTTTCATCAGTTGGAAGAGGTCGTCGGCACTGATGCGCCGCTCGGCGTTGAAGGCGTCAAGGTCAAGAACGTGCAGACCGGCGAAATCTCGGAAATCCCCTGTAAGGGCGTCTTTGTCGCCATCGGCCACGCCCCGGCAACCGAACTGGTCAAGGATGTGCTGGAGCTGCATAACGGCGGCTATGTGAAGGTCAAACCAGGCTCCACCGAAACCTCGGTCCCCGGTGTTTTCGCGGCCGGCGATCTGACTGACCACAAATACCGTCAGGCCGTGACCTCTGCCGGGATGGGCTGCATGGCGGCCCTGGATGCCGAACGGTTCCTGGCCGAACAGGAATAACCAACGCCGAGGTCCTGCGGGCATACCGCCGCAGGCCGGGCCCGATGCCGAAAACAGCCGCACGCCCCCAAAGGGCGCGCGGCTTTCCTTTTGCAGAGCCTTGACCCGGATCGCGGCATCCCGTCACAGTCACCGCAGGCTACACGGGGGAGAGCAGCCGGTGACGCATGTGCTGTGGCAGGGCAACTGGATAATCCGCACCCGGATGGTGACCGGGCTGGTCCTGTTCACCTATGTGTTCTTCCATTTCATCAACCTGGGCCTGGCGCTGTTCTCTCCTGCGGCGGTGGAGGCCATGCAGAGCGCTCGCCAGATCATCACCCGCAGTGTGCTGGGCGGTGTCATTCTCTATAGCGCGCTGATCCTGCATGCCGGGCTAGCCCTGTGGCAACTGACCCGGCGACGCAGCTGGCGGATGACCTGGAACGAGGCGGTGCAGCTGGGGCTTGGCCTTCTGATCCCATTGCAGCTGTTGCGGCACATTACCTACACCCGCTACGCGCATGAGCTTCACAACGTCAACGATGAGATGGGCTTCATCCTTGTCCTGATGTGGAACTCGCCATCGATCTGGTGGCAGGCACTGCTGTTGCTGGCCGTCTGGATCCATGGCTGCATGGGGCTGCACTACTGGCTGCGGCTGACGCGCTGGTGGCGCCGGACACAGACTTCTATGATCGGGCTCGCGGTCTTCATCCCCACCTTTGCCCTGGCCGGCGCGTTGAGCGAGGGACGCCGGATCTACGATCTGTTTGTTGAGGGCAGTCAGCGGGCGGCGCTGATGGCAAGTTACAACTGGCCCGACCAACCGACATTCGTAAGCCTCCGAGAGAATGAAAACCTCTGGATCGGCCTGTTTTTGGCGCTTCTTGTGCTGACCGGAACCGCCGTGCTGCTGCAAAAGGCATTGCGCAAGCGCCGGGCGGTTCGGATCACCTATGTGAACGGTCCTGTGGTGAGCGCCGAAAAGGGGCTGACCCTCTTGGAAATGTCCCGCGCCAGCGGCGTGCCTCATACCTCTCTCTGCGGCGGCAAAGGGCGCTGCACCACCTGCCGGGTGTTTATCGAAGACGGATTGGATGCGCTGCATCCCCCTTCTGATGCTGAGGCGCGCAGCCTTGCCGCCGTGCGGGCCAGCAGCACCATGCGGCTGGCCTGCCAGATCCGGCCTACCGCACCGCTGACCGTCTGCCGCATGTTCCGGCCCGACGGGCGGACCACACGGGCCCACGCCAGCCAGGGGCAAGAACGCAGGCTCGCCATCCTGTTTCTCGACATCCGCGGCTTCACCAGCCGTACCGAAGGTCAGTTGCCTTATGATGTAGTGTTCCTGCTGAACCGGTTCTTCGATGCCATCGTACCCGCGATCACCGGGGCCGGCGGCCACGTGGACAAATACCTCGGCGATGGGCTGCTGGCGGTCTTCGATGCCCCCTCCCCGGCTCGTTCCGCCCGCGCGGCGCTGAATGCAGCGGCCGCGATTGGTACGGCGCTGCGGACGTTCAACGCGCGACTGGAAGAAGAAGAAAGCCCGCCGGTCCGGATCGGCATTGGCCTGCATCTGGGCGATCTTGTTCAGGGCGAAATCGGCTCTGCCGATCACGCCCCGCGCACCATCATCGGCGACAGCGTCAATGCTGCCAGCAGGCTTGAGGCCGAGACCAAAGCCCTGGGCGTTGAACTGCTGGTCTCTGCCGCCGTGCTGGACGCTGCTGGTTTTACCGCCCCCGAGAGCGCGCTACAATCGTTCCAGCTGCGCGGCGTCGCCGAACCGGTATCGGCGATTGCGACCCTGCGGGCAGAGGATCTGTTCGATCTGCTGACTGCGCAACACGAGCAGCACCATAACCAGCACGCATAGGGCAGAACGATATTCCATGATTGCCTGCGCGGTGCGAAACGACATCCGTTTGTGAAGGAATAGGCACACATCGTCCTTTTTTCCCCAGCTCGCTAGACATTCAAGAAACCTTTGGGCTATTGCGCGGCCTTAAGCCGTCCGCGACACGGGCGCCCCCTCCCGCGCAAGTGAAGAGAGAATTCACATGACTATGTTGAGTAATTTGGCTCCGATCCCCGAGCTCTATGTATCTTATGACTCTGCCCAGAAGCTGAAGGTCGAGGCCGGTGAGCTGAAAAGCCACGATCTGAGCCCGCGCCAGATCTGTGACCTGGAGCTGCTGATGAACGGCGGTTTCAACCCGCTGAAAGGCTTCCTGACCGAGGAAGACTATGACGGCGTTGTCGAAAACATGCGCCTGGCGGACGGCACGCTTTGGCCGATGCCGATCACCCTGGACGTGAGCGAAGATTTCGCAAGCACGCTGGAAGTGGGCGAAGACATCGCCCTGCGCGATCAGGAAGGCGTCATCCTGGCCACCATGACGGTCACCGACCGCTGGGAGCCCAACAAATCTCGCGAGGCAGAAAAGGTCTTTGGCGCCGATGACGAGGCGCACCCGGCCGTGAACTACCTGCACAACCACGCAGGCAAGATCTACCTCGGCGGTCCGGTCACCGGTATCCAGCAGCCCGTGCACTATGATTTCCGTGGTCGCCGCGACACCCCGAACGAGCTGCGCGCCTATTTCCGCAAGCTGGGCTGGCGCAAGGTCGTGGCCTTCCAGACCCGCAACCCGCTGCACCGTGCGCACCAGGAACTGACCTTCCGCGCTGCCAAGGAAGCGCAGGCCAACCTACTGATCCACCCGGTTGTTGGCCTGACCAAACCGGGCGATGTCGACCACTTCACCCGCGTGCGCTGCTACGAGGCGGTGCTGGACAAATATCCGGCCTCGACCACAACCATGTCGCTGCTGAACCTGGCCATGCGTATGGCAGGCCCGCGTGAAGCCGTCTGGCACGGGCTGATTCGCGCCAACCACGGCTGCACCCACTTCATCGTTGGCCGCGACCACGCCGGCCCGGGCAAAAACTCTGTCGGCGAAGATTTCTACGGCCCCTATGACGCGCAGGACCTTTATCGTGCGCATCAGTCGGAGATCGGCTGTGAAATGGTCGACTTCAAGCACATGGTCTATGTGCAGGAGCGCGCCCAGTACGAGCCCGCTGACGAGATCGCGGACAAGGATGACGTGACCATCCTCAACATCTCGGGCACCGAACTGCGCCGCCGCCTGGCCGAAGGCCTGGAAATCCCGGAATGGTTCTCCTTCCCCGAGGTGGTGAAAGAACTGCGCCGCACCAAGCCGCCGCGCAGCCAGCAGGGCTTTACCGTGTTCTTCACCGGCTTCTCCGGTTCCGGCAAGTCCACCATCGCCAACGCGCTGATGGTCAAGCTGATGGAAATGGGTGGCCGCCCGGTGACGCTGCTGGATGGCGATATCGTGCGCAAGAACCTGTCTTCGGAACTCGGCTTCTCGAAAGAGCACCGTGACCTCAACATCCGCCGTATCGGCTATGTTGCCTCCGAGATCACCAAGAACGGCGGCATCGCCATCTGTGCGCCGATCGCGCCTTATGCAGCGACCCGCCGCGCCGTGCGCGAGGATATCGAACAGTTCGGTGCCTTCATCGAAGTGCACGTCGCGACCTCGATCGAGGAATGCGAACGCCGTGACCGCAAGGGGCTCTACAAGCTGGCGCGCGAAGGCAAGATCAAGGAATTCACCGGCATTTCAGATCCCTATGACGTGCCTGCGAACCCCGAGCTGAGCGTCGAGACGGAAAACGTCGATGTCGACAACTGTGCCCACCAGGTTCTGCTGAAGCTGGAAAGCATGGGGCTGATCACCGGTTGATCCCTGACTGACCCCAATCTGATTTTTGTTGAAACGGCCCGCCCTTTGGCGGGCCGTTTTGTTTTGCCTGAACGCCGCGGCTAAAATGGATCTTTTTTGCAAGTAAATTTATCCCTACACAGGTTCAAGATTTCGTGTTCTGGAGCCCAAGTATGGTTACGCCCGTTAAGGCACATGTGTTCACCGACACCACGGCGCAGTCTTTTTTGAAGCAGGCACCGGGGCAGCAGCCCTGCATTGGTTCGGTAGCCTTTACCTTTGGCACCGAGGTTCCGGACGACACCGATGTGCTCATCGCTTTCAACCGGTCTTCCTACACCATCAAGACGCAGGTTCCGAAAGAGCGGACGATTTTCATCGCTGCCGAACCAGATGTCATCCACCCCTATAGCTGCCGGTTCCTAAACCAGTTCGGATTGGTTCTGACGACGACGCAAAAACCGCTGGATACGGAAAAACGCAACCGGGCGGTCTGCTGGTACTGGTGGGCGGGCTTTGATTTCTCGGACAACGGCAATCATCGTGGCTATGACTGGTTCAAGACGCTGACCCCGCCGCAGAAACAGGACAAGATTGCCATCGTCACCTCAACCAAGGTGCACACCGAATATCACCGCAAACGGATGCGGTTTGTGGAAACCCTGATCGACGAGATTCCCGAGCATATCGAACTCTTCGGGCGCGGTTTCAAACCCATTGGCGACAAGGCAGACGCCCTGCTGCCCAACAAGTACAACCTCGCCATCGAGAATGGCGAAGGGCCGCATGTCTGGACCGAGAAACTGACTGACCCCTGGCTGTGCTGGTCCTTCCCCTTCTACGCAGGCTGTTCCAACGTGGACGATTATTTCCCGGTGGACAGTTATGAGACTCTGAATCTGGACGATCCGGTGGCCGAGGCCCGGCGCATGGTCCAGGAAATCCAGAACGGCCGCTGGGAAGCCGCCCAGGACGCCATCGCCACGGCGCGTGAAAAGGTGCTGGAGCAGGAAAACATTATGGTGCTGATGGCCAATCTCGCAACCGAGGCCGCGGCCCGTCCAGTTAGCGTACAGCCCAACCGCCCCCGCTATATCTGGTCCGAACGTTCCCTGTGGCCCGAGAAAGGCTGCCGGGGCAGTCTGACGGACTGGACCCTGCGCAACGCGATCCTGCTGTTCGAACCGCAAGCCGAGCTGAAGAGCAAGGGCCTGCGCCACTGGTACGAAAAGAAAAAGTCCACCCGGCGGGCCCGCAAGGAGGCCAGAGCCGCAAACGCGCGCTGAGGAGCATTGCCGTCTTAGAGGCTGTCGCGCAATGCCTCCGCCGCGCGGAGGAACAGATCGCCATAACGCGCCGCCGCAGGTTTGGCGGCGCGCAGGGCGGGCAGACGCCGGGCGTAATCCTCTGCACTGATACTGCGGACCGCCCGCTCCATATCCGCCAGATCATTGCAGAGGATCATGCCCTCAGTGTCGAAGAAATCCCCAATATTCGGACAGCCCCAGTAGATCGGCACAGTCTCGCAGAGGATCGCATCGATCAATTTCTCGGTGAAGCAATTCGGCTCCTGCACATTTTCGATAACCACCGAATAGCGGAAGGGGGCAAGACCCTCTGATTTATGCTCGAAAGGCGCGTAACCACGGCCCAAAATGCGCGCATCGGGCACGTTTTTCTGCAGGTATTCAACCAGTTGATGCCGCAGCTTGTGCCCGGGATGGTCGCGTTTGGCCGAGGCGATCAACGACAGATCTAAGGTCTTTTCAAGATCCAGATCCTGCCATTCCGGCACCCAGGTGGTTCCAAAGGGCAGGAACAGCCCGTTGGGCAATCGCGCGAGAAGATCCGGATCATAGGTAAAAACGCGGAAGAACCGCCGATGGCTGAGCCGCAGCAGACGGTGGTGGGACGCCGACATGATCTTCGGCTCCATCACCATCAGCGACAGCTGCGCGCGGCAATACCAGTTTAGCTGAAAATGCATCGCCGTCTTGGCAAAGACGATCAAATGATCCGCCGCGGTCAGATCGCCAACGCTGCCGCCCTGCAGCCGGTCGGGGCAGCCCAGTGGCCAGTGCAACTGCGCCAGCGGCATCTGCGGCAGCCCCCGATCAAGTTTCTGGCCGTAAGGCAGGATAGCAATCGCAGGCTCAGTCATGGCAACCGCTCCAGCATGGGAGGCAAGAGAACTCAGAACTCAATCACATGCTCCCATTTACAAATGCAGCGGAAGATCGACCTCTCCCCGCATCAGAACAAATCCCTCTCCGGCAACTTTTACCCCCGTCAGCGCCTCTGCCGGTCCCACGCGGGTCACACGCGCCTGCCCCGGCCGCCCCAGCCCGTGCCCCTGTTCAGCCACGAAGCTGTCCTTAAGCATCAGCCCGTGCTTCCACAGATAGGCCGCCATCGCGCCGGTTGCTGAGCCAGTAAAGGGATCCTCCGGTGGGCTCGGCGGCGCCATCAGCAGGCGGGAAAAGGTATCCCCCGCCTCTGTGGCGCCATCCAGCGTCACCAGAAAGGGCTCCATCATGTCGATCCCATCAGCGCCAAGCTGTGCCGTCAGCCGGGCAAGGGCATCAAGATCCAGCCTTGCTGCCTCTAGCGCGGCGCGGTCCTTCAGCACGGTGACGCAAAAGGGCAAGCCGGTCGACACTTTCTGCGGCTCACCGATAATGGCTTCCGGCGGCAGGGACACTGCTGCCGCAACCAGGGCCGGATCCGGCTGCGGGCCGAACTCTGGCGCCACCTGCGTCATCTCGATCAGGTCGCCCTCGATCTGCACCGGAACAATTCCCGCGCCGGTTTCCAGCGTCACCGAGGTGCCGTTGATCAGCCCGCGATCCTTGAGCGCGGCAACGGTGGCGATGGTAGGATGACCGGCAAAGGGGATTTCGCGGCTGGCCAGGAAATAGCGCACTTTGAAATCCGCCACCTGCGACGGCCCGGTAAAGGTGCATTCGACCAGAGAAGTCTCCCGCACGAAGGCGGTGCAGACCTCCACCGGCAGGCTGGCACCCTCATGCACGACCGCGCAGCCATTGCCGCCAAAGGGGCGATCCGAAAACGCATCCACCCAGTCAAAAGAAAACGATGTCATGATATCAAACGCCCCAAACCGCTGTTTTACCGGGACGTTACCGGCGCAGAGAGCAATGATCCAGCCGCGAAAGCCCGTCGGGGACACGACTTGCGCCTCAACAGCCGTTTTGGACGATTATTCTCCCGGTCTCGCGCGGGAGGTTTCTGGAAGCTATCCAAAGGCACGACTGCCCCGCCACAGCGGGGCAATCCGGGGGGGCGCATTCGCGCCCCTGAAGGAGTTGTTCAGTGCACCGTCACCGGCGACAGGTCATTCTGGCGCGCCAGAACAAAGGCCATGCGGCGGTCTGCCACCAGCGCCAGCTGTTCGCCTTCGGCGTCGTGCACCGCGTAAAGCTGCTTGTGTCCCTTGGCACCGGCCTGCACATCCTCGGGCAGGTCCGCAACATCAACCGCCTTGACGTAGACGATCCGCTTGCCGGTTTCGTTGAAATCAAATGGTGTATGCATGTCTCTTACCCCTTTCGAATATTGATGGTCTGAACCACGGTTTCCGGGCGGGCACGGGTCAGGTCCACGTGCAGCAGACCATTCTCCATCAGCGCCTCGCCCACTTCGACCCCGTCGGCCAGCACGAACATGCGCTGGAACTGACGCGCGGCGATGCCCCGGTGCAGGAAGACGCGGCCATCGCTGTCGTCGCGCTGACGGCCACGGATGACCAACTGGCGGTCCTCGACGGTGATGGAAAGATCCTCTTCGGCAAACCCGGCCACGGCCAGGGTAATGCGATAGGAATGATCCGAGGTCTGCTCGATATTATAAGGGGGATACCCCTCGTTGCCGGATTTGGCCGAGCGTTCCAGAAGGCGTTCAAGCTGCTCAAACCCCAGCATATGCGGGTAAGAGCCCAAGGTAAGTTTCGACACGTGTTACGTCCTTTGTTCGAAAGCGACGGATAGTCTTGCGGCCCCAACAGGCGACCGCTCTTACAGAATATGGTAAGTTCTTTTGATTACTCAAGAGCGTGGACGCATAGGCCTAGCCGAAAAGCCGTTAACGAAGTATCTTGAACCCCGCATCTTTCACCAGCCTCCGAGTCGCCAATGAACGCCCCTACCGATATCTCGATGAAGACCGACGACGTCCTCAAGGTTGAGCTTGAGGTGTTCCGCAGGCAGCACCGGGATCTGGACGAGGCGATTACCGCCCTGCAGGAACGCGGCACCGCAGATCAGCTGACCATCCGGCGGCTGAAAAAGCAGAAACTGGGCCTCAAAGACAAGATCGCCCTGATCGAAGATCGGCTGACACCGGACATCATCGCCTGATCGCCTTGGCGGGCTGACAGACGCCCGGTCGCCGACCTCTTCCAGCCGACCCGCCTCTTGCTTCTGGCGTCAAAGTGCGCCCGCCGATCAATCCAGTTCAAGCCACCCAAATCCTCCCGCGCCTTTTGCAGGTTGGCAGCCATGCTGCCGCAGGCAAAACCCTTGGGCCCGGCAGCGCGCATGGGCGCGCTGTGGTCACGCAAATCGGTAGCCTGGGCCCCCGGGCGTTTCCGTGCCGACACAGCCTTATTTTGCCCGCATTGCCGCATTGCACCATGCGCGTCTTCGACTATAGTGCGCGCTCCTTCCACCCCAGCAGGTCCAATGCAGGCCTGCGGCATGACAGGACCGGATCACATGCCTGAAACCACCGCTGACATCAAAGTGGGCATCATCATGGGCAGCCAGTCAGACTGGCCCACCCTGAAAGAGGCCGCCACGATTCTGGATGAACTGGGCGTGCCCTACGAGGCAAAAATCGTGTCGGCGCACCGCACCCCTGACCGGCTGTGGACCTATGGCAAGAGCGCGGCAGAACGCGGTTTGCAGGTCATCATCGCCGGCGCTGGTGGCGCGGCGCATCTTCCCGGCATGGTTGCCTCGAAAACCCGCGTTCCGGTGGTAGGCGTCCCAGTGCAGACGCGGGCGCTGTCGGGTGTGGATTCACTTTATTCGATCGTGCAGATGCCCAAGGGGTTTCCCGTCGCCACCATGGCCATCGGCGCCGCCGGTGCTGCCAATGCCGGGTTGATGGCCGCTGGCATCCTCGCCCTGCAGGATCCCGCGCTTGCCACCCGTCTGGACGACTGGCGCGCAGCCCTTTCCGCCTCGATCCCGGAGGAACCCGTCGATGACTGATCCTTTGCAGCCCGGCGCAACAATCGGAATTCTCGGCGGCGGTCAGCTGGGGCGCATGCTGTCAGTTGCGGCCTCCCGCCTTGGCTTCAAGACGCATATTTTTGAACCCGGCGCCAACCCGCCCGCAGGCGATGTCGCTCACATGGTCACAACCGCACCTTATGAGGATGAGGCCGCGCTGGCCGCCTTTGCCGCCTCGGTGGATGTGATCACTTATGAGTTCGAAAACATCCCCACTGCGGCGCTGGATGTACTGGAGCAGCACCGCCCGATCCGCCCGGGGCGCGAAGCCCTGCGTGTGTCGCAGGATCGGCTGACGGAAAAGGCCTTCCTGCAGGATCTAGGCCTGCAAACCGCCCCCTTTGCCGACATCCCAGATCAGGCCGCACTGGATGCGGCGCTGGCAGAGATCGGCGCGCCCGCGATCCTGAAGACGCGGCGCTTTGGCTATGATGGCAAGGGGCAGGCGCGGATCATGGCCGCAGAGGACGCCGCCCCCGCGCTGGCCTCGCTCGCCGGTGCGCCTGCCATTCTCGAAGGGTTTGTCAATTTCACCCATGAAGCCTCGGTGATTGCCGCGCGCAGCCCTAGCGGCGAGGTCGCCTGTTTCGATCCCGGCGAGAACGTGCACCGCGACGGCATCCTGCACACCACTACCGTGCCTGCCCGCCTCAGCCAGAGCCAGCGCATGGATGCGGTGCTGATGGCGGCGAAGATCCTGAACGCGCTCGATTATGTCGGCGTGATGGGGGTCGAGCTCTTCGTCACCCCCAAAGGGCTGGTGGTCAACGAGATCGCGCCGCGCGTCCACAACTCCGGTCACTGGACCCAGAACGGCTGCGCGGTGGATCAGTTCGAACAGCACATCCGCGCAGTGGTCGGCTGGCCGCTGGGCGACGGTCAGCGGCACAGCGATGTGGTGATGGAGAACCTGATTGGCGACGACGTCATCCGTATCCCCGATCTGGCGCGGGAGCGCGATTGCGCCTTGCATCTCTATGGCAAGGCCGACGCCAAACCCGGGCGCAAGATGGGCCATATCAACCGGGTCATCCGCGCGCAGAAATAACACTTCGCCAGCCGCACGCATCCGAAATTCGCCAATGGCGGGTTTCGGGCGCAGCATTGAGGGTCCGCCAGCCGGGCGTGAGAGGCCGCGCCCTGCCTGCCCGATTGAGGGTTAGCCTAGAAAGCGCGCCACGATCTCGCCGCTCATATAGCTGACGCGCCCGCCCGACAGGGTTGCCGCAACCCGCTGGCTGTCTTTCTCAAGGATCACCACATCGGCGCGTTTGCCTGGCGCCAACTCTCCACGGTCATCCAGCCCCAGAACTTCGGCAGGGCCCTTTGACACCAGATCCCAGGCCCCTGCCAGATCCAGCAGCCCGCTACGGGCCAGCATCAGCGCAGCGCGGCGCGGGCTGGGATAGTGATAGTCCGAGGCGATCGCATCACACAGCCCCATGGCGATCAGCTCAACCGCAGACACGTTGCCCTTATGCGAGCCACCCCGCACCACGTTCGGGGAGCCCAGAATGATATGATCGCCCCCGGCCCGTGCCGCCTCTGCCGCTTCTAATGTTTCCGGAAATTCGCTGATCCGCACACCGCGATCCCGCCATTCGGCCCGCATGGCCGCGTTTTGGTCATCATGGCTTCCAAGACGCACGCCCATAGCGCCAAGTTCGGCGCAGATCGCATTCAGAGCAGCAGGCACCTCATCCGATCTGGCGTGCATATCCTGCAGCATCTGCCAGTGGACCTCCGGGTTGCGCCCCGCCTTCAGCGCCTGCCCCACAAGCCGGGGCGGTTTCTTTCCCACTGCCAGCCGGTCATGCGGCAGGTGATCGTTGAAAACAACATAGCCCACTCCGGCCGCCGCAATACGCTGAGGCAGGCCCGCGTAGTCATCCAGCATATGAGTCTCGAACCGTAGCTGTGGTAGGATATCCGTCACTACCCGGTTCCGCACAGCAGTGATCGCAGCAAAGACCTGGTCGGCATAGTCCGGCGCGCGCAGCCCGCCTTCCCAGCTGTGGAACTGCGCCAGAACCGCCGTGGTGATACCGGTGGCTGCCAATTCTGCCTCGGCAGCGATGACGCCCTCGTCCATCTGCTTCATCGCGCCGCGTCGGGGGGCAAGATGGCGTTCGAACCCGTCGCCGTGCAGGTCGATGATGCCCGGCAGTACCAGATAGCCAGACAGATCCACCGCGCGACCGGCGCGATCCGCGACGATTGCCCCCTCCGCGAGTGAGAGTTCCGCGCCCGGCACCAGCCCCTCAGGCAGCAGCACATCGGCGCCCTGCAGCGTCAGTTCAAGTGTCATCAGCTCCCGGCTCCTTTGCCGCCTTGTCGGTACAGGCGCCCTCATCGCACAGGCCGTCGGGCAGGCCAAGCACCGCATCAAGCCAGGTGATCTTGGGATCGAACCGGCCATGCTCCAGAAAATGTAGCGCCTGGGCGATGACCAGCGGATTGTTCATCATGAATGTATGGGTGACCGGCAGTACGATGTGATCGGCCATCCCTTCGAGCCGGGTGCTTTGAACCGAAACCTTGCCATCGTCCTGACCGGGAATGAGACTGGACCACACCGGGTTGAGCGAGCGGTTCCCCGCTATAATCCCCAAGGGGAAATCCGCAGGCGGCAGCCGGTTCGGCAGGCTCTCCGGCCCGGTGCCCAGCTGCAAACCCGCCGGTCCGTGCAGCAGGCCAAACACCTCCCAGTCGCCCAGTTCGTCCACCAGTTCGCTACCATGGTTCGGAGGCGCTAGCATGACAACGCGGCCCAGATTTTCCGGTCGGTTGTCCTGCAGCCATTGTCGCACCAGAATGCCGCCCATCGAATGGGTAATCAGATGCACCGGCTGATCGCCGCAGGCCGCAAAGGCATCAGGCAGCGTCTGTTCGGCCAGCACGGCCACAGGTTCCTCGGTCGAAGGATAGCCCGGGCTCTGCACGGTGATGCCGCGCCCCTCCAGAACCTGTTCCATCACCGAGAAGGACGATTCCGTGCGAGCCAGCCCGTGCAGCAGGATGGCGCAATCCGCCAGAGCGGGCAGAGGCAGCAACAGGGACAGCGCTGCAAGAACAGGGGACATAAGACGTTTCATGCAGATCAGATAGACATGCACCGCGCCAGCGAAAAGCCCCTATCGCGCGCGCGGTGCGCTCCAGATCACCAGGGCAATCCCGCCAAGGACCGCACAGGTTCCCAGCGCCAGCCGCAGCCCCACGGGTTCGGCCAGAAAGACAAAGCCTCCCAGAATGGCAATGATCGGGACGCTCAGCTGGATCGTCGCAGCGACCGCAGGCTGCAATTCCGGCAAAACACGGTACCAAAGCGCATAGCCCATCCCCGAGGTGACAGCCCCGGATATCACCGCCAGCAGGATACCTTCGGGCGAGGCATGGAGCGATGCCGCCGCAAACAGCATGAAAGGCAGCATCATTAGGGTTGCGACCACAAAATTCATCGCGCTAGCCCGCACAGGATCGCCCGCACCACGCCCAAGCAGGGTATAAACCGCCCAGCCCAGACCGCTGAGCGTCATCAGCGCAGCAGCCCCCGGCGGCACCTGCACCGGGCCGCTGGGCCAGACCACATAGGCGAGACCCGCAAACGCCACCAAGGCCCCCAATACCTGACCAGCCGTTGTCCGACTGCCACGCAGCGCGCCCCAGCCGAACATGGAAATCTGCACCACGCCAAACAGAACCAGCGCGCCAAGACCAGCATCAAGCCCCTGATAAGCGAGACAAAATCCAATCATATAGAGGGTCAGAGCCGCCCCGCCCAGCAGGGCGTCTTTCCATCCTGCGACCGGCGTCTCCCCCGCCCCCTTGCTTCGTGACCGGGCCGCTTGCAGCGCGACCAGAAACACCAGGGCAACGGCGCCAGAAGCCAGGCGCAGCAGGCCAAAGCCCATCGCATCCATATAGCCCCAGCCGATGGCCATGCGGCCCAGAACCGAATTCGCCGCAAAGGCAATCAGGACGAGCAGAACCAGAACAACGAGTTTCATCACCGGCCTCCGTTTCAGGCCGGAATGACCCGCCTATCAGTTCAGAATACGCAGGTCGGTATCACCGTATCCGCAGGTGTAGCAACAGTCATTGCACCTTTGTGAATTGTTGAGACCGACACCCCAATACTTGTTGCTGTCGCCGCGCACCCAGGCGCCATAGCAGATCGTCTCGCCGGTCTCACAGCTGAGGCTATATTCGCGCACATCGTAGTCGTCGACGATATAGACCTGACCGTCTCCGGGCCAGGCACGGCGATAGTCCTGACTGTAGAATTCCAGACTTACGATATGCGGATAATCGCTGCGGATCGTCCATTTCAGACTGTCCGCCCTTGCTGCCTCTACAGCTCCAAAAGTGGCAGCAACAACCGCCAGCAGTGCCAATCCCTTCATCACGTCCCCCAGTGCACAATTTTTTGAACGGGTTCAGCGTACGGGACAACTTCGAAGAAAATCAAAATATTTCGGTATTGGCGCAGGTCTGGAACGAAAAACAGGCAAGGAGGCACGCGCTCTCCCCAAAAAAAGAAAAAGGGGCCGCCCGAAGGCGACCCCCAAATCATCCGGTTGGATGGCGTGACTTACATCATGCCGCCCATGCCGCCCATGCCGCCCATGTCGGGCATGCCGCCGCCAGCTGCGCCATCTTTCGACGGCTTGTCAGCAACCATGGCTTCGGTGGTGATCAGCAGGCCTGCGATCGAGGCTGCGTCTTCCAGTGCGGTACGGGTCACTTTGGCCGGGTCGATCACGCCGAAGGAGAACATGTCGCCATATTCTTCGGTCTGAGCGTTGAAGCCGAAGTTCTTGTCGGAGCTTTCGCGGACCTTACCGGCCACAACCGCACCGTCGACACCTGCGTTCTCGGCGATCTGGCGCAGCGGCGCTTCGATAGCCTTGCGCACGATCACGATACCGGCGTTCTGGTCGGAGTTTGCACCTTCCAGACCTTCCAGCGCCTTGCCGGCCTGAACCAGAGCAACACCGCCACCGACGATCACGCCTTCCTGCACGGCTGCGCGGGTCGCGTTCAGAGCATCATCCACACGGTCTTTGCGCTCTTTCACTTCGACTTCGGTCATGCCGCCGACGCGGATCACAGCAACACCGCCTGCCAGTTTGGCAACGCGCTCTTGCAGCTTCTCACGGTCGTAGTCCGAGGTGGTTTCTTCGATCTGGGTGCGGATCTGAGCAACGCGTGCTTCGATCTCGGCCTTCTCGCCTGCACCGTCAACGATGGTGGTCTCGTCTTTGGTGATCTCGACTTTCTTGGCGGTGCCCAGCATGTCCATGGTGACGGACTCAAGCTTCATGCCCAGATCTTCGGAGATGACCTGACCACCGGTCAGGATCGCGATGTCTTGCAGCATGGCCTTGCGGCGGTCGCCGAAGCCCGGTGCCTTGACGGCTGCAATTTTCAGGCCGCCGCGCAGTTTGTTGACAACCAGAGTTGCCAGCGCTTCGCCTTCGACGTCTTCCGCGATGATCAGCAGCGGTTTCTGCGATTGGATGACCTGCTCCAGCAGCGGAACCATCGGCTGCAGGGAGGAGAGTTTCTTCTCGTGCAGCAGGATCATGCAGTCGTCGAGATCTGCGATCATCTTGTCCGGGTTGGTGACAAAGTAGGGCGACAGGTAGCCACGGTCGAACTGCATGCCTTCGACCACGTCGGTCTCGGTTTCCATGCCTTTGTTTTCTTCGACGGTGATGACGCCTTCGTTGCCGACTTTCTGCATCGCGTCTGCGATCTGCTGGCCGATTTCGGCTTCGCCGTTCGCGGAGATGGTGCCAACCTGAGCGACTTCAGCGGAGTCGTTCACCGGGCGAGCCATTTCTTTGATGCCTTCAACGACTTTGGCGGTTGCCATGTCGATGCCGCGCTTCAGGTCCATCGGGTTCAGACCAGCAGCAACCTGCTTCAGGCCTTCGCGCACGATCGCCTGGGCCAGGACGGTTGCGGTGGTGGTGCCGTCACCGGCTTCGTCGTTGGTGCGGGAAGCAACTTCCTTCACCATCTGGGCGCCCATGTTTTCGAACTTGTCTTCCAGTTCGATTTCCTTGGCAACCGAAACACCGTCTTTGGTGATGCGCGGTGCGCCAAAGGATTTGTCCAGAACCACGTTGCGGCCTTTGGGGCCCAGGGTCACTTTGACAGCATCAGCGAGAACGTTCACGCCGTTCAGCATCTTGTTGCGGGCATCGGTGTCGAATTTGACGTCCTTAGCAGCCATATCTGTTTCTCCTCGAGAAAATCTGTAGTTGTCAGCGATAAAGGGGGATCAGAGAAGCCGGTGGGCTTACTCGATGATGCCCATGATGTCGCTTTCTTTCATCATCAGCAGCTCTTCGCCGTCGACGGTAACTTCTGTGCCGGACCACTTGCCGAACAGGATGTTGTCGCCGGCTTTGACGGCCATTGCGATCAGCTCACCGCTGTCTTTGCGGGCGCCTTCGCCGGTGGCGACAACAACGCCTTCGGAGGGCTTTTCCTTGGCGCTATCGGGGATGATCAGCCCGCCAGCGGTTTTCTCTTCGCTTTCGGTGCGGCGCACCAGCACACGGTCATGAAGCGGTTTCAATGCCATCTTTGCAGCTCCTTAATAGGCTCAAAGGTTGTTATATCTGGTCTGCCCCTGCTCTCCGCAGAGGCGTTATCACTCACACCGGGTGAGTGCTAACGGAGCAATAGCTAGGCAGCGGCCTGCGCCGAGTCAACAGGTTTGATGCAAGAAAATTGACCCATCCCGCACGGAAAATCAGACTGCCGCAACGCAGCAATCTGAAGCAGCTCTGCGGACCTGTTCAAGAAAGGCTGTGATCCCAGTCCGCTAACCCGCTGCGCCCCTGTTCGCTAAGCTCGTAGATGCCCTTCTCGACCTTGGTGAACCAGCCATAATGGTTGTCCCGCATCAGCGTCGTGGCCCGCCCAACGCCGGTTGTATGCGCTACCTCAGCCCCCTTGCAGGCACCGTGCTGCGCCAGATGCGCGGCACAGACCAGGGCATCCTGCCGATAGGCGGTGACGATTCCGTGGCGGGTGGCGCCACCGGAATTCGGATCCCCGCGCAGCCGGTCGAACTCCCGCAGCAGGCGCTGTTTGCGGACCTTGGATTTGCGCGGTGCATAGGGGCCGGGATCGCATTGCACTTCGGCCCGGCCATCAGCCAAAACAGTGATCAATCCAAGGCCAAGACGCCGACATAAGGACAGGTTGTCCTTCAGCATCCGCCGCGCCTGTTTACCCTTTGGTTTTGGCACCGCGATATAGACCAGATCTGTCACGGCCTGCCGGGACACGGCCTGATGGAACAGCGACAGGGCAAACCGCAGCTTCAGCTCGACGATCACCGGATCCTCATCCCCGCGCCGCGCCACCACATCGGCGGCACCGACCTCTCCCTTCACCTCATAGCCCTGCCGTTCCAGCAGCGCCTTGATGGGGGGATACAGCTGTTCTTCTTTTTCCATGCCCGCAGCATAACCAGCAATGACCGCGAGAAAAACCACATCAAGCCAGATCGCGTCCTGCTTGTCGTGCGTGCCGCCCGCCCATAGCATGAGGGCCACAGACAAAAGGACATACCATGCGCGCCTTCCTCCTTCTTTTTCTCTGCCTGCTGCCCGGTGGGGTGTTTGCGGCCTGCGGCGGCAACGACCTTCGCCTGACGCTGAGCCCGGCCGAGCGCGAACAGATCCAGGCCGACCTCGCCGATGTGCCCTTCAAGGAAGGCAACCACTGGATTGCGACCAAAGGCACCCGCCGGGTGCATGTGATTGGCACGATGCATCTCAATGATCCCCGCATGGAGAAGATCACCAAAGATCTGACACCACTGATCACCAGCGCCGACACGCTAATGCTTGAAGCGACGAGCGCAGATCAGACCGCCATGCAGAAACAGATGGGGAAAACCCCATCCCTGTATCTGATCACCGAAGGCCCCTCCCTGATCGACCGCATGGGAGAAGAGGACTGGGCGCTGCTCTCTGAACGCAGCGCGGCGCGTGGCATTCCGCCCTGGATGGCCGCCAAGATGCGCCCCTGGTTTCTGTCACTGTCGCTTTCCCTGCCGCCGTGCCTCAAACAGAAGGAGCAAATCAAAGACGGCATGGACCGGCGTCTGGAGATGCTGGCGCATGAAAACGGTGTTGCGACGGCATCACTCGAAGACCCGCTGACGGTGATCGAAACGCTGAACCTGCACCCGCTGGACGAACAGGTCCGGCAGATGCGCGCCACATTATCGATGTACGGAAACGGCAGCCCCGATGATTACCATACCATGGCGGAAAGCTATTTCGACGAAGAGGCTCGTTTCTATCTCGCCTTGGCCAAGCAGCGTTTTAAAGCCGACACCAAGCTGCCCGCCGCCGAGGCCGAGGCTCTCTGGGCCGAGGCGATGCATCTCCTGATCCGCGAGCGCAACCACAACTGGGTCCCGGTGATCGAGGCTGCCGATGGCGACCGCATCGTCGTTGCCGTCGGGGCGCTGCATCTTCCGGGACCCGATGGCGTGCTGAACCTTCTGGCCAAACAGGGATATCATCTGCAACGCGCCGCGTTCTGACACCTGACTGGCGTACCCTGCATTCAGGTGATACGGGTTCCTGTGCGACCTTTCGCCCAAAACCGTGTCCCCGGCGCCTCCTGCATGGCCGCCCCGCAACAGCTGCAACGCTGGCGGGGTGACAAACCTCCCTGCCCTGTTATAAGGCGCGCAAAATCGCCCGCTATGTATAGGACTGCATCATGACCACGCTTGTTTTCGGCCACAAGTCTCCCGACACCGATTCCACCGGCTCCCCCATCGTCTGGGCCTGGTACCTGAACGAGATCAAAGGCATCGACGCCGCGCCCAAACTGCTGGGTGAACCCAACACCGAAGCCGCCTTCATGCTGCAGCGCTGGGGCCTCGAGAAGCCCGAGATCATGGCGGATGTGGCCGACGATCAGGCCGTTGTCATCGTGGACACCAACAACCCGGCCGAACTGCCCGCCAACATCAACGGCGCCGACGTTCAGGCCATCATCGATCACCACAAATTGGTTGGCGGTCTGGAAACCAAAGGCCCGATCGACATCACCATCCGTCCGCTGGCCTGCACCGCAACAATCATGCACGACCTGATCGGCGATGACATGGCGAAGATGCCCGAAGCCATCAAAGGCGCCGCGCTGACCTGCATCCTGTCCGACACGCTGGAGTTCCGCTCGCCCACCACCACCGATCACGACCGCGCCGTCGCCGAAAAACTGGCCGCTGATCTGGGCATCAACATTGCCGACTACGCAGCCGAGATGTTCGCCGCGAAATCCGATGTGTCCTCCTTCTCCGATGCCGAGCTGATCCGCATGGACTCCAAGGAATACGAAGTCGACGGCACCAAGTTCCGCGTTTCGGTTCTGGAAACCACCGCGCCGGGCGTCGTTCTGGACCGCAAGGCCAGCCTGATGGACAGCATGACCACCGTCGCCAGCGAAGACGGCGTGGATCAGGTGCTGCTGTTCGTTGTCGACATCCTGAACGAAGAAGCCACCCTGCTGGTGCCGAACGATCTGGTCAAAACCGTCGCCAAGAAAAGCTTTGACGCCGATGCGACAGGCGACACCGTCGTTCTGCCCGGCGTGATGAGCCGCAAGAAGCAGATCATCCCGAACCTCAAGGTCTGAGTTCGAGCACATTTTCCTATGAAAAGGCGCCCCTTGGGGCGCCTTTTTTCTTAACTCGCCAATCCATCGAAACAATGCACACCGTCGGGAACGTGGTGGAATGCCTGTTTCTCGGCCAGGTACAGCGCTACTTTCGGGCCGCCGAACCGTGCCGGATCGTCAAGCGTTCCGATTTTCACAATCACCGCCTCCAGACCGTCGCGGTGGTTGGCCACATGCGTGCCGCAGCTTTCGCAGAAGTCGCGCGTCACCATCGCATCGGCTGCATCACGCCGGAACTGTCTCGGGGTCCCTTGGGTGTAACTGAACCCCTGTTTCGGCATCACCATGAACAAATTCGGCGCGCCGCCCGAATGGTGCTGACAAGACCGGCAGTGACATTGCCCCTTCATCAACGGCCTGCCTTCTACCTGGTAGCGTAGCGTACCGCAGAAACACCCACCTTCCATTTTCATCACGTCTCTCCTTCTGGCTTTGCCACAAGATGGACAGGGGCACGTCGGCATCATAGTGTCGCATTTGACATCTTTCAGGCCAAAATGGACAAATGCCCACTATCGACACCATCATCCTTTGCCCCGATCCCTGCCAGCGCTCCAGTCTCGCGATCTCGGGCGACATGCTGGAGGCGGCCAACCGGGTTGCCCGTATAAACGGAAAGCCCCCCTTTTTCACGGTCAGGCAACTCACTCCGAGTCAGGCACTTGCACCGGATGCTTCGGCACAGCTTGTGATTCTGCCGGGGATGGGTCTTGCGACCGAACGCGAGGTGCGTGAGACGACACAAACCGTCCAATTCGCCACGCTGACTGACGCTCTGGTCAAACTGGCCGCGCCCGGAACGATCATTGCCGGGTCCTGTTCGGGCTGTTTTGCTTTGGGACAGGCAGGGTTGCTGGACGGTCGGGTGGCCACGACAACATGGTGGCTGGCCCCTTTGCTGAAGACCATGTACCCAAGGGTCCGATTGAACAGCCGTGACATTGTAGTGGAGGATGGCCCACTGGTCACCGCCGGGGCTGCATTCTCACACATCGACTTGTTGTTGCACCTGATCGAACGCTTTGCCGGTTTCGCCGTTGCCGAAGACTGTCGTCGTTTCATGATGGCTGATAGCCGCCCCAGCCAGTTGCCTTATCTTTCGGTTGGCACTTTGCTGTCCGCAGCTCCCGATCTGCAGCAGGCCGAACTCTTCTTACGTCGCAACATCAGGCGACAGGTGAGCATTGCCGAACTGGCGGCGGCCTGCGGCATGTCTCCGCGCACCTTTTCCCGGCACCTGCAACGCGTTACCGCGATGACCCCGACAGCCTTTGTTCAGATCCTAAGGGTCACGGAAGCAATCCGTTTGCTCCGAACCCGGGGCCTGACCGCCGATGAGATCGCAGCTCGTGTGGGTTATGCTGATGCAACCGCGCTACGCCGCGTAATGCGGAAAAGAACCGGTCGGACCCTCGACAGTTTTCGGGAGGAACAATACCCGTAACCACGGCGCGGTAGATTGACCAGCGGCGCCCGGCGCCACTGGTCCAATAGGTTCAGCCGCGACCACCGCCATGGCCACCACCGTGTCCGCCACCATTGCCAGCGCCACCGCCATTTCCTCCGCCGCCATTTCCGGCGCCACCTTGACCACCACCACCGTTGCCGCCGCCATGGCCACCGCCGCCATTTCCGGCACCACCCGCGTCGGCACTATGACCGCCACCGCTACCCTGGCCAGTGTCACTGCCCGCGGTGCCCAGCTTGCCATGCGCGCTCCGGGTCATGACGCCGTTCATCTCATCCTCGCCCGGGGTGTCTTCGGAAACCGCCTGATTTTCATCGTGATACTGGGACAGGACCTCGTCGTCCTCTTCCGCCCAGGGGTTTGCATGCGATGCGAGCACCGGATGGGCCGATGCCACAAGGACGGCCACGGCCATTGCCGGTGCAAGTCGTTGAGTGAAGGTTTTGTATGTCATTGCTATGCCTTTTCAGATCACTTGTCGTGTTCGCACGCACACACATTGTGTTTTTAGAATGTTTAATAAACCCCTACCCACCCATATCTTGTTCCGCCTAGGCGAAGACTCGCCACCAGGTCCTGTCTTGCGCCGAAACCCGCCGCACCGGGCACGGGGAATTCAAGCTGGCGCGGGGATGGGAACTCGGGCATATCTGGCGCCGTATTGCCGCGCCCGCAGGTTCACAGAGGAAAGGACCCGATCATGACCCGCATCATCGAAACGCTTGCCGAGGTTTCCGATCCCTACCGGGCGCTGTTCGTGGACCTTTGGGGCTGTGTGCACAACGGCATCACCGCCTACCCCGAGGCCGTTTCCGCCCTTCAGGCCTACCGCCAGCGTGGCGGCATCGTGGTACTGCTCACCAACTCTCCGAAACCGCGGGCCGGTGTGGCTGAGCAGCTGGCGCAATTCGGCGTGCCGCAGGATGCCTATGACACCATCGCGACCTCCGGCGACTCCGCGCGGGCCGCGATGTTCACCGGGGCCGTGGGAGAGAAGGTCTATTTCATGGGGGAATGGCAGCGTGATGCGGGGTTCTTTGAACCTCTTCATGTGATCGACGCACCTGTCGAAATCACGCGCGTCCCGCTGCAAGAGGCAACCGGCATCGTCTGCTGTGGCCCCTTTGATCCGATGGCAGATCCCGACGTGAACCGGGCTGATTTTCTCTATGCCAAGCAGAAGGGCATGAAACTCCTCTGCGCCAACCCGGATATCGTGGTGGACCGAGGAGAGACCCGTGAATGGTGCGCCGGGGCGCTGGCGCGGCTTTACACGGAAATGGGCGGGGAAAGCCTGTACTTCGGCAAACCGCATCCGCCGATCTATGACCTGGCCCGCCGCCGCCTGGCAGAGCTGGGACAGGACATTGCCGATGGCGATATTCTGGCTATCGGCGACGGCCCACACACCGATGTTTCGGGTGCCATGGGGGAAGGAATTGATTCCCTCTTCATCTCGGGCGGGCTTGCGGCATCGGAAACCAAAACGTCGCACCAACCGGAACCAGAGGCACTAACCGCATACCTGACAAAGGAAAACAGCGCACCGACCTTTACCATCGGCCGCCTGCGGTAGACCAGAAAAGCCTTGATTTTCTGCAACTGCAAAGTAATAAAGTTGCAGAACAGGGCGCCCCATGCGTCCAAAAATTTCAAAGGCATCTACCCGAGCCAGTCAACCCGGAGGGGCGCATGTTGGATAACCTGCCACGCGGAACCATCTGCATCGAAGACATTGAAATGGGCATGGTCCGCTACCTGCGGAAGGTGGTGACGGATGAGGACATCCAGAAATTCGCCGATGTCTCGACCGACCATAACCCGGTCCATATGGATGACGATTATGCCCGCGACACCATCTTTGAAGGCCGTATTGCCCATGGGATGCTGACCGCCGGTCTGATTTCCGCCGTCATCGGGGAGCAGCTGCCCGGCCATGGCACCATCTACATGAGCCAATCACTCAAATTCCTCGCACCTGTGCGCCCCGGCGACATGGTGCTGGCCGAGGTCGAAGTGACCGACATCCAGATCGACAAACGCCGGGTCAAACTCGATTGCCGCTGCATGGTCGATGGCAAGAAGGTTCTGGTCGGCGAAGCCATGGTGATGGCGCCCTCGCGCAAGTTCGACTGACCAGGCACGGCCCAGTCCGCAACGGCAGCACATCGCGCGCTTGCAAGCCCCGCCACAGGGCGCTAGGCAGGCGCCATGCGCATCATCCGTGACTATCAGTTTGTAGAAGAGCGGGATCGCGGCGCCTCCGCCGCGATCGGGAATTTCGACGGCGTTCACCGCGGTCACCGCTCGGTCATCGATCTGGCCCGCAAGGCGGCGCCGGAGGCCCCTCTGGGCGTGGTCACATTTGAACCGCATCCGCGCGAATTCTTTGCCCCCGCCGCGCCGCCCTTTCGCCTGATGTCCGCCGCCGCGCGCGCATCGCGGCTGGAAAAACTCGGCGTGGACAAGCTCTATCAGCTGAATTTCAACGCCGCCCTGTCCGGGCTGACCCCGGAAGATTTTGCCAGCAAGGTACTGGCCGAAGGTCTGGGTCTGAAACACGTGGTGGTGGGCGCCGATTTCTGTTTCGGCAAGGGGCGCGCCGGCACCGCCGAGGATCTGATCCGCTTTGGGCAGAATCTGGGCTTTGGCGTCACCATCGCGCCGCTGATGGAGTATTCCGAACATACCGTCTCCTCGACCGCGATCCGCCAAGCGCTGAGCGATGGCCGCCCTCGCGACGCCGCGGCGATGCTTGGGCACTGGCACCGCATCGAAGGCACTGTGATCGGCGGCGAACAACGCGGCCGTGACCTGGGCTTTCCCACTGCAAACATGTCCATTGATGGGCTGCACCCACCCGCATTCGGCGTCTATGCGGTGCTGGTCGATGTGCTGGACGGCCCGCACAAGGGCAGCTACCACGGCGCCGCTTCGGTCGGGGTGCGCCCGATGTTCGATGGCGATCATCCCAATATCGAAACCTTCCTGTTCGACTTCACCGGTGATCTTTATGGAGCGACCCTGTCCGTGGGGCTGGTGGAGTACCTGCGCCCCGAAATGACCTTTGACGGGCTGGAGGGGCTGATCGCGCAGATGGACGCCGATTGCGCCAAGGCCCGCGACATACTGGCAAACGCATGAAACGATCTGGTATCGAACGCTCCGGCCTGACCCCGCGCTTTTGGGAGAAAAAGCCGCTCGACAAGCTGTCTCAGAAGGAGTGGGAGGCGCTGTGCGATGGTTGCGGCAAATGCTGTCTCAACAAGCTGGAAGACGAAGACACCGGTGAAGTCGCCCTCACCCGCGTGGCCTGCCGCCTGCTGGACGATCAGACCTGCCGTTGCGCCCATTACGAGAACCGCCACCAGTTCATTCCTGAATGTATCGTGCTGAAGCCGGACAATCTGGACACCCACGCCTATTGGATGCCGCAGACCTGCGCCTATCGCCTGTTGTGGGAGGGCAAACCGCTGCCCGCATGGCACCCGCTGGAAACCGGCAGCCCGCACAGCGTGCATGAGGCAGGCGTATCCGTACAGGGCATGACCGTTTCCGAATTCGACACCCCCGAAGAAGACTGGGAAGACCATATCATCGAGGAGCCCATCTGATGTTTTTCGCCTCTGACAATTCCGGCCCTGTGCACCCCGAGGTTCTGGAGGCGTTGACAGAGGCAAACATGGGTTATGCCATGGGCTATGGCGCCGATGCTCAGATGGAGGCGGTGCGCCACCGCCTGCGCGATATCTTCGAAGCTCCCGAGGCAGCGATCTATCTGGTCGCCACCGGCACCGCTGCCAACTCCCTTGCGCTGGCAACGCTATCGCAGCCCTTTCAGACGATCTTTTGCAGCCCCGTGGCCCATATCCACGAGGATGAATGCAACGCCCCGGAATTCTATACCGGTGGCGCCAAGCTGACGCTGGTGCCGGGCGGCGACAAGATGAGTGCCGAGGCCCTGCGCCAGAGCATCGCGGGTGAGGAAGTGCGCGGCGTGCACGGACCGCAACGCGGCCCGGTCTCCATCACCCAAGTCACCGAACGCGGATCTGTCTATACCACCGATGAACTCTCCGCCCTCTGCGCCGTGGCCAAGGACTATGACCTGCCGGTGCATCTGGATGGCGCGCGTTTCACCAACGCGCTGGTGTCGCTGAAATGCTCGCCTGCGGACATGACCTGGAAAGCGGGGATCGATGTGGTGTCCTTTGGCGGTACCAAGAACGGGCTGATGGGCGTCGAAGCGGTGATTTTCTTTGATCCCAAACACGCCTGGGAATTCGAATTGCGCCGCAAACGCGGAGCGCATCTGTTCTCCAAACACCGCTATCTTTCGGCGCAGATGCTGGCCTATCTGCGCGATGATCTTTGGCTGTCCAGCGCACAGGCTGCCAATGATTCCTGCGCCTTCCTGGCCGACGGGTTGCAGGCCGCAGGTGCCACGCTGGAGATGCCGCAGGCCAATATGGTCTTTGCCGCCTTGCCCCGCGCCACTCACCAGCGGTTGCTGGATGCAGGCGCGGTCTATCACCTGTGGGATGGCCCGCTGGATGGTCCCGGGGATGAAATGGTCACCGCACGTTTCGTCTGCGACTGGTCGATCAGTCGGGACGAGATCACAGCCTTTCTGAACCTTCTGTGATCTGACCTGCGCCTCAGGCGCCCTGCCCTGTCAGCGCCGAGGCCAGCCGATCTGCCGCCCCTGCGGCAAAGCTGGTCCGCCTATGGGCAATCCCCATCCGGCGGCGCACATCCTTGGCGTCACGCAGCGGGCGCACCACGATCCGCTGCGAAGCACGGCCATGGGACATCGGCACCAGCGCCACACCCAGCCCGGCAGCGACCAGATCCAGCAGTTGGGCATCGTGCATGGCCTTGGCTGCAACAGGCAGAGCCTTTTCCGGGTCAGGATCCTGCAGAACCCCGCCGAACAGATCTGCCGAGGGGCAATAGGGACGCGCAATCATGGACACCTCAGCCAGATCCGCGAGGCTCAGTTCGGCCTCCCGGCTCAGCGCGTGCCCGACAGGCAGGGCTACGCCATAGCCTTCTTCCCACAAAGATCGGAACGGCATGCCCTGCGGCGCGCAGTCTTCGGCGCAAAGCACCACATCGGCAAGTGCCGCATCGTCAGTGAACTGCAGCACCGCGCCCTCCGCATCCCGGGTGATTGCCCGTAGCCCCTGTTCAAAGGGCGAAGTCAGCACATCCGCAAAGCAATAGAGACGCAGCACGGGCCGCACCCGCCGGGCCAGCCGATCCTCCATCTGGTTGAGGCTGTTCAACACCACCCCTGCCATCTGGTACAGCTCACGGCCCAGATCCGTCGGCACCAGCCCCGCAGCGCCCCTGTGAAACAACGGCCCCCCGTAATGCGCCTCCAGCCGGGCAATGGCGGCAGAGACCGACGGCTGGCGCACCTCGTTCAGCCGCGCCGCCGCGCTGAAGGTTCCGGTTTCATAAGCGGAGCGAAAATACCTGAGTGGCGCAAGATCATTCATAGGCATCAGCTATACCATGGATAGCCGATCCAGCAATTACCTATATCCCTACGGTCTGCCAGAAAGACCCCACTCGTTACATCAGCAAGAAAGTGGAGCTTACCATGAACATCCAGACGGACACCCCTACATCAAATGATCAATCTCAGGGACCTGCGATTGATCAGGTCCTGCGCCTGTTCGAGGCTGCAGATCCGGCAATCCTCGGACTTCTGGCCGAGGACATTGATTTCCGCATTGATCACTACAAGGATGAGGCAGACACCAGTTGGCAGCAGGCAAATGGCGTGAGTGAGCTTGGCGGCCTTCTGGCCCGGCTCGGGACCGAGGTCTTCCCCAAGGGCACGCGTATTCTTGACCTCTCCACCACGCCGCTCGGCAATGGCTGGGCGATGACGCGTTTTGAGCAGGAGTTCTTCTACGGCGTGCGGGACGGTATGGTGCGCAGCCTCACCTATATCACCTCTCACGAGGAGGCCGGGAAGCTCGATTTCTTCAGAGAGACCGTCACCACAATCACCACATTGTGATAGAAACCGGGACGTCCTAACGGCCTGCCGGCGCCGTTTCGCGGTCTGTATCGCTCCAAAAGGCACGAATCGCGGCTGCGGTTTCGGCAGGATGGGTGATCGGCACCATATGCCCGGCGCCCGCGATCACCCCAGATCGGGCGTTGGGCAGACGGCGCAGCAGACCGTCGTTGACCACGCCGATGATAGGGTTGGTTTCACTGCCGCGCAGCAGCAGGATCGGCAGATCGAGCGCCTCAAGAACGCCCGGCGCCAGGACCCCCGGCCGATCCTGATAGACCGCCGCGTCACAGGCCGGAACGATATGGATGGCCCGCGTCATCGCTGCGCGGGTGGACTCGGGCAGATCCGGCCAGCGCGGCGCGCCAGAGCTCCAGCTGCGGTTGAACAGCCGTGCCGCCAGCGCCTCGTCCCCGGCTTCATAAGCGTCCAGGAAGGGCCTGTTCTCCTCCTGAACTCGGGCGCTCATTTCCGGATCATCCTCCAGCGCGACCCGGAACAGAACCGGCTCGATCAGGGTTAGGCTGCGCACCTGGTCCGGCCGGGCCAGCGCCATACGCAGCGCCACTGTGGCGCCAAAGGAATGGCCGATCAGATCGATCGGCTCATCCATCGGCATCAACGATAGGCCTGCCGCCGTGTTGCGGTCCTGATAGTCACCCTGCCGGTCCCAGTCGGGGCTGCGGCCATGGGACAGCATGTCAAAGGCCGTGATGGTCACGGCCCCTTCCAGTGCCTCGCACAAACCGCGCCAGGTACCGGAATGCGCCAGCGAGCAGTGCACCGCCAGCATCTGGCGGGCCCCCTCCCCGAAACTGCGGGAGAATACCGGTTGTGGCAGGTCGTGCGGCAGATCTTTCATCCAGGGCTTACTCCGACAGGTGCCGGTCCAGATCATCCAGCCGGTCCTGGCCCCAGAACTTGGCGCCATCACCGGTGACATAGAAGGGTGCACCGAAAACACCAGCGGAAACCGCGTCTTCAAGGTTCTGACCGTACGTCTCAGCGCCCGCCAGAAGGCCACTGTCTGCCAAAGAGGCATCAAACCCTGCCGCCGTTAGGCACTCGCGGATCACGGCATCCTCGGCGATGTCCTTTTCCTCGGCCCAGCAGGCGCGCAGAATGCTCTGCACCAGGGCGCCCAGATCACCGCCCCCTGCGTTCTGCGCTGCGATGATCGCATAGGAGGACGGCGCCGCATTGGTGGGCCAATGTGCGGGCTTCAGGTTGATCGGCAGGTCCAGCTTCTTGGCCTGACGCTCCATCTCGATCAGGCGGTATTCCTGACGGGCCGGATGACGGTCCTTCGGAGCGGTGCCGCCGGTGCGCGGGAAAAGCGCCTGAATATCGAACGGTTTGTACGTAATTTGTGCATCATGCGCGGCGGCAAGCTGCTCGAGCCTGTTTCCCGCAAGATATGTGTAAGGGGACAGGGTCGAGAAGTAGAAATCAATTGTTGCCATGTCGCTTTTCTCCGGCTTTGAACTAGGCTGGAACCTAGGCGCATGCTAAGCGGGGTTCAATATCACGAATCTGACACATTGCCGTTGCTGCCCGGGGATATCAGCCAATGCCGACCATGAACGAACCCAAGCTTATCGCTGGGAACGCCAACCTCCCGCTCGCCAATTCCATTGCCCGCCGCATGAGCATGCACCGCGGCGTCGATCAGGGGCTGGTGGATGCCCGTGTCGAGCGGTTCAACGACGGAGAGATCTTCGTAGAAGTCTACGAGAACGTCCGTGGCGAGGATATGTTCATCATTCAGCCGACCTCGAACCCGGCCAATGACAACCTGATGGAGCTGCTGATCATCTCGGATGCGCTGCGCCGCTCTTCGGCCCGCCGCACCACCGCTGTGATCCCCTACTTCGGCTATGCCCGGCAGGACCGCCGCACCAAGGCCCGCACGCCGATCTCGGCCAAACTGGTGGCCAATATGCTGACCGGCGCCGGGATCGAGCGGATCCTGACCATGGATCTGCACGCGGCGCAGATCCAGGGCTTCTTCGATATTCCCGTGGACAACCTCTACGCCTCGCCGATCTTTGCGCTGGATGTGAAGCACCAGTTCAAGGACAACATGGCCGATCTGATGGTCGTTTCGCCCGACGTCGGCGGTGTGGCCCGAGCCCGCGAGCTGGCGAAACGCATCAACGCCCCCCTGTCGATCGTCGACAAACGCCGTGAAAAGCCTGGTGAAGTGGCCGAGATGACCGTAATCGGGGATGTAACGGACAAGATCTGCCTGATCGTCGACGACATGTGCGACACCGCCGGCACGCTGTGCAAGGCGGCGCAGGTGCTGCTCGACAATGGTGCGCGCGAGGTGCACGCCTATATTACCCACGGCGTCATGAGCGGCCCGGCAGTGGAACGCGTCACCAACTCGGTGATGAAATCGCTGGTTCTGACAGACACCATCCAGCCGACCGAGGCAGTTTCGGCCGCGCCGAACATCCGTATCCTGCCGACCGCGCCCCTATTCACGCAGGCGATCCTCAACATCTGGCACGGCACTTCGGTCTCGTCGCTGTTCGAAGACAAGACCCTGATCCCGATCTACGAGTCGCTTTACAGCCACGTCTGACGGCCTGCGCGCCCCGTTGGGTGCAGCGACCGGAAGTCCGAAAAAACACCGGCCCCGCGCGAAATTCTCGCCGGGGCCGTTTGATTACCGGGATGTGCTCAGCAGAGCTGCGCTCAGAAGCCGGTCAGTCTACCACCCAGTCATCCTCGAACGGCATATCGCCAATGGCCATCCAAGCTGCCCGTACCCGCGCCACGCGGCTGTCGGCCCAAGTGCGAAACACCACATCAAACCCGGTGGCGGTTATATTCTCGGCTACCAGTTCGGCCCGCACGGCAGCCGAGGTATCCATGTCCCACATCGACATCGACACCTGCACCGCCGGCGGGCGGGCAAAGGCTTCGGAAAACCGTACGGTCTTGCGCCGCTCCCGGGCGCCCTCCCCTGTCCACATGCTGCCGCCACTGTCGAACTCGGAAAACACCACAAGATCGCCCTGATCAATCCCGGTGCGCGGGTTTCGCAGTCTTTTCATGAATTTCCAATCCTCCGCTCGCGGGCAGCCTGACGCACCCACAACCCTGAAGCGTCATAAAATCATCTGAGCGCACAAAAGAAAACCGGCCCCATAAGGGCCGGTTTACAAAGTCTTTCTCGCTTGGCGCGGAACCTTAGAGGCTCATGTGGGTGCCAAGGGCCTCCATGTCCGCCAGAAGTTTCGCGGCTTCCTCGACGATGTCGTGGGGCTGCTCTTCTTCCTTAGCGGTCTTGTAGGTCTCACGTGCGTCCTCGATCAGCTCATCCAGGTGCGCACGGGTCATTTCATCCATCGGGATTGCCTTTTCGGCCAGAACCGAGAGCGCCTCGGAACCGATTTCGGCAAACCCACCGGTGACCACATACTCCGAAGTGCCTTGGGGGCTTTCGACCCGCAGGACACCCGGGCGCAGCGTGGTGATGGTCGGCGCATGCATCGGCATTGCCGTCATGTCGCCTTCCGCGCCGGGGATCTGAACCGCGCTCACCTGAAGCGAAGCAAGGCTCCGCTCCGGGCTCACGAGGTCGAATTGCATGGTATCAGCCATCAGGGCCCTCCTTAGGCCGCCTCAGCAGCCATTTTCTCGGCTTTTGCCTTCACCTCTTCGATGCCGCCAACCATGTAGAAGGCGCCTTCGGGCAGGTGGTCGTATTCGCCGGCCACAACTGCCTTGAACGAGGCAATTGTGTCTTCCAGCGGAACCTGCACACCATCAGAACCGGTGAACACTTTCGCAACGTCGAACGGCTGGGACAGGAAGCGCTGGATCTTACGGGCACGGGCCACGGTCAGCTTATCTTCCTCGGACAGTTCGTCCATACCAAGGATCGCGATGATGTCCTGCAGCGACTTGTAGCGCTGGAGGATCTGCTGAACGTCGGAAGCCACTGCGTAGTGCTCTTCGCCAACGATCTGCGGGTCCATCAGGCGCGACGAGGAGTCGAGCGGGTCCACAGCCGGGTAGATGCCCAGCTCGGAGATGGCACGGTTAAGAACCGTGGTCGCATCGAGGTGAGCAAAGGTGGTTGCCGGTGCGGGGTCGGTAAGGTCATCCGCGGGAACGTACACAGCCTGGATCGAGGTGATCGATCCGTTCTTGGTGGAGGTAATACGCTCCTGCATCGCACCCATGTCGGTCGCCAGCGTCGGCTGGTAGCCCACAGCGGAGGGGATACGGCCAAGCAGAGCCGAAACCTCGGAACCGGCTTGGGTAAAGCGGAAGATGTTGTCCACGAAGAACAGAACGTCGGTGCCGGACTGGTCGCGGAACTGTTCTGCCAGGGTCAGACCGGTCAGAGCAACACGTGCACGGGCACCCGGAGGCTCGTTCATCTGGCCGTAAACCAGGGCAACCTGCGATTCTTCCAGGTTGTCAGGCTTAATCACGTTGGATTCGATCATCTCGTGGTAAAGGTCGTTACCTTCACGGGTCCGCTCACCAACACCGGCGAACACGGAGAAGCCCGAGTGCACCTTTGCGATGTTGTTGATCAGTTCCATGATGAGAACGGTCTTGCCCACGCCGGCACCGCCGAAGAGGCCGATCTTACCACCCTTGGAGTAAGGCGCCAGAAGGTCGATGACCTTGATGCCTGTCACCAGGATTTCCGATTCGGTCGACTGTTCGTTGAACTCAGGCGCCGCCGCGTGGATCGGACGGGTTTCTTCGGCTTTCACCGGGCCCTTTTCGTCAACGGGCTCGCCGACGACGTTCAGAATACGGCCCAGGGTCGCGTTACCAACGGGGATTGAGATCGGCGCGCCGGTGTCGGTGACTTCCTGACCGCGAACCAGACCTTCGGTTGCGTCCATTGCGATGGTACGGACGGTGTTTTCGCCCAGGTGCTGCGCAACTTCCAGAACCAGATTCTTACCGTTGTTGTCGGTGTTGAGGGCGTTCAGGATCGCGGGCAGGTCATCGTCGAACTGGACGTCGACAACGGCGCCGATGATCTGAACCACCTTGCCTTTTGCATTTGCCATTTGTTGGTCTCCGGTTGTCTCTTAGAGCGCCTCGGCGCCCGAAATAATTTCAATCAGCTCGTTGGTGATCACGGCCTGGCGGGAACGGTTAAACTCGATGGTCAGCTGGTCGATCATATCGCCTGCGTTGCGTGTCGCATTGTCCATCGCGCTCATCCGGGCACCCTGTTCGGATGCGCCATTTTCCAGCAGCGCCGAAAAGATCTGGGTGGATACGCCACGAGGCAGCAAGTCGGCGAGAATCGCCTCTTCGCTGGGTTCGTAGTCATATACCGCCGAGGCTTCTTCGGCTTCGCCGCCCTCGTAAGAGGCCGGAATGATCTGCTGTGCCGTCGGCACCTGTGTCACGACGTTGACGAACTCCGAGTAGAAGATCGTCGCGACGTCGAATTCACCAGCGTCAAAGCGGGTCAGGATGTCCTTTGCGATGCCCTGCGCATCGGCATAGCCAAGACGCTTGACCTCGCTCAGGTCCACGTGACCGACAAAATCGGCTTCAAAGTCGCGGCGCAGCGCGTCGCGGCCTTTTTTGCCAACGGTCAGGATCTTGACCGTCTTGCCTGCCGCTTTCAGCTCAGCTGCCTTTTGACGGGCCAGCTTGGCGATGTTGGCGTTGAAGCCACCACACAGACCACGCTCGGCTGTCAAAACGACAAGCAGCTGTACCTGATCGCTTCCGGTGCCACGAAGCAGCTTGGGCGCTGCTTCGCTGTCGCCGACCGAGGCTGCCAGAGATGCCATAACGGCGTTGAACCGCTTGGCATAGGGACGGCTGTCTTCGGCAGCTTCCTGGGCGCGGCGAAGTTTCGCCGCGGCCACCATTTGCATGGCTTTTGTGATCTTACGAGTGCTTTTGACACTCGCGATCCTGTTTTTCAGGTCCTTGAGATTTGGCACTGCCTTATCTCCTTACGCGAAGTCGGCAGCGAATTCGTCGAGTACCGCCTTCATTTTTTCGACCGGCTCACCCTTTTTGAATTTGGGGTCTTCGTCGGTGATCCACTGCAGGAAGTCAGCCTTCTTGCCGCGCAGGAAGCTCAGCAGTTCGGCTTCGTACCGGCCAACGTCCTTGACGTCGACGTTGTCGAGGTAACCGTTGGTGCCGGCAAAGATGATGCAGACGATTTCCGAGTTGGTCAGCGGCGAGTACTGCGGCTGCTTCATCAGCTCGGTCAGGCGCGCACCACGGGCCAGCAGCTGCTGGGTTGCAGCGTCGAGGTCGGAACCGAACTGCGCAAAGGCCGCCATTTCGCGGTACTGAGCCAGCGACAGTTTAACCGGACCGGCAACCGAGGACATCGCGTCGGTCTGAGCCGAGGAGCCCACACGCGAAACTGACAGACCGGTGTTCACAGCAGGACGGATGCCCTGGTAGAACAGTTCGGTTTCCAGGAAGATCTGACCGTCGGTGATCGAGATCACGTTGGTCGGAATAAACGCGGACACGTCGCCGCCCTGGGTTTCGATGACGGGCAGAGCGGTCAGCGAACCGGAGCCGAAGTCTTCGTTCAGCTTCGCGGAACGTTCCAGCAGACGGGAGTGCAGGTAGAAAACGTCACCCGGATAAGCTTCACGTCCCGGCGGACGACGCAGCAGCAGGGACATCTGACGATAAGCAACCGCCTGCTTGGACAGGTCATCATAGATGATCAGGCCGTGCTTGCCGTTGTCGCGGAAGTATTCTGCCATCGCGGTTGCGGCATAGGGTGCCAGGAACTGCAGCGGAGCCGGGTCGGACGCGGTTGCGGCAACCACGATCGAGTATTCCATCGCGCCGCTTTCTTCCAGCTTCTTCACCAGCTGGGCAACGGTGGAACGCTTCTGGCCGACAGCAACGTAGACGCAGTACAGTTTCTTGGACTCGTCGTCGCCTGCGGCGTCGTTGTAGACTTTCTGGTTCAGAACCGCGTCGAGAGCAACAGCGGTCTTACCGGTCTGACGGTCACCAATGATCAGCTCACGCTGGCCACGGCCGATCGGGATCATCGCGTCAACCGATTTCAGGCCGGTTGCCATCGGCTCGTGAACCGATTTACGCGGGATGATGCCCGGTGCTTTGGAGTCGGCAATGCCGCGCTCTTTGGCGTTGATGGGGCCCTTGCCGTCCAGCGGGTTGCCCAGACCGTCAACAACGCGGCCCAGCAGTTCGGGACCAACGGGAACGTCCACGATCGAGTTGGTGCGCTTGACGGTGTCACCTTCTTTAATGTCGCGGTCCGAACCGAAGATAACGATACCGACGTTATCGGCTTCGAGGTTCAGCGCCATGCCCATGATGCCGCCCGGGAACTCGACCATTTCGCCGGCCTGGACGTTGTCGAGGCCGTACACACGGGCGATACCGTCACCGACGCTCAGCACGCGGCCGATTTCGGCCACCTCTGCTTCTTGACCAAAATTCTTGATTTGGTCTTTCAGGATCGCAGAAATCTCTGCTGCTTGGATACCCATTTATCCGACCTCTTTCATTGCATTCTGTAGGGAGTTGAGCTTGGAGCGGATCGAGCTATCGATCATCTTCGAACCCACTTTAACGACAAGACCGCCAATGATGCTCTCATCGACGGTTGCATTGATGGTAACCTTCTTGCCCACGCGCTCGGCCAGAGTCTTGGCCAGCTTTTCGCTTTGGGTCTTGGTCAGCGCCTTGGCCGAGGTGACCTCTGCGGTCACTTCGCCACGTGCTTCAGCCAGGCTGGCGCGCAGGGAGTCGATCAGAGCCGGCACCACGAACAGGCGGCGTTTCGCAGCCATCAGCGACAGGGTGTTGCGCAAGGTGGGGTCCAGCCCCATCTTGGTGCTGACCGCATCGATTGCGGCGGCCTGCTCTTCGCGCGTCACCAGGGGCGAGCTGATCAGGTTTTGAAGGTCTTCGCTGTCAGCCAGGGCAGCTGCCAGGTCATTGATGCTGGTCTCAAGGCTGTCGAGCGCCTTGTTCTCGTCAGCGATCTCAAAGACCGCTGTGGCATAGCGCGCGGCGATGCCTGCAGAAATCGAAGCTGGTTCGGACACGTCCACCCTTCCGATATTATTTTGGCCCCGGTCTGCATACCTGCGTCAGGCAGCACCCGGGGGTGTGAGTCAGCCCACCAGCGTGGCAGGCCATCGAAATCAGCGTGGATGTAGCAGAGCGTTCCCAACCTATCAACTGCCTATAACGGTAACGGCAAAATGATCGAGTTAAGTGTTTTCAATACCTTAGCGGAACTGCGGCCCTTTGCCCCCGCAACAGGCTACAAAAAATGAACAAGTTCTTCATCGAATTGCGATTCCTGAGGGTCAAAAAACGGCATTTGTTCCCCCTTCGTGCAGTCTTGCCGCAAAATGAGCACGCCACGCGCCCGGCAGGGCACCTGCGGGAATCACCGTTAGCATTGCGCCCTGTGCATGGCTGCGGCCATCGGCACGGGGACATGGCGCGGGTCAGGCAGGTTCTGCCACAGGGTTCGACAGCCCCTCAAGCACCCGGATCGGGTTGCTGCGTTTGACGCGGGTCATCAGCCCCTTTTGCTGATGGGTCTGCTTGCTGACCTCGACCAGGATCACCCCTCCTGCCAGCACCGCCGGCAGGCGCCGCCCCATCTTTTCCAGCAGCGCGCCGGATTTCAGCCAGAACCGCCGGGAACTCGGCAGTCGGTAAAGCGCCGCCGTATGCTGCTCGATGGTGAACTGGTGCAGCCGCAGTTGGTTTTCCAGCTGTGTCAGCGTATAGGGGCGCCCATAGCCAAAGGGCGTCTTGTCCGACCGCGCCCAGAACCCTGCCCTGTTTGGAACAATGAAAATCGCCCGCCCGCCGGGGCCAAGCGCGCGCCAGGCTTCCTCCAGCAGATCCGACGGGCGTTCAGAGGTCTCCAGCCCGTGCAGCATCACCAACCGGTCCACGCGCCCGGTTTCGATAGGCCAGCTGACCTCTTCGCACAGGACCGACACATTCGGCATGCCCGCCGGCCATTGCATCACCCCCTGCGGCCCCGGCATCATCGCCATCACCCGCCGCGCATCCGCCAGATAGGGACGCAGCAGCGGCGCGGCAAAGCCAAAGCCCACAACAGTCTGCCCCGTCGCATCGGGCCACATCTGCAACAGGCGCGCCCGGATTGCCGCCTGCGCGGCCCGGCCAAGGGTACTGCGGTAGTAGAAGTTCCTCAGATCCTGAACATCAAGATGCATTGCGGGCGCCTGCTGCTTGGGTCACTCTGGGGGCAGTCTAACAATGAAAAAGCGAATGACCATGCCCCTTGAGATCGTCACCGTTCCCTGCCTCTCTGACAACTACGCCTTCCTGCTGCATGACGCCGCATCGGGGCGCACCGCACTGGTTGACGCTCCGGATCCTGCCGCCATCACCGCCGCCCTGAAGAAGCGCGGATGGGGGCTGGACGAGATCCTGCTGACCCATCACCACTGGGACCATATCGACGGGACCAAGGAGCTGTGCAGCACCTTTGGCGCCTCGGTGACCGGCGCGGCGGCAGATGCGCACCGGCTGCCAGATCTGGATCGCGCTGTACAGGATGGTGAAAGCTTCGATTTGTTCGGTCACGAGGTTAAGGTGCTGGATGTTTCCGGCCACACCGTTGGCCACATCGCCTTTTACATCCCGGACAGCAACGCCGTCTTTACCGCTGACAGCCTGATGGCGCTTGGCTGTGGCCGCCTCTTCGAAGGCACGCCCGAGCAGATGTGGAACAGCCTGTCGCGCCTTGCCGCTCTGCCTCCCGAAACCGTGGTTTATTCCGGCCATGAATACACCCAGGCCAATGCCGCCTTTGCCATTACGATCGACCCGGACAACGACGCCCTCAAGACCCGCATCGCGCAGATCGACACCGCCCGCGCGGCGGGCGAGCCAACCGTGCCCTCCACGCTGCAACTGGAATTGGACACAAATCCCTTCCTGCGTGCCCATCTTTCCAGCGTTAAGGAATCGATGGCCATGCAGAACGCTGAAGACGTTGATGTCTTTACAGAAATCCGGCGCAGAAAGGACAATTTCTGACCTCTGGCGTGTATCATTTCCGGCTTAGCAACAAGAAATGTGACCGAAAAATAAAAGAAAGCGCTTGAAGCCGGCGGTCTATCAACCAAACTCTAATACTATGAGGCCATGGTTGAGAGTGGGGAAGGATGGTAAATACGCCGCCCCGCCCCCCTCAACCCAAGACAGAGGAGCACGCCCGTGCCTTCATTCTCGAGCACATTGGAACAAGCCATTCACGCAGCGCTGGCGCTGGCGAATGAGCGGCGACACGAATTCGCAACGCTGGAGCACCTGCTGCTGGCGCTGCTGGACGAACCCGACGCAGCCCGCGTAATGCGCGCCTGCAGCGTTGATCTCGGCGAATTGCGAACGGCCCTGGTGGAATTCGTGGATGAGGATCTGTCGAACCTGGTTACCGATATTGACGGCTCCGAAGCTGTGCCCACCGCGGCATTCCAGCGGGTGATCCAGCGGGCTGCGATCCATGTCCAAAGCTCAGGCCGCACCGAAGTCACCGGCGCCAACGTGCTGGTTGCGATCTTTGCCGAGCGCGAAAGCGATGCCGCCTATTTCCTTCAGGATCAGGACATGACCCGCTATGACGCGGTGAACTTCATCGCCCATGGTGTGGCCAAGGATCCTGCATTTGGCGAACCGCGCCCGGTTTCCGGCGCTCACGAGGCTGAAGAAGAACCACAGCCGCAGGCCGCCGAGGGCGAAAATAAGGAAAGTGCGCTGGCCAAGTATTGCGTCGATCTCAACGCGAAATCCCGCGAAGGCGACATCGATCCGCTGATCGGCCGCAGCCATGAAGTGGAGCGCTGCATTCAGGTGCTGTGCCGCCGCCGCAAGAACAACCCGCTGCTGGTTGGTGATCCCGGCGTTGGCAAGACCGCCATCGCCGAAGGTCTGGCGCGCAAGATCGTGCAGGGTGAGGTGCCGGAGGTTCTCTCCGAGACCACCATCTATTCGCTCGACATGGGCGCCCTGCTGGCCGGCACCCGTTATCGCGGTGATTTCGAGGAACGCCTGAAAGCGGTTGTGACCGAGCTGGAACAACACCCCGACGCGGTTCTCTTCATCGACGAGATTCACACGGTGATCGGCGCTGGCGCCACATCTGGCGGCGCCATGGATGCCTCTAACCTGCTGAAGCCTGCGCTTCAGGGCGGCAAGCTGCGCACCATGGGCTCCACCACCTACAAGGAGTTCCGTCAGCACTTTGAAAAAGACCGCGCCCTGTCGCGCCGGTTCCAGAAGATCGACGTGAACGAACCCACGGTCGAAGACGCGATCGAAATCCTGAAGGGCCTGAAACCCTATTTCGAGGAACACCACAGCGTCAAATTCACCACCGATGCGATCAAATCGGCGGTGGAGCTGTCGGCGCGTTACATCAACGACCGCAAACTGCCGGACAAGGCCATCGACGTGATCGATGAGGCCGGCGCCGCGCAGCATCTGGTGCCCGAAGACAAGCGTCGCAAGACCATTGGCGTCAAAGAGGTTGAAGCCGTCGTCGCCAAGATCGCCCGCATTCCGCCCAAGAGCGTGTCCAAGGACGATGCAGAGGTGCTCAAGGATCTGGAGAAATCGCTCAAACGCGTTGTCTTCGGTCAGGACGATGCCATCGACGCGCTGTCCAGCGCCATCAAACTGGCGCGCGCAGGCCTGCGGGAGCCGGAAAAGCCCATTGGCAACTACCTCTTTGCGGGCCCCACCGGTGTCGGCAAGACCGAGGTCGCCAAACAGCTGGCCGATACGCTGGGTGTGGAACTGCTGCGCTTTGACATGTCGGAATACATGGAGAAACACGCGGTCTCCCGCCTGATCGGCGCGCCTCCGGGCTATGTCGGCTTTGATCAGGGCGGTCTTCTGACCGATGGCGTCGATCAGCATCCGCATTGCGTGCTGCTGCTGGATGAAATCGAAAAGGCGCACCCGGATGTCTTCAACATCCTGTTGCAGGTGATGGATAACGGGCAGCTGACCGATCACAACGGCCGCACCGTGAACTTCCGCAACGTGGTTCTGATCATGACCTCCAACGCCGGCGCCTCGGATATGGCGAAGGCCGCCATCGGCTTTGGTCGCGACCGCCGCGAGGGCGAAGACACCGCCGCCATCGAGCGGACCTTCACCCCGGAGTTCCGCAACCGTCTGGATGCGGTGATCTCCTTCGCGCCGCTGCCCAAAGAGGTCATTCTGCAGGTTGTCGAGAAATTCGTACTGCAGCTTGAGGCGCAGCTGATGGACCGCAACGTGTCGATCGAACTGACCCGCAAGGCTGCCGAATGGCTGGCCGAGAAGGGCTATGACGACAAGATGGGTGCGCGTCCGCTGGGCCGGGTCATTCAGGAGTATATCAAGAAACCGCTGGCCGAGGAACTGCTGTTCGGCAAGCTGACCAAGGGCGGTCTCGTCAAGGTTGGCATCAAGGACGGCAAGATCGACCTGCGCCTTGAAGGCCCAGGCAAGCCCCGGATTTCCGGTAACAAGCCGCCGCTGCTGACCGCAGAATAATGTATCGCACGCTTTTCGCGCTGTTTTCATCGCTCGCCGCACCCGTTGCGGCGGGCGATTTCGCATTGGACTGGCCCATCGACTGCGTGCTGGGCGACAGCTGCCACATTCAGCAATACGTCGACCGGGATCCCGGCCCCGGGGCGCAGGATTTCACCTGCAACGGCCTGACTTATGACGGGCACAAGGGCACGGATATCGCTCTGCCCTACCTGTCGGACATGCAAACCGGCGTCACGGTGCGTGCCGCCGCAGACGGAGTCGTTGCGGGGCTGCGCGATGGCATGCCGGATCAATACGCGACCAAGGCAAACGCCGCCGAGATCAAGGACCGAGAATGCGGCAACGGTCTGGTGCTGCGCCACGCGGGCGGCTGGGAAACCCAGTATTGTCACATGAAGCGCGGCTCGCTCCGCGTTGCCAAGGGCGACCGGGTGCCCGCTGGAACCGCCCTCGGCGAGGTTGGCCTCTCCGGCAAGACGCAATTCCCGCACCTGCATCTGTCGCTGCGCAAGGATGGCGCGGTTGTCGACCCCTTCCAGCCAGATAGCAGCGCCGCCTGCGGCACCGCATCCGGCGCCTCCCTGTGGGCGCAGCCAGTTGCTTATGAGGCTGGTGGCTTCCTCGGTGCCGGGTTCAGCACCGGTGTTCCAGCCTATGACGCGATCAAATCCGGCGCCACTGCGGCGAAGGGAGAGATGCTGGCAAAGGATGCGCCTGCGATGGTATTCTGGGCCCATGCCTTTGGTGGACGGGAGGGCGACACCCTTACCCTCACCATTGACGGACCGGGCGGCAAAATGTTCGATCAGAAGGCCACTCTGAAAAAGGATCAGGCGCAATTCTTCCGCGCTGCGGGCAAACGTCTGCGCCGGGCAGCCTGGCCTGCCGGGCTTTATACCGGGATTGCCCGGTTGATGCGCGACGGGGCAGAAGTGGACCGGATCATCCAGCCGATCCGGATCGACTGATCCGCGCCCTTTCGCCCCGCCCTAGCGTTCGGTGAACTTCAACTCGATCCGCCGGTTCTGGGCGCGGGCTTCTGGCGTGTCGGCAGTGTTGACGGGCTGATATTCGCCAAACCCATTCGCCGCCAGCCGCCCCGGCGGAATGCCAAGCGCATCAATCATGTAGCGCACCACCGACAGTGCCCGCCCCTGGCTAAGCTCCCAGTTATCCTTGAACTTCGGATGCCCCAGAAGGGTCGTGTTGTCGGTATGGCCATCGACCCGGATGATCCAGTTGATCTCTGGCGGGATCGCAGCGGCCACGCTTTGCAGGATACGGGCAACCTTGGCGATTTCCGCCTTGCCCGCCTCCGACAGCTCGGCGCTTGCCGGAGCGAACAGCACTTCGGAGGCAAAGACGAAACGGTCACCCTCAATCCGCACACCGTCCTGGCTGCCCAGAACATCCCGCAGGCGCCCGAAGAACTCCGACCGGTAACGCTCCAGATCCTGCGCCTTGTCGGCCAGAGCTGCCGCCTCGGCCTCCAGCCGCTTGCGCTCCTGCTCTTCCAGTATCCGGCGCTTGCGCTCTTCCGAGGCGGCACGGGCCAGCGCGGCGTTCAGATCCTGACCAAGGTTCTGTAATTGCACCTGCTGCGCTGCATCGCGCGCCTGATAATCGTCCAGAATGGCCTGCAGGCTACCCAGCTGTTCACGCAGGGCCGCGATTTGCTGGTTCAGCAGTGCCGCCTCGCGCTGCGCCTTGGTCGATAGCTGTTTCTGATCGGCAAGTGCCGCGCGGGCCTGCGCCAGCAGCGTGGCGCGTTCCTCTGCAAGGTTGCGCTGCCCCTCGGCGCTGGTCTCTGCCTCCTTCTGGGCATTGAGCGCAGCAAGCAGGCGCTGTTGCAGGACATCCGTATCGCTGGCCGCCGCGCGGGCGTTTTCCAGTGCTTCCAGCGCAGTCAGCAGACGTTGCTCCACCGCAGCCCGGTCCTCTGCAGTGGAACTGGCAGCGCTGCGGGCAGCGGCAAGATCAGCGCGGGCCTGCTGCAGTTGTGCCTCAAGCCCGGCCTGCAGGCTGGCGGCATCCGCCCGGACCTCAGCCAGCTGTTGTTCCAGGGCGCGCCGCTCTGCGTCGGCCTTGTCTTCGGCCGCGCTCAGCGCCGCTTCCAGATCCGCCCGGGCCTTGGCGTGGTTTGCCTGAAGCTGGGCAAGCTGGTCTTCATACTGTGATTGCGTCTCGACCGAGGCCGCTTGCTGCCGCGCAAGTTCCGCTTCCAACTCGTCACGGGTGCGGGCGGCATCTTGCCGGGCGGCCTGCAGATCTGCAGTCAGACTGGCGCGGGTGGCATCCGCATCGGTCCGCACCCGGTCGAGTTCCGCCTCGAGAGCGCTGACCCGCGCCTCGGCCTCGGACTGGCTGACCTCCATCTGCGCCAGAACCCGGGTCAGCCGCTCGGCCAATTCGTCTCGTTCCCGCGATTGCGCGCGGGCGGCTTCCAGCGTGGCAAGCGCCTCTTCCAACTGGCTGTCCAGCTGCGCCTTGGCAGCCTCGGCGGCGGCCAGAAGGGTTAGCGTATCCTCGGCCCGCTGGCGTTGTGCCTCCAGCGACAGGGTCATGGCGGTCAGTTCGGCATCAGCGTCTTCCAGTTTCTTGCGCAGGGCCTCAGCCGCCGCAGCTTCGGCCAGACGGGCAGTTTCTTCTTCGCTCAGCTGGTCTTTCAGATCGGCCAGCTCAGCCTCTTGCGCCGTGCCTTCCGCCTGCAAATCAGCGATCATCGCCTCCAGCGCCTCGCGCCGGGCCGCAGCCAGCCTCGCCGCTTCAACACCGGCATCGATTTCATCACGGGCCTGTGCCAGCGCCAGGTTCAAGGCTTCCTGCTCGCTCAGCAGCTCAGCCCTGTCCGCCTCCAGCTGTTCCCGCTCCGCGCTCAGATCCGCGATTTCCGCCGTTGCGGCCTCCTGATCGGCGATCAGGGCGGCTACCTGCGCCTCAAAGGCAGTGATGCGGCTACGCGCGGCCTCCAGATCGGCAACCCGCGCGTCCCGCTCAGAGGTGAGCGACGCAATCAGCGATTTCTGCTCGGCAATCTGTCCCTCGGCCTGCTGAAGTTCGTCCTGCGTCGTGCTCAGCGTTGCGGTGAGCGCGCCAAGCCGGGCGGTCAGAAGATTGTTCGAACGTTCCTCAAGCCCCAGCGCATTGGCCAGCGCCTGTACCTCGGACGAAAGTTCGTCCAGCTCGCTTTCCTGTCCGGTGATGGTTTCACGCAGAACCGATTGCACCACCATGAAAATGGTCAGCACGAACATCAGCACCAGCAAAAGCCCGGTCATCGCGTCGACGAAGCCCGGCCAGATCGAGGCCTGGAACCGTTGCCCAGTGCGCCGGGACAGGGCCATGGGTCAACCCTCGTCCTGGGAGGCGGCCTTGGCTGCGCGCTGGCCGCCCCGTGGCGGTGCAAAGGCCTTGACCATCAGGTCGATATCCTTGCGCAATTCGGCCAGGCTTTCCTGTCGACCGGCCGAAATTTCCTCAAGGATGCGCAGCATCTGCACGTCGATCGAGCGCAGCCGCATGCGGCTTTCGGCATCAAGGCCCACGTCGCCATGGGCGCGCATGATCTCGGTCAGGGTTTCCTGCCCGACAGCCACCCGCTCCAAGGCCGCGCTCAGCGTTTCATTCTGTTCCTGACGCTGGTTCATGTCGTTGATACTATCGACCAGCTGCGAGAGTTTTTCCTCGACCGCGACGCGGCCCTGTGCGGTTTCGGCGAACATGCCCTGCAGGGCATCCATCTGCTCGGCCATGGTATCCAGTACCTCGGAGACGATCCCGCTGTCCCCGGCCCCATCTTCGCCCGAAGAAAAGCTGACCCGGGTAAAGGAGGACAGCCACTCTTCCAGCTCGCGATAGAACCGGTTCTGGCCGTGCCCGGCAAAAAGCTCCAAAAGACCGACGATGAGCGACCCGGCAAGCCCTAGAAGGGAAGAGGCGAAAGCAACACCCATGCCGCCCAGCTGCGCCTCAAGCCCCGTCATCAGCCGGTTAAAGATGGTCAGGCTTTCTTCGCCCTCCTGCGGAGCAAGGCTGCGAATGGTATCTACAACCGCCGGAACCGTGGTCGCCAGACCATAGAACGTGCCCAGAAGGCCCAGGAAAATCAGAAGGTTGACGATATAACGGGTGATTTCCCGGTCTTCATCGATCCGCGTCGCCACGGAATCCAGGATCGAGCGGGTGGAAGAAGAGCCAAGCTGCATCCGCGCACCCCGCGACCGCAGGAGCGAGGCCAGCGGCGCCAGCATCGACGGTGGCCGGTCTTCGCCGCGGCTGCCGCCGCCGGCAAAGCTTTCGATCCAGCGCACCGAGCCGATCAGCTGCACGACCTGCCAGAAACAGGCCAGCACCCCGATCACAAAGACGAAAAGGATAAACCCGTTGAGCCAGGGGTTGGCCTGAAACACCGGCAGTACACGTGGCAGCGCAACAAAGGCGCCAAACCCGGCAAGCCCCAATGCAATCAGCATCAGAATGACCTGTCGGACCGGTTGGGAAAACTGGGGCCTGATCTTACCGTCTGGCTGCGCCATATTAAGGGGCTCCTGCCTCTTTCAGTGCTCGTGTCGCGCCTGAAGCCTACAGGGAAAGAGAATGCAAGGCCAAGGCTTTATGCTGTGATCTGCCGCACGCGCCCCGCCAGCCAGTCCAGATCTTCATCATTCAGCCCGATCTCTGCCAGATGGCTTGCGGTATTATAGAGGTATTCGGTGTTGGGGCCCCGTCCGCCCACCGCATGGGCAATGATCCGGGCCTGTTCCTCAAGGCTCATCCCGCCGCAATACTGCACATGATGGGGATCGATCACATAGGTCACCGCAGTGACGAGATCCCCGGTGTGCAGCTCCACCTCCAGATCCCGCTCGACATAGGCCGAGGAGATCAGCTCACGCTCGCGCAGATAATCCAGCGTCTCGGTTTCAGCGCCGTTTTCCACCGCCAGAGCAAGGCCCGTGCAATGAGCCCCGACGACCTCATCCAGTGCCAGAACCAGACCCGGTTTCTCTTCAGTGCCGCGATGGTGAACCGAACTCATGCAGAAGGAGCGCGCATAGCCCTGCAGCGTCGCGATCTCGCGGCGCGCGACGGGAAATCCCGGGTTCCACAACAGTGATCCGTATCCGAACACCCACATGGTCATGACAACTGGTCCTTTCTGATCCCTGTCTGTAAACAGCAAATCTGCTCCGGGCAAAAGAGGGTCTTTGGCATGCGCGTTGTGAAACTTCTGGTGGCTGCCGGGCTGGTGTGGAGCTTGTATTGGGCCGCCAGCGCCTGGGGCCTGCGCAGCGGTATTGCCCAATGGTTCGACGAGCAGGAGCGGCAGGGTTGGCTGGCGGAATACTCTGCGCTGGAAAGTTCCGGTTTCCCGACAGCCCACCGGACGCGCATCCTGCATCCAACGCTGGCCGACCCCGGAACCGGCGCCGCCTGGAGCGCGGACTGGATCAGCCTCTACAGCCTGCCCCTGAAGCCGCAGGAGGTGACGCTGCAGTTTCCCCGCGCCCCGCAGCGCCTGTCACACTATGATAAGACAGCAGTCCTGCAAGCTGCGGACATGCAGGCGGACCTGCAGCTCGCGCCCGGATCAGCCATGTCACTGGAACGGATGTCACTGCAGGCGGCAGAGTGGAAGATATCGCGGGCGGGTAAGGTCCTGCTATCCGCCCCTGCCTTTGCCCTGGACATGACCCGAACGGGGGACACGGAGAGCTATCGCATTTCGGCCCGGGCAGAGACGCTGACCCCCCGCGGCAGATTGCAACGGATGCTGATCTCAGCCGAAGAGCTGCCACCCAGCCTGACCGATGTCACGCTCGCGGCGGATGTCCTTTTTGACACCGCATGGGACCGACGCGTGCTGGAACTGCGCCGCCCACAACCGCGCCGGATCACCCTGACGCAGGCAGAGGCGCATTGGGGCGCCCTTGCCCTGCGGGCCAATGGCAGCGTGGATGTGGACGAGGCTGGCCGGATGAGCGGTAAGGTGGATATCAGGGCAGAGAATTGGCGTGGCCTGCTGCGGCTTGCAGAACGCTCCGGCCTGCTCCCCGCCCGCCTGCGCAGTGGCACCGAACGGATCCTGGGGCTGCTGGCTCAGATGCATGGCCGCGAACAGGATCTCGACATTGCACTGTCGATCACCGACGGGCAGATGTACCTTGGCCCGCTGCCACTGGGCGCCGCTCCGCGTATCACGCTCTACTGAAGGAGCCTGCCGACATCCCTCATGGGTCTAACCCGATCAGCGACAGTAGGATCCACCCCGGTGGCGCGCCACGTCCAGATGGAAGTGATCCTTGTGATAGCGATCCGCGTCAGGCCCTAGTACCGTGCCAAAGGGCCCACAAGCCGCCTTCCAGATCTTGCGCAACTTCCTGCGGGTGCGCCGCTTCTGCCAGCCTTCCAGAACGGTGATCGTCTCACCATCTTCCAGGGTGAAGCCGGAAATATCGATCGCCTTGCCCTTGCCATGCTCCGAGATGCGCGCGCCCGGACGGTTGTTGCGGGTGCGGCAGGAATAATGCGCAGCCACCCGCAGCGACACTACGCGGTTGCGGCGGCCAAATGCCTTTTCCACGTCCCGTTCGACCCAGCGGTTCAGCGATTTCGCCATATCGCAGGTCATCACCGATTTCTTGCTGAGCCGCACACCCGCGACCGAGGACACCCGCACCGCCGATTTCGCACCGCAGCCCGGCAGAGAGCCGACGACAGAGCCAACCGGCTCTCCCTGAATATCGATATCGCCGCAGACCGAGGTTTTACGCAGCTTGCGCCGCTTGAACAGCACCTGCTGAACAATGGCATCGGGGCGCAGGCTGGGGCGCAACGAACTGCCCGGCCCGACATCGGGCAACGTGACCGCACCCAGCGCCGCCACGGCTAAGGTTTGTTCTGACATCGGCCGCCCTTGTGGTCGCATCAGCTCGGGCCCAGCCAAGGTAGAGACCTCAAGTTCGGGGGCCGGTGAGGCTGCAATGCCTGCCGGGCGCCCGGCCGGACGCAAGGAGTCCTCTGGCGCCGTTGCAGCAGCGGCATCGGCCAACAAAAGGCCCAGCGCAAAAGCAGCTCGGGCGATCATGTCTTCTTTGCCCGTCCGAAATCCGGTGCATCCGTATCCTGCCCGGCCTCGATGATCCCGCGGCGGATGGCGCGGGTGCGGGTGAAATATTGGTGCAGATGCTCCCCGTCGCCGGTGCGGATCGCCCTTTGCAGGGCGAAAAGCTCCTCGGTGAAACGGCCCAGGATTTCCAGCGTCGCGTCCTTGTTGGTCAGGAACACATCGCGCCACATGGTCGGATCCGAGGCTGCGATCCGGGTAAAGTCTCGGAAACCAGCAGCCGAGTATTTGATCACCTCGCTGTCGGTCACGCGGCGCAAATCGTCAGCAACCCCCACCATAGTATAGGCAATAAGGTGCGGCGCGTGGCTGGTGACAGCCAGCACCAGATCGTGGTGATCCGCATCCATCTCATCGACATTGGCGCCCATCCCCTCCCAGAGGTCACGCAGGCGCTGCACGGCATCGGGGTCGGTGCCTTCGACGGGAACCAGAAGGCTCCATCGATTATCAAACAGTTCGGCAAAGCCTGCCTCGGGCCCGGAATGCTCGGTGCCCGCCAAAGGGTGCGCCGGGACGAAATGCACGCCATCGGGGATATGCGGCGCGACAGCCTCGATCACATGGGCCTTCACCGAGCCGACATCAGACACCGTGGCGCCGGGTTTCAGCACGCTTGCGATGTCCTGCATCACCGCGCCCATGGCGCCGACCGGCACACAAAGGACCACCAGATCGGCGCCCTCCACAGCCTCGGCGGCGCTGTCGCAGACGCGGTCACACAGCCCGATGCGCCGGGCGGTGTCCCGGGTTTCGGCGCTGCGAGCATAGCCCGTGACCTCACCCGCCAGACCGGCCCGCTTCATCGCCCAGAACATCGAAGAGGCGATCAGCCCCAGCCCGATCAGCGCGACACGGTTGTAGACTGGCGCGCTCATGCTGCGCCCTGCCCGGCTTTGAAGGCCTTGACCGCGGCAGCAACGGCGCGGCAGGCGGCCTCGTCGCCGATGGTGATGCGCAGCGCATTGGGCAGGTTGTAGCCCGCCACCCGCCGCACGATCAGCCCCTGCGCCTTGAGGTAGTCATCACAGGCCTCGGCCTCTGACTGGCTGGTGAAACGCGCAAGGATGAAATTGGTGCAGGAGGTATCCGACGGCACCCCGAGTTCGGCCAATGCCTCGGCCAGCCAACCGCGCCATTTGGCGTTTTCCGCGCGGCAGCGGTCGACATAATCGGTATCCCGCACCGAAGCCTCTGCCGCGGCCAGCGCGGTGGTCGAGACATTGAACGGTCCACGCAGGCGGTTCAGAACGTCGATGATTTCCTGCGGGCCATAGCCCCAGCCGATGCGCGCACCGCCCAACCCGTAGATCTTGGAGAAGGTGCGGGTCATGAAGACATTGTCACGCTCGGCCACCAGCGAAGCGCCTGCATCGAAGCCTTCGACATATTCGGCATAGGCGCCATCCAGCACCAGCAGCGCCCCCTTGGGCAAGCCATCGGCCAGGCGCGCCACATCGGCGGCGCCGATCATGGTGCCCGTGGGGTTGTTGGGGTTGGCGATAAACACTAGCTTGGTACGCTCGGTGCAGCCCGCAAGCAAGGCGTCCACATCGGTCACCCGCTCATTCTCACGCACCTCGACCGGGGTCGCCCCTGCCGCCTGCGCGCTGATGCGATACATGGCAAAACCGTGTTCGGTATAGAGTACCTCATCCCCCGGCCCCACATAGGCCTGGCAGAGGAAGGCGATGATCTCGTCGCTGCCCGCACCGCAGATGATCTGCGCGGGGTTGAGCCCGTGAACCTCTCCGATCGCGGCACGCAGCTCGGCATGATCCGAGCTGGGATAGCGATGCATCTTGGCCGCCGCATCGCGCATTGCCTCGATGGCGCGCGGGCTGGGGCCGAGAGGGTTCTCATTGGAGGAGAGCTTGATCGTGTTGCTCACCCCGTCCACATGGGCAGCCCCGCCCTGATACAGAGCGATATCCATAATTCCGGGCTGCGGTGTGATCTGGGTCATAAGAGGGACTCCTTGGTTCCGCCCCGTTCTTACCCCTGTGCGGCGCAATCGAAAAGCCGCAAGATGCCCGCAACAGACGCAGTGCGCTTTTTGCGCCGCCTGTCGTCTTATGCCCCGATCCTGGCCTGATCAGGCCGCGCGCGGCTGGAACCTCGCGGTCGCCGGGTCCGCCTCGTATCGCGCAGCCAGATCCTCGGCCCGAAGGGCCAGATCATTGACGCTGTCGATGATATATCGCGCGGTTTCATCCCGCATCAGGTAGGAAAAATTCAGCCGCACCCATCCGGGTTTGCGCAGCTCCTTTCCGGCCTGAAGATCCGCGAACAGCGCGTTTGAATCCTGCGCATCGATATCCAGAAGCCGATGCGCATAGGGGCCTGCACAGGCGCAGCCGCCCCGCGCTTGAATGCCATAAAAGTCGCTCAGCATCCGGGTGAACAGCTGCTGATGCACGGGTCGCCCCGAAGCCCCGCGGACGGTGAAGGAAAACACCGGCAGGCGCGGCGCAGTCGGGTGGCCCAAAAGGGTCAGCTGCGGATTGCCCTGCCAGCCCTCCCGCGCCATGGCGCCGAAGCGGGCCTCCCGGCGGGCGATTTCAGCTTCACCCACGGCTTCCTTGACCAGAAACGCCAGCGCGGCGCGAATATCACCGATCACGTTCGGTGTTCCCGCCTCTTCACGCGCGGCCAGATCTGCGCTGTAGGCATGATCCCAAGGCGAGACAAAGCTGACCGTGCCGCCCCCGGGCCAAGAAGGGCATTTGCGGCGCACCGCATTGCCATTCACGATCAGCACGCCCGATGCACCGGGCCCACCGGGAAACTTGTGCGGCGAGACGACCACTGCATCCTTGCGCGCGCGCCCCTTGCCGCCCATGTCGATCGGCAGATAGGGCCCGCCCCCGGCGTAGTCCCAGACCGCAAGCGCGCCATGGGCATGCAGCAGAGCGCTGACCGCATCCGCATCGGTCAGGATGCCGGTCACATTCGAGGCCGCCGAAAAACTGCCGATCTTCAGGTCGCAGGCGGCATATTCGCTCAACGCCACCTGAAGGACCTCCAGATCAGGCCCGCCCTCCGCCGCTTCGGGGATCTCCACGACTGTTGCGCGGCTCTCCCGCCAGGGCAGAATATTGGAGTGGTGTTCATAAGGGCCGATAAAGACCACTGGCGCGCGGGCCTCATTCACGCCCAACAGGCTGACCAGCCGGTTGAGACCAGCGGTGGCCCCTGACCCGGCAAAGATCACCGCGTCCTCCTGTCTGGCGCCGGTGATCCGTGCGATTTCCGCGCGCGCCGCGCGGCGCAGGCGGGTCATATGGGCACCGCAATAAGAGGCCTCGGTATGGGAATTGGCGTAGAAGGGCAGAACGTCGGAGACGATGAAATCCTCGACCGACCGCAACGCCCGGCCAGAGGCGACATAATCGGCGTAGACCAGCGGCACCACTCCATCGGCGCCAGGGATCTGCACGCCCTCACCGATCAGCTCATCTGCCAGACGCCCTTCGCGGGCCGCATCCTTCAGGGTTTGTTTTATGGTGGCAAGGATCATCTGTTTCTCCGCTCTTCACCACAGAAACTTGACCCTCTGGAACTGGAAATACTCCGTCTAATTTTGGTTGATGGCGCACAAATTTGTGTCATATGATCGCTAAATGACTAACAATCTAGATCATATTGATCGCGCCATCCTGCGCTGCCTTCAGGGGGATGCCAGCCTGTCACAACGGGAACTCGCCGAAAAAGTCGGCCTGTCGCAGAACGCCTGTTGGCGGCGGCTGAAGGCGCTGAATGACAACGGCGTGCTACAGGGGGCAACCGCGCGGATTGACCGCGCGAAACTGGGACTGGATCTGGTGGTCTTTGTCATGCTGCGCACCCGCCACCATTCTGCGGACTGGCTGGAAACCTTCCGCAGGCACGTTCTGACCATCCCCGAAGTGGTGGATTTTCATCGCATCGGCGGTGATTACGACTATCAACTGAAAGTGGTCACCGAAGACATGACCAGCTACGACAAGGTCTACCAGCGCCTGATCGCGGGGGTAGAGCTGGACAGCGTTACTTCATATTTCGCGATGGAGGCCATTGCCGAAGGACGCCCCCTGCCCCTGTGACTCACCGGGTGATCGATCAGGGCGCAGGAAGGCAGGAAGAGCCCGGTGTGATCAGTGGCCGAAGGCGGCGTCAGGCATCCACTTCATCCGTGCGCCTTCCGCGCCCATGCGCATGTGAAGGCAAGCCGTGCCAAGGCGCTGAAAATACAAGGCATCCAGCGGATACCATCCAGCCACCGGCACTTCGACCTCGGTCATGACGGTGCTGTCGCAGGTCTGCCGCCCATCGAACTGACCAACGATCTGCCCGCCGATTTTCGCCCGCAGCCCGTCATTGGTCAGGAAATCGATATTGTAGACGCCGGGTTTGTCAAAGCGGACATAGCCGGTGATCCGGGCTACCACGTGCTGGGCCTGTTTCGACGTTAGGGTGATGTCGCCTTCGTTAGTATCCCGATGATCAAGGCCTTTCAGCGGGCGCCCGGCTTCGGATCCCTGTTTCAACGCCGCCGAAGCCTCGGACAGGGTGCGTACGTCCTGCGGATAGGCATAACGCACAGCAAGACCGGAGCGGACGCTACCCGGCTGCGGATCTGCTGGTTGCAGCTTGACAGGCGCAGCTGCCAAGGCCGTTACCAGTGTCATTGAAGCTGCGGCCAGAAACGTGCCGAATACTGTTCTCATCTTGGTCACCTCAGTCTGATGGGCTGCGCATTCCCAATGCTCGGCCCCAAGCCTACAACTGGATACGCCAAATAGACAAATGAGAATCGGTCGCTCAGCACCATTTCGCCGCGTGAAGTTGGTAGCGGCGGGTCGTAACGACTGCCAAAATGGAAAAGGGGCCGCCCGAAGGCAGCCCCTGCGCAAATCCCGAAAGGGATCCGACTTAGTTTTTGGCGTAGAATTCGACGACCAGGTTCGGCTCCATCATCACCGGGTAAGGCACATCGCCCAAGGAGGGGGTGCGCACGAAGGTGGCTTTCATTTTGGAGTGGTCGGCTTCGATGTAATCCGGAACGTCGCGCTCGGCCAGCTGAGTGGCTTCCAGCAGGACAGCCAGTTGCTTGGACTTGTCGCGGACCTCGATCACGTCACCCTCTTTCACACGGTAGGAGGGGATGTTGACGCGCTGGCCGTTGACCAGAACGTGGCCGTGGTTGACGAACTGACGGGCAGCAAAGACGGTCGGCACGAACTTGGCGCGGTAGACGACGGCGTCCAGGCGGCGCTCCAGCAGACCGATCAGGTTTTCACCGGTGTCGCCTTTGACACGCTCGGCTTCACCGTAGATGCGGCGGAATTGCTTTTCGGTCAGGTCGCCGTAGTAGCCTTTCAGCTTCTGCTTAGCGCGCAGCTGGATGCCGAAATCGGACAGCTTGCCCTTGCGGCGCTGACCGTGCTGGCCGGGGCCATATTCACGACGGTTGACCGGGGACTTCGGACGGCCCCAGATGTTTTCGCCCATGCGGCGGTCGATTTTGTACTTGGCAGACGTGCGTTTGGTCACGGCTGATCTCCTTTATTTATGGCTCCGCAATTTGATCCGAAAACCGGTTCCCACTTTTCGGATTGCGGACGCGGGGGCCAGCAAACCAGATCAGCCAGAACGCAGCCGGGCAAACGGCGGCTATAAAGGGCGTTGTCCTCTTGCCTTACGGCATGACAGGGATCCCCTTGCGGGGGCCACCAACACCAATGAAGCCGCGCTTATACAGCCAGCCCCGCCGGTGTCAACACCTGCGAACAACGGTATTTGCCATTCAGGGAGCGAAACGGCCTAGGCCGCCTCGTGCCGCAGGATTGCGGCCTCAGATGCGGTCAGGTTGCGGCGGGCAAAGGCGCCATAGCTGAGCGGGTTTTCATCCACGCCCGGCAACAGGGTCTGCAGTCGCTGGCGATCCCCCTCTGACAAGGCTGTAAGGGAGGCGTTGGCGGGATGAAAGCTTTCGCTTTCCACGCCATTTGCCCAGAGCACCTGATGCTCTTCGAACAACAGGTGAATATAGGTCACTTCGCGCAGCTGGGTATCCGGGGCAACGCTGGTCCCGTTGATCAGGTCCCGCGCCGCTACCAGCACTTCGGGCGTGTTGAACAGCGCCTGCACGCGCGCGCCCCGCAGCAACAGGCGGTGTTCCGGGGAGACCAGAAGGTCTTCTTCGGGGCGGTCCAACGCCAGCGCCCCAGCGCGCACACGCACGGGACGCAGCGCGGGGTAGACGAACAGGCGGGCACCGCTCATCCGGCGCGCACCGATCCAGCGGATTGCCTGGGGGCCGTTGTCACGGGTCTGTACCAGATCCCCCGGGCTGAGCCGATCAACCGGACATGTCCCGCCTGGCGTGTCGATCAGGGTCCCGGGTGTAAAGCAGATCAGTCCTGTGTCGGCGCCATTCTGTGGCTGCGCCCTCTGCCCCACATTCAGTGAAAGGTGCACAACCCACAGCTCCGCATCCCGCGGCGGCAGCTCATCTACAAACATCAGCAGCGGCAGCCTGCCAGCCCCGACATCGATCAGCGTCGCGGTGTATTGACGGATCCCATCGGTGACGACAAAGCCCCTGTCCGGAACCGCATCCGCCTGATCCTCTGCTTCGGGGACTGCGCCGGTGTCCAGGGCAGCGCCCACCAGCCTGCGCACCGACCGCGCGGCCCTGCGCCGCAGATCCGTTTCACCCTCTGCCACTTCCAGACGCAACAACTCCGTCGGCCCGTCCAGGCGCAGGCTGTCCCCATGCCACGACCAGGCCGCCCCGATCCTCAGGGCATCGGTCGGCGCGGACGCCAGACCGTCCAATTCTGTTTGCGACCAAGAAATGACAAACGTGCCAGTAAAGCCCGTTTTCATTGCTCTTGCCTGCCTCGGTTTTTGTTATTGTGCAGAACGTACCAATGGCCGTTGTCCAGTGAAAGGTCAAAGTCCGGCCGCCGCCGATCCTTGCCTACACAGCGGCAGCAAAGCCACAAATTCATCGTGAGTGCCACGATGGCAACGCACAACCTACCGCAGAAGCCGCCGGTTCACACCGGTCATTCTCTCCCCCTGCCCGGCTGGATATCCTGTCCGGGGCGGCGTGCCATGCGCCAGCCCAGTAAGAGATACCAAAAGGTCAAAACTTCTGTCTGATTTTCCTTCGCCGATCCAAGATAAAACTCCCGCAAACCACCATTTTTATTGCAGTTTTTGCGCCACCTAAACTTTGCTGATGCTCTATCATCAGATGGCGCCTAGAACCTTCGGGATGCGCGGCTTCTGACGCGACACAAAGCCCGCGCCCTCCCCTTTAACGTGAATAATTTGAGCGATTTCAATGCCCTGCCAATTGTCAAAAAAATGGATAGGGAAATCTACTGCCCTGCAGCGAAAACCCCTCCAGAATACCCTGCTTACGGCCACCCGCCGCCGCAGCGCGTTTTACAGATTGTTAGCCACTGTGGCGAATAGTGACAGGGTACCCCAATGTGTGTCAGGGGTTGAACGTCGGCCAAGCCCACTCCCGGGCGATCTGAAGTGCCATAGATCCCCGATGTTAGTTAGAAGGTGATCCGGTATGACGAATGACATTGACGAAGAAACCATCAGTTCCATAGTTCCTGAAGAGGTCCCTCAGGAAGCACAGCAACCTTTGACTGCGCTGACTTTGGATGACGATCCGATCGACCGATTGCGCTTGATCAAAACCTGCAAGAAGGCAGGACTGCAGATCGAGTTCACAGAGGTCGCGACAGTCGCCGACATGCGCCGGGAACTGGACCAGAACACGTTCGATATTGTGTTCCTTGATCATAATCTGGGCATGGAAACCGGGCTGGATGCGCTGAAGGCGCTGATCGCCCATGAAGACCAGGCCGACGCAATCCCAATCATGCTGACCAGCGTCACCTCCCACCATACCGCGGTCGAGGCGATGCGAAACGGCTGCGCGGATTACATCGTCAAGGAAGAGCTGACAGTCTCAGCGCTGATCAAATCCGTGACGTCCGCAATCGAGCGGCGCATTTTGTTTTCCGCCCTGTCAGGAGCACAGGCCTTCCAGCGCTCGGTTGGCGAAGTGATCGAGCGGTTCATGCTGACCTGCGGCCCGGAAATGCGTGAGATCCTGAGCAAGACCCTGGCCACCCTGCGCGGCCTGAAAGCGATCGAGAAAGCAGACCAGACCCTGGATCCGGTCATCCTGTCGAACTTCACGCTGCTGGAACGTGGCTGCAAGGATCTGACGGTACTCGTCGATGATCTGGTGAGCGTGGTGGCTGCAGCCCGCGGCGTGCCCGTGCGCAAGCGGCCCTTGATCAGCAAATAATATGCATCAAGCCCTGTTCCGCTAATTTGGATTCTTGCGCGCCTGCAGTGCAGTGCCAAGGCGGTACCTGGCCGATAAACACCCGTTTGCCCGGATACAATTCCCGGAGCGACCAACGCGAGACATAAGCTAACGAACGAGAGCCCCGATGCCACACCGTAGGCGCGTCACACTGCGAACGCGGATAGCCCTGGTTGTCCTGTTGTCCACTGGGCTGGCACTGACGATCTTTTCCGCCTATGGCTATTTCCACTCCTTGGAAACGGTAAAAACAGCCACCCGCGAACGCATGAAGCGGGCCGGCGACATCTACGCACAGCGGATCGACAGCGTGCTCTACATGATGGAGCTGGATACTGGAATTCTCGCCTCTGTCCCGCAGGCGGTCGGCCTCGCAGGGCTGACGCGGACAGCCACTGCCCCTGCGCCCGACCAGACCGAGACCACAGTGACACCACCCACTGCCACACAACCCAGCGCGGTGCGGTTCAGCGACGAACAGCCCAACGTTCCGGGGGCCAGCGCTGCCCGATCCACCGAGGGTTGGACCGAGAGCGTATCGGACATTTTCCTGAAATTCCTCGGGACAAGGCCGAAATATTCGCAAGTCCGGCTCTTGGTGAAAGAAGGCAACTGGAAGGAACTGGTGCGGGTCAACCGCATTGACGAGGAGCTGATCGTCGTCCCCGCTGGCGAACTCCAGATCAAGGGAAATGAGCCCTATCTGCAGCCCATCAAAGAGCGTGGCGTCAGCGAAGTGTATTTTTCAGAAGTAACCTATAACCGGGAAAACGGCCGCGTCGTTGGGCCGCCCACCATCCGGGTGGTTCGACCGCTGCAGGACAGCGACGGGGACATCTTTGGTGCGATCGTCATCAACGCCGACGCTGAACCCCTGCTGCAAAGCGCCGAACTCTCTGTTGCCCCCGGATTTCAGGTCTACGCGGTCAGCAACAACTTCGATTACATCTCCTATCACGGCGAGGCCCAAAGCTCTCCACTCGCCTTTCATCAGGATCCGGACTGGCAGCCACCGCCCTATTCCGACCGGCTTACATCCAACGATGAAGGAGCGTTTTTTGAAACCGGATCAAATGACATGGGATATCTCTCGGCCGTGCTGGGACAACAGAACGCGACGCCGTTCCGGCTGAACATTCTGACCATCGCCCCGCATGAGATCCTGATTGCCCCCGCATTTCAGGAGCTGCGCGCAACCGCCGGCCTGTCGATGCTGCTGGCCGCGATGGCAGCGCTAGCGGCCTCCTTTCCCGCATCGCGCCTGCTCTCCCCCCTGACCCGGCTCAACCACGAAATCCGCAGCAAGATTCAAAGCGCGGAACCGGTGGATTTTGAAACCAGCCGCAATGATGAGGTTTCCGATCTCGCGCTCAGCTTTTCGGAAATGATCAATACCAGAATTGAGGAAGCGAACCGGCTGGATGCCATCCTCAACGGCGCAGCGGACGGGATCATCACCATCGATGCCGATGGCACAGTCGAGGATATGAACCCTGCTGCGGAAGAGTTGTTCGGCTATACCGCGCAAGAGGTCGTGGGCCAGAACGTGACCATGCTGATGCCCACAGCAGATGCGAACATACACCATCTCCACGTGGCGCGCTCCCTGCTCACCGGGCACCCTAAACAGATGGCCAAGAACCGCGAAATCTTCGGCGTCCGCAAAGATGGCAGCCAGATCCCGCTTGGCATTGCGGTTAGCCACGCAGTTTATTCCGGCGGATCAAGATACATCGGGATGATCCGCGACATCTCCCCGCAAAAGGCCGCCGATGAAAAGGTGAACAGCCTGATCAGCGCCCTGAAACGTTCCAATGCGGAACTGGACCAATTCGCCTACGTCGCGTCGCACGATCTCAAGGCACCACTGCGGGTGATCAACAATGCCGCTTCCTGGCTGGCCGAAGATCTTGCCCCGCATCTGACCGAAGACACCCAGGAAAGCCTGGACCTGCTGCAAAACCGCGCCACCAGAATGGAGCGGTTGCTGGACGATCTGTTACAGCATTCCAGGATTGGCCGGGAAAAGGCGAGCAGCACCTCCGTGACCGGAGCCGAGTTGCGCGAGGAGCTGACCGACCTTCTGGACATACCCGAGGGCCTCACAGTGCAGTTCTGCGACGCGTTCGACCAGATCAAGGTTCAGCGCCTTCCCTTGCAGATTGCTCTCCTCAACCTCATCAGCAATGCCATACGGCATCATGACAAATCCGATGGGCACGTCTGGATAGACCTGACGCACCGCCCCGAAGAGATTGAGTTCCGGGTCGCCGACGATGGCCCCGGCATTCCGCAGGAATACCAGGAGAAGGTATTCGAAATATTCCAGACCCTGAAACCCCGTGACGAGGTCGAAACCAGCGGCATGGGGCTCGCCTTCGTCAAGAAACATGCCGGGCTGGTCGGCGCCACGATCAAGATCGACTCGGACGGCAAATCCGGCACAACCTTTATCCTGCACTGGCCCACCGGGCCGGACAGCACATCGTTGGAGAATTGATATGAACACCGTCGCCCTCCAATCCGAAAAAGCGCTTAATATCGTGCTAGTCGAAGACGATGATGGCGACGCCAAAGCCTTGCGACGCGCCTTTAAGAAAGCGAAGATTGCAAATCCGATTACCCGTTTCAAAGATGGGGTAGAGGCGCTGGCGTTTTTGCGTGGAAATCTGGAAACCACACCCCCCAAAACCTTTGTCGTTTTATGCGACATTAATATGCCGCGCATGAATGGTTTAGAATTACTGGGCAAAATTAGAGAGGACCCTCAGCTTCGCAAAACGCTTATTTTTATGTTGACCACATCGGATGATGAACGTGATATTGAAATGGCCTATCTGAACAATGTTGCAGGTTATATTGTCAAAGCCCGCGCCGGACATATGTTCTTGGATCTGATGACAACCTTGGACAACTATTGGCGCGTCGTAGAAATTCCGGAAATTTAGAGCAGGCACAAAAGGAAAATTTTCAAATGCTCGACATTATGATCGTGGACGATGATGAAGGTGATCGCAAGCTGGTCCGAAGGCTGCTGCGGGCTCCGGCGGGAAAGCGGTCATTCCGAGAAGCAAGCAACGGACAGGCGGCGCTGGATTACACGGAAGACAACATCGATGTCATTTTCCTGGACTACCTGCTGCCCGGCATGTCCGGTCTGGAGCTTCTGGAACATTTTTCAAAGACATGGCCAAAGGCGACGATTTTCCTGATGACCGGCCAGGGAGACGAGGAAATCGCCAAGAGCGCCATTCTGCAAGGCGCCTCGGATTACATTCCAAAATCGATCATGACCGAAACGGCGCTGAACCGGATGATCGAAAACGGCATAAAGCTCTCCAAGATGCGCTGGAAACTGGAAGAACACCGGCAAGAGCTGAGCCTGTTTTCGGATGTTCTGGTGCATGACCTGCGGGCTCCCGTCCGAGCCATCGAGTTTCTGAGCGAACAGATCATCGAGGATTTCGAGAGCGGCAATATGGATGAGGTTGCCCGGGAATTCGAAATGATGAAACTTTCGGTGAGGCGCATGTCCGAGCTGATCGAAAGTCTTGCCAGCCACATCAACCTGAATGGCCCTTCCAACCAGGAGAAGGTGTCCGTGGAAAACCTTTTTGAACGCGCCCAGATGGCTCTGGCCAAGGATATTTCGGAAAGCGGCGCCGAGGTGTGTTGGAAGGCCAACGGGCTGTCGGTGGATTGCATCGCGCCGCAGGTCGCGCAGCTGCTGCAGAACCTGATCGGGAACTCGATCAAATACGCTGGCCCTGCTAGCCCGGTCATTTCAGTCTCTGCCGCCGAAATTCCAAACGGGATCCAGTTCACGGTAGCGGACAATGGCGTCGGGGTGCCGGAAGATTTCCGCGACAAAATCTTCGAACCCTTCCGCCGTCTGCAGCAAACCGAAGAATTGCCAGGCACCGGGCTTGGCCTTGCCACCTGTCGCAAGATCGCCGAACGCCATGATGGAGAAATCTGGTGCGCCGCCGATACCGACGTCGGCACCACGATACATTTCACAATCAAACAGCGCCCCGAGGAAGAAGACGACTAGGAACGTCGCCCTATAGCGGGAGGCTCAGCAGGGTTCGCGGGCGGGTCTGTCCCGCCCCACCGTTCAGGCTGTCGTTACCGGTTCGCAGCTCTGAGCAGACTTCAACCAGCCCGCAAATTGGCAGCTGAGGTGCTCTCCGGCATGGCATCTGCCTCAGCGCAACCGATTGTCGGCCTTCCGATATCAAAGGATCCAATCAGCGTGTTCAGCCTGCCGACGTCCTCGGTCATGGAGAGCGCCGCCGCCGTCACCTGTTCCGCCATCGCCGCATTCTGCTGCGTCACCTGATCCAGTTGCGACACACCGACGTTGATTTCACCAAGACCAGTGGATTGCTGCTGCGCTGAATTAGCGACTTCCGACGTCAACTCGACCGTCCGGCCAATATCACCGCGGATCATGGTCAAAGCCTCGCCGGTATCATTAACCAGCGTCACTCCCCCCTCCACGTGGCCCGCACTGACATTGATCAGTGATTTGATTTCATTTGCGGAATCCGCTGACCTTTGCGCCAGCGCTCGCACTTCAGAGGCAACCACGGCAAAACCTTTGCCGGTTTCCCCCGCCCTTGCGGCCTCCACCCCAGCATTCAGTGCCAGCAGGTTGGTCTGAAAGGCGATATCATCGATCACATTGATAATCTGAGAGATCTGATGCGATGAATCTTCGATATCCTGCATCTTTTGAATGGCGCTCTGAACCACCTCGCCCCCGCGCGCGGCCCCGTCTCTGGTGCTATGGACGATCTTGGTGGTTTCCGATGTCGCATCGGCCGACGCATGCATGCTCACGGTAATCTGCTCGACCGCAGCCGCTGTTTCTTCCAAGGTCGCTGCCTGGGATTCCGTACGCTGTGACAGATCCTCTGCCGACTGGACCACCTCATTGGCGCGAATGTTCAACCGGGAGGCCGCATCCTGGATCGTATGCAGCACATCACGCTGAGTACAGATCAACCCATTGAAGGCCTTGCGCACCGGATCGTAGCGCTCAGGGTAGTCGCTTGCCACCGGCCCGGGGATAAGCTGTGTCAGATCCCGCGCCGCCATCCGGTCGATACCCGCCGTCAGATGCGCAAAAGCCGTTTCCTGCTCTTCCTTTTCGGCAGAAAAATGCGCATCCAGAACCAGATGAGTATCCAGCGAAAAGGCACGAGTCAGGGCGCTTATGATCTTTGGAACATTGTGCCTTCTAAACAGACCTAAAATGCCCTGGTTCCGCTCCAGAAGAAGCTCCTGAATGTGCGAAACCGCCTGCGCATAGCCGGAAAGATAGAACAAAAATGGCAAGCCGATGCGGGGGTGGATTCGGCCAATCCGATAGGCACTTGCAAAATACTCTTCGCTAAACGCACCCGACAACAACATCTCCCAGTGTTTTTGCTGTCCAAGCTTCGCCTGATCCATCAATTCCTGATTTGGAAAAAAACGCGCCATTTCGGGATCATCCATTACGACACCATAAAAACGATCCAAAACCTGAGGCAACAGCGGAACAACCAATTCTCCGCCCTCAATCAGATATTTTTTCACGACTTCATCAAAGCCAAACTTCGATAGCGCCTCTTCGTGCTCCTTTATCATAACAGCCTCGCAACCACTGAAAACATTAAAAGATTCGGCCCCAAGCGAGGCCACCAATCTCTCACTAAATGAAATCCATTAAAAATATGCAATTTTCTATTATTTTACGAACGCATTACGGGAGCGGGATCAGCTTAAACGCGATGCGGTCGGATGAACGGGCAAGAGTGCTAGCCCATGACAGGGCCAGGGTCGGTTCGCAACGCGCCAAACCGTTGCAACAGTGCACCCCTCCTCGACACTCCCCCAAAAACCGGGACCGTAACCGTGGCGATTTGGGGCTTAACGGGTGAGCCGAGTACTTAATCTGTCGAGAAAGGGCCGATGGCTGGGGTGGTAGGAAGCCTAGCCTTCCGAGTCTTTTCTTCCGCTTAGCCGACCCGTCGCCAAACCTGGGGCGGTTGCTGGGGCGGGACTGGTGCTGGTGGCGGGAATGGAGATACTTTGCCTTGGGCTATGCGGTTTCTGTGACCAGTGTGAGGGGAGCAGTCAGAGCTTGGGAGCGGGTGGGAAATAATCAAACAGCTCTGTGAAGTCTGAATAGGCAATGTAACTCGGAGCCTCGACCCTCTCCAAGCCAAAGGTATAAAAGTGCTTCCGCGCTGCTCTCCACCCTCTAACCAGACTGGGCATTCGAGTTTCTGGGCTCGACGGACCTCGCCAAGCGGAGGGATCAAGCCACTCTCCCGTTGCCAACTGGCGGTTGGATGGTAGAGGGCAGGATATGCCATACTTGCTGTTGAGGATTTGGTTGCGAGTTCGCATAGCTCGACGGACTAAGCTGAGCATTGACCTGCCCCCCGAAATCTCCCGCACTTTAATGTAGAGTTTGCTCAACCTCTTGATGGAGCAAACAGATGCGAAAGAGCCGTTTTACAGAAGCACAGATCATCGGAATGATCAAAGAAC
>NZ_JAXGFT010000007.1:0-256431 GCF_041008785.1 Pseudophaeobacter sp. 1A16562 | reverse complement strand
GTTTCGCTCCGGGTCAAGGGAGGCGCAGCCTGCGCGCATCGCGCGCCTTGCCCTTGAGGCGGAGCGGAACATCCCAGACTGGAACAGGCGCTTTTGAGGGCAGATCTGCCCCTCAAAACGCGTCTCAGCAGTTTTTTTTCACGCCGCGGCGCGGCGCCGGGCCCAACTGGGCGAGGGTTTCGCATGAAATCCGAGGCCGGGCGGGAGAGTGCCCTGACCGGCGGTGGGGGCCGGGCTTACAGCTCGGTGCGCAGGTGCCAGAGTTCGGGGAACAGCTCCACTTCCAGCATGCGTTTCAGGTAGCTGACGCCGCCGGTGCCGCCGGTACCGCGTTTGAAGCCGATCACTCGTTCCACTGTGGTCACATGGTTGAACCGCCAGCGGCGGAAGTAATCCTCGAAATCGACTAGTTTTTCGGCCAGCTCATACAGCTCCCAATGGGTCTCGGGGGTCTGATAGACCGTGGTCCAGGCCTGCATAACCGCGTCGCTGGCTTGGTAGGGCAAGGAGACATCCCGGCTCAGTACCTGGGCAGGCAGCGGCAGGCTGTTCGACAGAAGCCGCAGGGCCACATCGTAAAGCGAGGGCTGCGACAGTTCATTCTCCAAGAGGGCTGTCACATCCGCATCATGGGCGTGGGGGCGCAGCATGGCTTTGTTCCGGTTGCCCAGCATGAACTCAATCAGCCGGTACTGATAGGATTGAAAGCCCGAACTCTGCCCCAGTGAACCCCGGAAATGAGTGTAGTCCGAGGGCGTCATCGTGCGCAGCACATCCCAGGCCGAATTCAGCTGCTCAAAGATCCGCGCCACCCGGGCCAGCATCTTGAACGCCTGCCGGGAATCACCGGCCAGCAGGCAATCGCGGGCGGCGTTCAACTCGTGCACCGCAAGGCGCATCCACAATTCGCTGGTCTGATGCTGGATGATGAACAGCATCTCGTCATGGGCGTCGCTCAGCGGCTTTTGCGCTGTCAGGATCGCGTCCAGCGACAGGTAGTCGCCATAGGACATGCGCCCGTCAAAGGACATTTCGGCGCCGTCCTCGGCCGGGTCAAAGGGTGAGTTAAGAGGGCATTTGCTCATTGGATCTTTCCTGTTCCTTGCTCTTTTATACATCAGGGAAAGGAAAGCGTCCTCCGGTTTAACCGGCAGCACTGAGCCAGGCGGCGCCAGAGCGCCACCCAGCCCGCAGGCCTGCACAAAGGTAGGATATGCGTCGCCCCACTCACGATCAGGTCACGGCGGCGCGCTGTTTGTAGGCGTCATTGTCCCACAGATCGTTTGTCATCACGTCTTTCACGATCGCCACGGCGGTGCGCACGTCGTCGGAGTCGATATATAGCGGGGTAAAGCCAAAGCGCATGATGTCAGGGGCACGGAAATCTCCGATCACGCCGCGTTCGATCAGAGCCTGCATTGCGGCATAGCCTTCGCGGAAGCGGAAGGAGACCTGGCTGCCACGCTGGTCGCCATCGCGCGGCGAGGCAAGCTCCAGCTCGGGACAGACGGCTTCGACCTCGGCGATGAACAGATCACAGAGCTCGATGGATTTTGCCCTTAGATCCTGCATGTCGACCTGGTCCCAGATGTCCATCGCTGCTTCCAGCGAGGTCAGCTGGATCACCGGTGGCGTGCCGACCCGCATGCGTTCGATGCCGCGGCCTGGCCGGTAATCAAGATCAAAGGCAAAAGGGGCCTCGTGTCCCAGCCAACCGGAGAGCGCCGGACGGGCAACCTCGGCGTGGCGCGGCGCCACATAGATGAAGGCAGGGCCACCGGGGCCGCTGTTGAGGTATTTGTAGGTGCAGCCGACCGCGAAATCAGCCTTGCAGCCTGCCAGATCCACCGGCAGGGCACCTGCGGAATGCGCCAGATCCCAGACGGTCAGGGCGCCTGCCTCATGGGCCTTGGCGGTGAGGGTCTTCATGTCGTGCTTGCGTCCGGTGCGGTAATCCACCTCGGTCAGCATCAGCACAGCGACATCATCGGTGATGTTCTCGGCCACCGCCTCGGGGTCGACGACGCGCAGTTCATACTCGGCGCCAAGCGATTTGAGCAGCCCCTGCACGATGTAGAGGTCAGACGGGAAGTTGCCGTTGTCCGACAGAACCACCTTGCGGCTCGGGTTCATCTCCAGCGCCGAGGCGACGGCCTGATAGACCTTGATCGACAGGGTATCCCCCATGATCACGTGATCTTCTTCGGCGCCGATCAGCCGGGCGATGCGGTTGCCGACAGCCGTGGATTTCTGCATCCATCCGGCCTTGTTCCAGCCGGTGATCAGCATCTTGCCCCATTCCTCGGTCATCATGTTGGCGACGCGGTCCTTGGCGGCGCTGGGCAGGGGGCCGAGTGAGTTGCCATCGAGGTAGATCACCCCTTCGGGCAGGTCGAACATGGCCTTGGTGGCGGCAAAATCGGTCATCGGAACCTCGTCTGGCGGGCTGAAAAGAAGGGCCTGAACTGTTTCAAGCTTGAAGGTTTCGGATTTTGTATCCGATATTCAAAAACCTGTCCAGTGCGTGTGGTATTTCTGTAGGACACGCAAAAACGCCGCCGGAAATCCGGCGGCGAAATGTGGTGTGGGGCTATTCCTGCGATCAAGTCTGGCCGCCGGAGATTTCGATGGTCTGCCCGTTGATGGATTGTGATCCGGGCCCGCAGAGCCACATGGCCGCAGCCGAGACTTCTTCCGGCTCGATCAGACGCTGGTGGCGGTTGGCGTGTGTCATGATCTTCAGCGCTTCATCTTCGCTGACACCGGCTCGGGCCGAGATCGAGGTGATGTTTCGCTCCACGATGGGGGTATCTACGTAGCCGGGGCAGATCGCGTTGAAGGTGAAGGGCGTGCCGAGGTAATCCTCGCTCAGCGCGCGGGTGAGGCCGATCATGCCGTGTTTGCTGGCGGAATAGCAGGCACCGCCCTTGAGCCCGCGCAGACCCGCGATCGAGGAAACGGTGATGACCCGGCCCCAATCGGTTTCGCGCATGGATTTCAGACACTCGCGGATGGTCAGGAAGGCACCGTCCAGATTGGTCGCCATCATGTTGCGCCAGAAATCGAGCGTGGTCTTGTGTAGCGCCTTGCCCTCGGCAACGCCGGCATTTGCGACGCAGATCTGGATCGGGCCCCGCGCATCGACGGCGGCCTGGATCTTGGTCACGATGTCGTCTTCGTCGCGCACATCCATCGCCATGGGGTGCAGCCCCTTGGTGGCGACCTCCTCCAGCACCTCCTGTCGCCGTCCGGTGATGGTGACCTCGGCGCCCTGCGCGGCCAGTGCGCGGGCGATGGCGAGGCCGATGCCGGTGCCGCCGCCCGTGACCAGCGCATGTTTTCCAGCCAGCGATGTGGTGTCTTGTGATGTCATTCTGTTCGGTCCTCCCGTGTTTGCGTCCAGCCTAACGGCATGCCGGGGCAGGGCAAGAAAGCCGTCCCGTCACAATTCCGTGTCGGCACTCTTGGGCAAAGGTTTTCTGCCGGGACCATTTACAATCATATTCATAAGTGTGAATTATTGCGCAGCTGTTTTGGGAGGACACCATGAAACCGATTTTTTCCGCTGCATTGATTGCGACATTTAGCGCAGGCGCCGCATGGGCCAGCGAGGACATTGCCGATCAGTACCCACAATCCGAGTTGTACTCTAAGCCGGTCGAGGTGATCCCGCATGTGTTTTCCGCCATCGGAGCCACCGCGCCGCCGACCTACGAGAACTCAGGACACAACAACAATTTGTCATTTATCGTGACCGACGAGGGCGTCGTGGTCATCAACGGCGGCGCTTCGGTGCGTCTGGCGTCGGCGCTTCACGATGAGATCAAGGCGGTGACCGATCAGCCGGTGGTTCTGGTGATCAATGAAAACGGCCAGGGCCATGCGATGCTGGGCAATTCCTACTGGGTCGATCAGGGCGTCGATATTCTGGCGCATGTGGATGCGATCGAAGCCTTCACCGAAGAGGCCGATTTCATCCTGCAGGGCATGGAGCGCTACAACCGCGACAAGGCCGAAGGCACCCGGATCGTGACGCCAAACCTAAGTTTTGAAGACAAATACGACCTGTCTCTTGGTGGTGTGGAGATCAAGGTGATGCACATGGGGCCCGCGCATGACCCGGGCGATACGCAGGTCTGGCTGCCGCAATGGAACATGCTGATTGCCGGGGACATGGCCTTTCACGAACGCATGCTGCCGATCTTTGAGGGGAGCTGTACCTCCTGCTGGCTGGAAACCTGGGAGACCAAGATGGAGCCGCTGAACCCGACCTATGTGATCCCGGGGCATGGCCATCCGACCAACCTCGCGCAGGTGCGCCGCTACACCTACGACTACCTCACAGATCTGCGAGCGAAGATCGGCGCCCATATCGACGAGGGTGGTGATCTGGCTGGCGCTTACTATGTGGACCAGGAACGCTGGAAGGGGCTCGATACCTTCGAGGAACTCGCTACCAAGAACGCCGGGCGGGTCTTCGAGGAAATGGAGTGGGAATGACCCCGCACCCGGTCAGCATGCAAAAGTATACGTAGGAAAGCCCGTAGAATTGTGCAGGATCATGCCGCATCCCGGAACAGATTCGCCGTTTTGGGGCCATTTTGGACATTTTGTCCTTTTCTTTGCGCACAACGGCGCCGCGGGCTGGACCTGTCGGCCGGATAAGAGGACTTTGCGCTCGATGAACTTGTACTCTGCCCCGGATATCGCGATGGTGTGCGCCTGATGCGCTGGATTGATATGCCTCCCGTCTGGTTGTTTGCCTGCCTTATCCTGGCGTGGCTGCAGGCCAGCTATCTGCCCTATGGGCTGACCTTTGGCGGGGCGTGGGCGGATTTCCTTGGTGGAATATTGGTCGGGGGGGGCATCCTTCTGATGCTTCTTGCGGTGGTCGAGATGCGGCGCCAGCACACCACCATCATTCCCCACCAGACACCAAGCCGCTTGGTGCAATCGGGGATCTTCAGCCGCAGCCGCAATCCCATTTATCTGGGCGACATCCTGGTTCTGGCCGGGCTGATCCTGCGGTTTGACGCGGTGCTGTCCTTGCCGCTGGTTCCGATATTCGTCTGGATTTTGGAACGGCGATTCATCGAACCCGAAGAAAACAGAATGCGGCGGACATTCCGTCAGGACTGGGCGCGCTACGAAGGAAAGGTACGCCGCTGGGTCTAAAGTTCATGCGGCGTCGCGGCAAAATGATGCGGCGACGCGGCGAAACGCTTGCGCAAAAATGTTGCGCAGGATAATCAAAATATTTGCGATCCGTACCCGGTGCTTTGCTGGCACGGGCAAGACGAGGGGGACCGACAAGGTGAGAATAGGTACACCAAAGGAAGTAATGAAAGGCGAGGCGCGCGTCGCGATGACGCCGGACTCTGCCAAGCAGCTGCAAAAGCTCGGCTATGACTGCGCCATCGAAACCGGTGCCGGTCAACTGGCTGGTTTCAGCGATGCCGCCTATGAAGAGGCTGGCGTCGAAATCGTGAAAACCGCAGCCGCGCTGTGGAAGACATCGGATATCGTCGCCAAGGTGCGCATTCCGACTGACACCGAATTGAAGCGGATGACAGCGGGTAAGACGCTGATCTCCTTCTTCAACCCCGGTGGCAACGAGGAAGGCCTGGAACTGGCGCGCTCCAAGGGCGCCAATGTCATCGCCATGGAAATGGTGCCGCGCATCAGCCGCGCGCAGAAGATGGACGCGCTGTCCTCGATGGCGAATATCGCCGGCTACCGTGCCGTGATCGAGGCGGGCAACAACTTTGGCCGCTTCTTCACCGGTCAGATCACCGCTGCAGGCAAGGTGCCCCCGGCCAAGGTCCTGGTCGTGGGCGCAGGTGTGGCCGGTCTGGCAGCCATCGGCGCCTCCACCAGCCTGGGCGCTGTGACCTATGCGTTTGACGTGCGCCCGGAAGTGGCAGAGCAGGTCGAATCGATGGGCGCTGAATTCGTCTACCTCGATTTCGAAGAGGAACAGCAGGACGGCGCGGCGACCGGCGGCTATGCGGCTGTCTCCAGCCCCGAGTTCCGCGAAGCACAGCTCGCGAAGTTCCGCGAACTGGCCCCTGAAGTGGACATCGTGATCACCACCGCGCTGATCCCCAACCGCGAAGCGCCCAAGCTCTGGCTTGAGGACATGGTTGCGGCGATGAAGCCGGGTTCGGTCATCGTCGACCTTGCAGCCGAAAAGGGCGGTAACGTCGAAGGCACCGTGATGGATGAGAAAGTTGTCACCGACAACGGCGTCACCATCATCGGCTACACCGACTTCCCGAGCCGTATGGCCGCGCAGTCCTCGACACTTTATGCGACCAACATCCGTCACATGATGACCGACCTGACCCCTGAAAAGGACGGTCAGATCGTGCATGACATGGAAGACGACGTGATCCGCGGCGCAACGGTGACTTTCGACAAGGAAATCACCTTCCCGCCGCCGCCGCCAAAGGTTCAGGCCATCGCGGCGCAGAAGAAACCCGAAGCGCCGAAAGAGCTGACCGCGGAAGAAAAGCGCGCGCAGGAAATCGCGGCCTTCAAACAGCAGACCAAGCAACAGGTCACCCTCTTGGTGATCGGCGCGGCGCTGCTCTTGGGCGTGGGTCTCGTGGCTCCGGCCAGCTTCATGCAGCACTTCATCGTCTTCGTTCTGGCGGTCTTTGTCGGCTTCCAGGTGATCTGGGGCGTGGCGCACAGCCTGCACACACCTCTGATGGCGGTGACCAACGCGATCTCCTCGATCATCATCCTGGGCGCGCTGATGCAGATCGGCTCCGGCTCCTTCCTGGTGATCCTGCTGGCAGCGCTCTCGGTCTTCATGGCCGGTATCAATATTTTCGGCGGCTTCCTTGTGACACGGCGCATGCTCGCCATGTTCCAGAAGTCTTAAGAGCGAGGGAAAACAGATGGAATACGGATTTACCACGGCGGCCTATGTGGTCGCGGCTGTTCTCTTCATCCTCTCGCTGGGTGGTCTGTCGGGACAGGAAAGCGCAAAACGTGCGGTCTGGTACGGGATCGCTGGCATGGCGCTGGCGGTTTTCGCCACGCTGATCGGCCCCGGTTCGGGCCTGTGGCTGCTGTCGCTGGTGCTGATCGCTGGTGGCGGCATCATCGGCTACTTCCTGGCTAACCGGGTGCAGATGACCCAGATGCCGGAACTGGTTGCGGCGATGCACTCGCTGGTCGGTCTGGCAGCGGTTTTCGTGGGCTTTATCGCCCATGTCGAACTGGGCCGCGTTATGGCCATGGACGACAGCGCCAAAGCCTCGCTTGAGGGCTTTGCCAAGCTGCTGGCCAAGAAGGACGGCGTCGAGATCGCAATCCTGCGGGTCGAGCTGTTCCTGGGTATCTTCATCGGTGCGGTGACCTTTACCGGCTCTGTCATTGCTTATGGCAAACTGGCGGGCAAGGTCGGCTCGGCGGCGACGAAACTGCCCGGTGGCCACATGCTGAACGCAGGTGCGGCGGCAATCTCGTTGCTGGCCCTGATCTGGTACTTCAACACCGGCGCGCTGCTGCCGCTGTTCCTGATGACGATCATGGCGCTGTTCATCGGCTACCACCTGATCATGGGCATCGGTGGCGCCGACATGCCGGTGGTTGTTTCGATGCTGAACAGCTACTCGGGCTGGGCCGCGGCGGCGATCGGTTTCTCCCTTGGCAACGACCTTCTGATCGTTGTGGGTGCTCTGGTTGGCTCCTCGGGTGCGATCCTCTCTTACATCATGTGTAAGGCGATGAACCGCTCCTTCATCTCGGTGATCCTGGGCGGCTTTGGCGGCACTTCGGGTCCGGCGATGGAAGTTGAAGGCGAACAGGTTGCGATCGACGCCGACGGTGTTGCGCAGGCCCTGGAAGAGGCCGACAACATCATCATCATCCCGGGCTACGGCATGGCCGTTGCACAGGCACAGCAGTCGGTTTCCGAGCTGACCAAGCGTCTGCGCGCCAAGGGCAAGAACGTGCGCTTTGCGATACACCCGGTTGCGGGTCGTCTGCCGGGCCACATGAACGTTCTCTTGGCCGAAGCGAAGGTGCCTTATGACATCGTTCTGGAAATGGACGAGATCAACGAGGACTTCCCGGAAACTGATGTGGCCATCGTTATTGGTTCCAATGACATCGTGAACCCTGCTGCGCAGGAAGACCCCAACAGCCCCATCGCCGGTATGCCGGTTCTGGAATGCTGGAAGGCGAAACAGGTCTTCGTGTCCAAGCGCGGCCAGGGCACCGGCTACTCCGGCATCGAGAACCCGCTGTTCTACAAAGAGAACACCCGGATGTTCTACGGCGATGCGAAAAAATCGCTGGACGATCTGCTGACCAAGATCAGCTGATCAGTTCCACAGGCCTGCGGGCTGTAACACTCGGAAAAGGCGCCTCTTGTGGGGCGCCTTTTCTGCATTCTGCGGCTAGCCTATGCTGCATGCGACCGCGTTGTATACTGTTGTATCCTGCTAAGGTGTTGAATTGCATACATTCTTTACAGGTCTTGTGGTTTTGGCTATGGTCGCCCTGTACCAGTGGAGACCGTGATGCCCCCGATCCAGGATCACCCGTTGCGCTATCAGCTTGCCAATGAGCTGCACGCGCGTCCTTTTCCGACCATGAAAAGCCCAAGCACCGTGATCTATCTGGCGGTGAAACAGCCCGAGGAAGCCGTGCACCGGGACCGCGGCTTGGATCTTGCGCATCTGATCGATCTGCTGGACCGCCACGGCGCGCCGCACCCGAAACCGGGCGCCACCCATCATGCGGCCCAGCTGGGGCGCCACACCCTGAAGTGGGAACAGCACACCGAATTCGTCAGCTACACGCTCTACAGTGACGGTGTCAGCGAACGGCCCTTTGACCCGGTTGATTTCGAGGTGCTGCCTGGCGATTGGCTGGAACATGCGCCGGGGCAGCGGATCACCTCACTGATGCTCCGTGTCCTGCCACGTCCGGACACGGCGGAGATCAAATCAAAGCTGCAGGACTGGCTGGTGCCCGAAAGCATGGCGGTGTCGCAGGTGCTGGACGACAATGCGGTGGTGGCCGGGGATTTCCGGATCGATCCGGCGGGGCACATGCGGTTTGCTGCCTTCGTGAACCGCGAAACCGGCAGCCGCAGGATTGGCCGCATCGTGCAGCGCTTGTGCGAGATCGAGACCTATCGCGCCATGTCGATGCTGGGCTTTTCCCGTGCCCGGGGACTGTCGCCTACCATCGGAGGGCTGGACACCCATCTGAGTGAAATTATGGCGGAAATGACCGGCAGCAGCGTTCCGGCAGAACAGACCCTGTCGCACCTTCTGACGGTCTCGGCCGAGCTGGAGGCGATGGCCGCCCGCGCGGCCTTCCGCTTTGGCGCCACCGGCGCTTATGAGGCGCTGGTGAACCAGCGGATCAGGCTGTTGCGGGAGGAACGTCTGGAAGGCTTCCAGACCTTCGCGGAATTCATGCTGCGCCGCTATGAGCCGGCCATGCGTACGGTGAAGTCCACTGAAAAGCGACTGGTGACGCTGGCCGATCGGGCACGCAGGGCGGGGGAGCTTTTGCGCACCCGGGTGGATGTGGAGCGCAGCGCGCAGAATCAGGCCTTGCTGGAAAGCATGGACCGCCGCGCCGATATGGCGCTGCGGCTTCAGCATACGGTCGAAGGGCTGTCTGTGGTGGCAATCAGCTACTATGCGGTGTCGCTCGCGTCCTATGCGCTTTATCCCCTTGCCGGACCGCTGGGGCTCAGCAAGGGGATGATGACCGCGCTGATCACTCTGCCGGTTGTGGGGCTGGTGTGGCTTGCCGTCCGGCGGATCCGGAAGGGTCTGCGCTGAGCAGCGCTTGGGTGAGGCTGCCGCCCAGCAGGATCGACAGGATCGCCAGCAGAGCAGCCACGCCAAGGGTGGGAACCCCGGCCAGACCGGCGCCAACGGTGCAGCCACCGGCCAGCACGCCGCCGATGCCCATTAGCACGGCACCTGCCAGATAGCGTCCTGTCTGGGCGGGGCTTTCAAAGCTCTGCCACTTGAACTGTCCGGTCAGCAGGGCCGCAACAAGTGCGCCGACCAGAACGCCACCCACCAGACCGGTGCCAAAGCTGCCGGAGACGGCGCTGGAGGCGACGACGTAGAACAGGGTGTCAGCAGACGGCGCGGTGAAGGACAGGCTTTCCATCGCGATGGGATCGAATTCGTCAAACAGCACAAAGCCAGTGCCGACCCAGGCCAGCGGGACCAGCAGGCCAATCACAGCCGCGCCAACCAGCACAGGGATACGGTTGCCAGAGCGCAGGGCAATGGCAAGTGCGGCGAGCGCAATCAGCAGGCCCCAGACGAGCGCGCCGCCGGGCAGGGCCGCCAGCGTGGCGTAATCGCCGAGCGGAACAGTGACGGCGCCAAGGCTGGTGCGCAGTGGCGCCAGAACACCCTTCAGCGTGGCATGGGCGGTGATCGCAAAGACCGAGATAACTAGCAGGGCGCGCAGGTTGCCACTGCCGCTGAGAACCATCAGCCGGGACACGCAGCCCCGGGTCAGGATCATGCCGACCCCGAACATCAGACCACCTGCGATGACGGCCAGCACCGGCAGATCTGCGGCGAGTAGGCGGTGATCGTCAAAGCTGATCCAGCCCTGCAAGACGGCGGCCTGGGTGCCGAGCACAGCAATGGCCAGCGCCATGGCCCAGACGCCAGCGGCTTCGCGGCGGTCACTGCCGTCGATGGTGCGACGCAGGCAGAACCGGGTCAATTGCGCCAGCGCGCCAAAGACAAGGCCCAGCCCCAACGCGAACAGGACAGAAGCCTGGCGTGCGGTGGTCTCTTCAAAACCGAACGTTTCGAACATGATACTCTCCATACCGGAAATCGGAACTTTTTCCCGAAATGGCGCGAAATATCCAAGCGAGCAAGGCCAGTATCGCAGTTGTCGACGGGTATCTGCAGGACAAAGTTCCCGGTAGCGGAGGGCTGGCAGAAAATGAATCCAGATGGGGCAGGGTGCCCCAAAACAAACCGGCCGCCCTGTTGGGGCGGCCGGTGGTTATGTTCTTATTTGAATATGTGCGGGTGTGTCCCGTCTGGCTTGCGGCTCAGCGGCCCCGGATACGCGGATCCAGCGCATCACGCAGGCCGTCACCCAGATAGTTGACGCTGAGAACGGTCAGCGAGATCGCCATACCGGGCCAGAACACGCGCTCAGGGTACTGCTGCAGATAGTCGGTGGCATCAAACAGCAGACGGCCCCAGGTTGGGAAGTCCGGCGGGAAGCCAAGACCAAGGAACGACAGCGAGCTTTCGGTGATGATCGCGGTGGCGATCCCCAGCGTCGCGGACACCATGATCGGCGACAGCACGTTCGGCAGGATGTGTCGGGTGATAAGCTTGCCATCCGAGGTACCGATGGAGCGGGCCGCCAGAACGAATTCACGCTCCTTGATGGCCAGGACATCGCCACGCACGATCCGCGCCGTGGGCATCCAGCTGGTCACGCCGATCGAGGTCACGATCAGGATGAAGATCCCCTGTTCGGGGCCAAAGGCCGCGTTCAGCGGTTCGCGGAACAACAGCATCATCACCAGCAGAAGCGGCAGCAGGGGCAGCGCAAGGAACAGGTCGGTGAGACGCATCAGCGGCCCGTCCAGCTTCTTGAAAAAGCCCGCGACAACACCCACGAAGGAACCCAGGAACAGCGCCAGCAGCATGGCCGTCAGACCCACCGAAACGGAGGTCGATCCACCGGCCATCATCCGGGCCAGCATATCGCGGCCCAATTGGTCGGTGCCGAAGGGATGCGCCCAGCTTGGACCCTGGTTCCGCGCGCGGATATCGATCCTGGTGGCTTCGATATCCCAGAACATGGGGCCTAGATACACGGCCAGAATGATGAACAGGAACAGCGCCCCGCCCATCAGGGCGCCACGGTGAGATTTGAACTGATCCCACACGTCCAGCCATTGGCTGCGCGGCGGGTTGCTCGGGACAGGATTGCTCAGCTCAGTCATAGCGGATCCTTGGGTCAAGAATGCCGTACAGTACGTCGGCGATCAGATTGAACATCACGATCAGCACCGCGAAGATGAAGGTCAGGGTCTGCACCATCGGCAGGTCGTTGGCCTGAATGGCGCCGATCAGTAGCTGACCGATTCCGTTCACCTTGAACACCTGCTCGGTGATGATGGCGCCGCCGAAGATCGCTGGGATCCCCAGTGCGATCACAGTGACAACCGGGATCATCGAGTTGCGCAGCACGTGCACCATGACCACGGTATATTCGCTCAGACCCTTGGCACGGGCGGTGCGCACGTAGTCCTGATTGAGGTTGTCCAGCATCGAGGCCCGCATGAAGCGGCTCAGCTGGGCGGTGATCTGCAGTGCCAGCACCATTACAGGCATGATCATCTGTTGCAGCTGTTTGACGAAGGCGTCCCAGCTGTCAACGACCAGGGTGGTGTCATAGATCGACGGGAACCATCCAAGCTGCACCGAGAAGATCACGATGACCAGCACGCCGGAGAAGAACGGCGGCACGGAGAAGCCGACCATGGACACGAAGGTGCCCATCTGGTCGAACCAGCTGTATTGGCGGTAGGCCGAGTAGATCCCGATGGGCAGGGCGATCAGGATTGCAACCACATAGGCGGTACCGACAACCCACAGGGTCTGCGGCATACGCTGGATCACGATGTCCATGACGGGCGAACGGGTCTGCCAGGAGATCACGCGCAGATCGCCTTCGGAAAAATTGGAGCCGAAGTAGTGGTCAATCATGACCTGCGGCTCGATCCAGAAGAACTGCACAAGCCACTTCCAGAACCGGATATGGGCGGGTTGGCCAAGGCCAAGGGCCTCGCGCATCTTTTCTTTTACTTCGGGGGGGACGGTCAGCGGGACCTGCGCCATGGGATCGCCAGGGGCGAGCTCCAGCAGCAGGAAAATCACGAGGCTGATGAACAGCAGCGTCGGAACCGATAGGATCAGTCGCCTGATTGTAAAGGTCAGCATCAGGTGGGCGCCTTTGATGTTCGATTTCAGAATTAGGAAGCAGGGCCGGAGGCCTCGGGTCCATTATACCCGCGCGCTAAAGCGGATCTGGGCGTAAATGGCAAGAGGCCCCGGTGGAACACCGGGGCCTCAGGAGAGGCTAGCCTGCCTTACTTGATGCGGTACCAGTCAGCCGCATCCCAGAGTTCGCTGTCCCAGACGTTCAGGACGTGGCCACCCAGGGTGTTGGATTGACCGGACAGACGACCACGGTGAACCAGCGGGATCATGCCACCTTTTTCGAAGATCATCGTGTTCAGCTGCTGGCCGATTTCGGCGCGCTTGCCTGCATCGGCAGTCTTGGTCAGCTCAGCGTGCAGAGCGTCGAACTCTTCGTCACAGAAGCGGGAGATGTTCTCACCCTGCCACTGGGATGCCGGAGTCGGTGCCTTGTCGCACAGGCCGTTGCCGAAGTAGGACTGCGGGTCGGTGCCGTTGAAGGTGTTGGCGTACATTTCCACGTCCGCGTAGAACTTCTGGAAGGTGTCCGGGGAACCCGGGTCGCCACCGAAGAAGACGGATGCGTTGACGTTACGCAGTTCGGTTTCGATACCGATCTCGCTCCACCACTGTTTGATCAGGGCCTGGAAGTCCTGACGCACGGCGTTGGTCGAAGTCTGGTACAGAACCTTCATCGGCTTGCCATCCGGAGTTTCGCGAACGCCGTCACCGTTGGTGTCTTTGTAGCCTGCTTCGTCCAGCATCTTGTTGGCGCCAGCGATGTCCTGAACGTCACAGCCAGCAATATCTGCTGCGTAGACGGCAGGTGCGGGAACCCAGTTACAGGTCACTTTACCGGCTTTGCCGTAACCGATTTCAACCAGCAGCGGGCGGTCGATCGCCATGGACATGGCTTTGTAAACCGCAGGATCGCTCAGGAAGGGGTGCGGGCGTACAACCGAACGCTCGTCCGGGCCAAGCGCCGGATCAGGGTTGGTGTTGTTCAGCATGATACGCTCAACCAGCGGGCCAAAGCCTGCCACAGCAACGCCTTTGCCGCCTGCTTCCATCTGGGCAATCACATCGGGTGCCAGCTGCAGGTTCCAGGCGTAATCGAATTCGCCGGTTTCCATCACGGCACGACCGGCCGCAGTTGCGTCGCCGCCACCTTTGAACAGTACCTTGGCGAAGGCCGGTTTGGCCGGGTCACGGTAGTTCGGGTTGGCCGACAGGGTGATCACGTCGTTCGGTTTGAACTCGTCGACCACGAAGGGACCGGTGCCGATCGGGCTGAAGTTGGCCTCGGTGCACTCGGGGGCTTTGGCGCCCAGGCATTCGGCGAACTGAGCGGCCTGGATGATCGGGCTTTCACCGCCAACGAAGGGGCCGTAAGGGAAGGGGGTCGGGCCTTCGAAAGTGACCTTGACGGTCAGATCGTCGGGGGTTTCGACCGAGGTCACGCCTTCGAATTTGGTGACCTGCGCGCAGCCGCCTTCGGGATGGGTACAGTAGTCGTAGGTGAACTTCACGTCTTTGGAGGTGAAGGGGGTGCCATCAGACCAGGTGAGGCCCGCCTTGATCTTCCAGGTGATGGAAGTCAGGTCCTCGCTCACACCGCCATTGGCGACGGTCGGGATCTCTTCGGCCAGGAAGGGAACCATTGCACCGTTGGGGTCGTAGCGCGCCAGAGGTTCGATGACCAGCGAGGAGGCTTCAACGTCTTTGGTGCCGCCCGACAGGAACGGGTTCATGATCGAGGGCGCCTGCCAGTAGATGATGTTCACCTGACCGTCGGCGCCGCGCTCGGCAAACGCTGCCGGAGCAAGCGCTGCAGAAGCAATAGCCCCCATCAAAAGGGTCTTGAGTTTCATTTTCACACTCTCCTTGTCGAACACAGAAACGGTGTTCTTGTGTCTTTTTGCGGCCGGGCGATGCGTGGCCCAGCCTGTTGCCGCAAGATTGCGGATGGTTTGTCGTTCCGCCCCACGCGTTAAACGATTGAAATCTAATGCGCCAGCTTCGGCCATGGCCGGTCCTGCGCGCCAGATTGCCCGGGCAGACACTGGGAGGTATCGAAACAGAGTTTGCGGAAATTGCAAGCCTTCGGATCCAAAATTTCGCTTAACGCCGCCCATTGGTTTGACGAAGCTTCAATGATCAGCTTACATCTCGGCCTTGAAAGACTGCCAACGATGCAGCGGATAACGATTTACCGATAAGGGGACGACTGGGGTGCTGGACCAACCAATTGCACAAATTAAGGGCTTGCGGGTCGAATTTCAGACCAAGGACGGCCCGGTCGTCGGGGTTGAGGATGTCTCGTTTGACGTCAACCCGGGCGAAACCGTTTGTATCGTGGGCGAATCCGGTTCGGGGAAATCGGTTTCTTCCCTCTCCCTGATGCGTCTCGTCGAGTTCGGCGGCGGCGAAATCGCGGGTGGGGAACTGCTGTTCAATGGCCGTGGCGGTGAAACCACCGACCTGGCCAAGGCCGAACAGGAGATGATGAAGCAGATTCGCGGCAACGAGATCGGAATGATCTTCCAGGAGCCGATGACTGCGCTCAACCCGGTGTTCACTGTGGGGCGCCAACTGACCGAAGGTCTGCGCATCCATAAGAACATGACTAAAAAACAGGCAGAAGAGCGGGCGCTGGAACTTTTGCGTCAGGTGCGCATCCCCGAACCCGAACGGCGCCTGAAGCAATACCCGCATGAGCTGTCCGGGGGTATGCGTCAGCGTGTGGTGATCGCGATGGCGATGGCCTGTGAGCCGCGCCTTCTTATTGCGGATGAGCCGACCACCGCGCTTGATGTGACCATTCAGGCCGAAATTCTGGCCCTGATGGACCGGCTGAAGCGGGAAACCGGCACTGCGGTGATGTTCATCACCCACGATATGGCGGTTGTGGCGCAAATGGCGGACCGCGTGGTGGTTATGTTCCGCGGCAACAAGGTCGAAGAAGGCACCGTCACCGAGATCTTTGAAAACCCGCAGCACGACTATACCCGTGCCCTGCTGGCCGCTGTGCCAAAACTGGGAGAAATGATCGGTAAGGACTACCCCGAACCGATGAAACTGATGGGCGTCGAGGACCAGAAGATCGAACCTATCAAGGGCACCGATGAGGTGCTTCTTGAGGTTAAGAACCTGACCACCCGTTTCCCGGTCAAAGGCGGGGTGCTGCGCCGTACCGTTGCCAATGTGCACGCGGTCGAGGACGTCTCGTTCAAGGTGTTCAAGGGCCAGACCCTGTCGCTGGTCGGCGAATCCGGTTGTGGTAAATCCAGCGCCGGACGCTCGATTCTCCGTCTGGTCGAACCCATGTCGGGGCAGGTAAATTTCGAGGGGCGCGATATTCTGGGGCTCAGCAATTCGCAGATGCACAAGGCGCGTCTCGACATGCAGATGATCTTCCAGGATCCCTTTGCCTCGCTCAATCCGCAGATGCAGCTCTTGGATCAGGTGGCTGAACCGATGCGCAACTACGGGCTCGCCTCGGGCTCGGAACTGCAGGATCGCGTTGCCTCGCTGTTCGACCGTGTGCACCTGCCGCGCAGCTTCATGCGCCGCTATCCGCATGAAATGTCCGGTGGTCAGCGGCAGCGGATCGCCATTGCCCGGGCGCTGGCGCTCAATCCCAAACTGATCGTCGCGGACGAGGCGGTCTCGGCGCTGGACGTGTCGGTGCAGGCGCAGGTTCTGAACCTGATGATGGAACTGCAGGCCGAATTGGGGCTGTCCTTCTTGTTCATCAGCCACGACATGGCCGTCGTCGAACGCGTCAGCCATCAGGTGGGCGTGATGTATCTGGGCCGGATCGTTGAAATCGGCCCGCGCGACCGCGTCTTTGCCAACCCGCTGCACGCCTATACCCAGGCGCTGATGAAGGCCGTGCCTATCGCCGATCCGCGCAAGCGCAAGAGCGAGAAGGATCTGAACTTCAAACCGATTCCCTCGCCCATTCACGGCACCGACTACAAGCCGGAGCCGTCAGAGTACCTTGAGCTAGAGCCGGGTCATTTCGTTCTGACCACCGACAGTGGGTATTGATCCTGTGGCTGATATTCTGACGCCGCTGGAGCTGATGGAGAAACTGGTTTCCTTTCCCACCGTCAGCCGGGACACGAATCTGCCGCTGGTCGAATGGGTCGAAGAGTACCTGAGCAGCCATGGCATCACGCCGCACCGCTGGGTCGATCCCGATCAGCCGCACAAGGCTGCGGTCTTTGCCCATGCCGGACCGATTGTCGAAGGGGCGGTGGTCCTGTCCGGCCATACCGATGTGGTGCCGGTCGACGGCCAGCCTTGGGAGAGCGATCCTTTCACCGTGGTGGAGCGTGACGGCAAATACTACGGGCGCGGCTGCTGCGATATGAAGGGGTTCGACGCGCTGGCGATCTGGGCTCTGGTCGAGGCGCACCGGCGCGGCGTCAACCGTCCGCTGCAGTTGGCGCTTTCCTTTGACGAGGAAATCGGCTGCACCGGCGCGCCGCCGATGATCGAGGCCATGCAGCCCGTGCTGCCCAAGGGCGGTGCCGTCATCGTTGGCGAGCCGTCGATGATGAAGGCGGTGACCGGCCACAAGGGCGGTATCGGCTATGATACGCACCTTGTGGGCTTCGAGGTGCACAGCTCGCTGATGCACACCGGGGTCAGCGCGGTGATGCAGGGGGCGCGGTTGATCGATTGGGCCAACCACCGTAATGCGGAAAATGCGGCTGCCGAGCCGGAGGAGATCCCGGCGATGTTCACGCCGCCCTATACCACCTGCCACGTCGGCATGATCGAAGGTGGCACGGCGCATAACATCACCGCCAAGGATTGCCGGTTCGTGATGGATTTCCGCGTGGTGCCCGGCGAAAACGCTGCCGATTGGGAAGAGGCTTATCTGGCCGAAGTGCGCCGCGTCGAAGCCGAGATGCAGGCAGTGCACCCGGAGGCGCGAATCGAGATCGAAAAGAAGTTCAACGTTCCGGGCCTCGTCCCCGAACAGGAGGGCGCAGCGGAAACGCTGGTGCGGATGATCACTGGGGACAATGGCACCCACGTGGTCAGCTATGGCACCGAAGCGGGGCAATTCCAGGAAGCGGGCTATTCCGCTGTCATCTGTGGCCCTGGCGATATTGCCCAGGCGCACCAGCCGAATGAATTCATCACCGTCGCTCAGTTCAACGCCGGTCACGATTTCATGCGGCAGTTGGTGGACCGGCTGGCGGCCTGATCCAAGGGCCCGGTGCTTGGGCGCCTGATGCATATTCTGAACACGGACGGGCTGTATCGCAGGGCGATGCAGCCCGTTTTCATTGGCCCACTCCCTGGGCCGCTATTTTGTGCAAATACAAATATTTTTTCGGGGGCGAACCAATGCAGCAGTGCAAATCTGCAAATTGGTTCGGGTTAAATCATTGATTTAATGGGGGTGAAATTTCGGAGGCCAAAATTGGTTCGCTTTGATGCGTTTTGCATGGCAGCTCGTCTGCTTGTGATACTTGCTAACGCAACTTAATTGACTGACAGTGCCCCGGAACCGCAGCCGTGCGGGCACAACGCAAGAGGAACAGGATGCCAGTCAAAAACCGTTTTGCCGATCTGCAGGATGAAATCACCAAATGGCGCCGCCACCTGCATGAGAATCCGGAACTGATGTACGAGGTTCACAAGACCGCCGGATTTGTGGAGGAACGGCTGAAGGAATTTGGTCTCACCGATATCACCACCGGCATCGGCCGCACCGGCGTCGTCGCGGTGATCGAAGGCAAGACCAACACCTCGGGCCGGGTCATCGGATTGCGCGCCGACATGGATGCGCTGCCCATCACCGAAGCCTCGGGTGTCGATTATGCCTCGAAAACGCCGGGCGTGATGCACGCCTGCGGTCATGACGGCCACACTTCGATTCTGCTGGGCGCGGCGAAATACCTGTCCGAGACGCGCAACTTTGATGGCAAGGTCGTGCTGATCTTCCAGCCTGCCGAAGAAGGCGGCGCTGGCGGCAAGGCGATGTGCGATGACGGGCTGATGGAGCGCTGGGGTATTCAGGAAGTCTATGGTCTCCACAATATGCCTGGCCTGCCTGTCGGACAGTTTGCTATCCGCCCCGGGGCGCTGCTGGCGTCCTCGGACGAGTTCGAAATCACCGTGACCGGCAAGGGCGGCCATGCGGCGGCGCCGCATGATGCCATCGACACGACTTTGGTGGCGTCGCAGATCGTGGTGTCGCTGCATTCCATCGTGTCGCGCAATGTGAACCCGGTGAAACGCGTGGTCCTGACCGTCGGCACCTTTGAAACCGACAGCACTGCCTCCAACGTTATTGCGCATACCGCCCGTCTGCAGGGCACCGTGCGCACTCTCGATACCGAGTACCGCCAGCAGGCCGAAGGCTGGGTGCGCCAGATCGCGGAAAACGTCGCTGCCGCCTATGGCGCCGAGGCAAAGGTCGAATGGTCGCCGGGCTATCCCGTCACCATCAACACCGAAGAGGAGACAGGTTACGCCGTCGAAGCTGCCCGTGCAGTCTCTGCCGATGTGGTCGACAACACTGACCCGATCATGCCGTCCGAGGATTTCGCTTATATGCTGGAAGAGCGCCCCGGCGCGTATATGTTCCTCGGCAATGGCGACACCGCCATGTGCCACCACCCGGCCTATGTGTTTGACGACAATGCCATCCCGCTGGGGTGCAGCTGGTTCGCCGAACTGGTCGAACGACGTATGCCCGCCGCCTGAGGAGATCGAGAATGCCAGTCAAGAACCGCGCCGCAGAGTTTCAGAAAGAGGTCGCAGCCTGGCGCCGCGACATCCACGAAAACCCCGAGATCCTTTACGACACCCACCGCACCTCTGCCCTGGTGGCGGAAAAGCTGAAAGAATTTGGCTGTGATGAGGTCGTGACAGGGATCGGCCGCACCGGCGTCGTTGCGGTGATCCGCGGCAAGAGCGACAGCAAGGGGCGTGCCATCGGTCTGCGCGCCGATATGGACGCGCTGCCAATGCAGGAACAGACCGGCCTGCCGCATGCCTCCAAGATCCCCAACGCGATGCACGCCTGCGGGCATGACGGTCACACCGCAATGCTGCTCGGGGCTGCCAAATACCTTGCGGAGACCCGCAATTTTGACGGTACCGCTGTGATGATTTTCCAGCCTGCCGAAGAAGGCGGCAATGGCGGCGAGGCCATGGTCAAAGACGGGATGATGGAGCGTTTCGGCATCGACGAAGTCTATGCCATCCACAACAGCCCCGGCATCGAAGCAGGCACATTCGCCATCCGTCCCGGGCCGATCCTGGCTTCGGTCGACGAATTCACCCTGCATCTGAGCGGGCGTGGCGGCCACGGCGCCAAACCCAACATGACCGTCGATACCACGGTGATGATGTGCCATATGATCACCGCGTTACAGACCATCGTTTCGCGCAACATGGATCCGGTGGAGAAGGCGGTGATGTCGCTGACCAGCGCCGAGACCTCTTCCAAGGCGTTCAACGTGATCCCCGACAAGGCAGAGGTCCGCGGCACCATCCGCACCCACTCCGAAGACGTGCGCGCGATGATCCCAAAGCGGATCAAGGAAATCGCCGAAGGCGTGGCGGCGACCTTTGGCGGCTCGGTCGAGCTGGAAATGCGCATCGGCGTGCCGGTCACCATCAACGACGATGCGGCCACGGAATACGCCCGCGCCGCGGCGCAGGCGGTTGGTATCTGCGAGGATGTGCCGATCCTGATGGGCGGTGAGGACTTTTCCTTTATGCTGCAGGAGCGCCCCGGGGCGATGATCCGTCTGGGCAACGGCCCCAGCGCGGGCCTGCATCACCCCGAATACGATTTCAACGACGAGATCATCCCGGCCGGCATCAGCTGGTTCGCGGAAATCGTCGAAGGCAGAATGCCCGCGGCCTGATCCGGCCACGGACCCTCGCGGGTGCCTATGGCGCCTGCGACAGCAAACCCGGCGGCGCATGTGGCGCCGCACATGATAAAAACAAGGAGTGACACTATGCCGGTCAAGAACCGTTTTGCCGAGCTTCAGGAGGAAATCACCGCCTGGCGCCGTGATCTTCACGAGAACCCCGAAATCCTGTTCGAAACCCACCGCACTTCGGCGCTGGTGGCAGACAAGCTAAAGGAATTCGGCTGCGACGAGATCGTCACCGGCATCGGCCGCACCGGCGTTGTCGGCGTGATCAAGGGCAAGTCCGACACCTCGGGCAAGGTCATCGGGTTGCGCGCCGATATGGACGCGCTGCCGATCCACGAGCAGACCGGGCTTGAGTATGCCTCCAAAACCGCCAATGCCATGCACGCCTGCGGCCATGACGGCCACACCGCGATGCTGCTGGGCGCTGCCAAATACCTGTCCGAGACCCGCAACTTTGATGGCACCGTTGTGGTGATCTTCCAGCCCGCCGAAGAAGGCGGCGGCGGCGGCAAGGAGATGTGCGACGACGGCATGATGGAGCGCTGGAACATCCAGGAAGTCTACGGCATGCACAACTGGCCGGGTAAACCGATCGGCAGCTTCTCGATCCGCCCCGGTGCCTTTTTTGCCGCGACCGACACCTTTGACATCACCTTTGAGGGACGCGGCGGCCATGCGGCGAAACCGCATGAGACCATCGACACCACCGTGATGACCGCTCAGGCGGTTCTGGCGCTGCAGACCATCGCATCGCGCAATGCCGACCCGGTGGATCGCGTGGTTGTCTCGGTGACCTCATTCGAGACCTCTTCCAAGGCATTCAACGTGATCCCGCAGCGGGTTCAGATCAAAGGCACCGTGCGCACCATGTCGAAAGAGATGCGCGATCTGGCCGAAAAGCGGATCAAGGAAATCTGCGCAGGCGTTGCAGCGACCTTTGGCGGCACGGCCGACGTCACCTACAACCGCGGTTATCCGGTCATGGTGAACCACGAAGAGCAGACCGAATTCGCAGCCAAGGTTGCGTCCGATATCTCCGGCAACTGCGATGAAGCGCCGCTGGTCATGGGCGGCGAAGACTTCGCCTATATGCTGGAAGAGCGTCCCGGCGCCTATATCCTGGTTGGCAACGGCGACAGCGCCGATGTGCACCACCCGGAATACAACTTCAACGACGAGGCCATTCCGGCCGGTTGCAGCTGGTGGGCCGGTATCGTCGAGCAGCGCATGCCCGCCGCCTGATAGAGGCTGAGTTTTTTGAAAGAAGAAGGCCCGTCAGATCGTCGGGCCTTTTTCATGTTCAGCCTTCGGACCAGAGCGCCTGATAGACCGCTTCGATCCCATCTGCTTCAGTCCGGGCGCTGAAACTGTGCAGGGCGATGTCGCGGGCATCCCGTGCCATCTGGGCATGGCGCGCCGGATCGCTCAGGATCGCGCGGGCTGTTTCGGCTGCGGCTTGCGCGGCCTCAAGCGGTACGATCACGCCGCTTTTGCCTTGTGCGGAAAAGGCCCGATAATACCCTGCCTCAGATCCGACAAAGGGTACGCCGCTGGCCATGCCTTCCAGCGGGGCCATGCCATAGCCTTCGTAGCGGGGCAGCTGCACCACCAGCGACAGGGCGCGCATGACCTGGGGCAGGTCGGTGGCGGGGATTTCGCCGGGGAACAGGATGCGATCACTCAGGCCCGCAGCGTCAATGCGGGATTTCAGATCCTTCAGGAACCCCTGATGTTCCCGCGCAGCACGTCCGATCAAAAGCGCGACGGCACCGGGCAGGGAGGGCAGAAGGTCGATCATCGCCTCGACAAAGAGATCCGTGCCCTTTTCCGGGCGGATACGCCCCACCGTCGCAATCCCAAGCCTGCCGCCATACCCCAGCGCCGCCCAGGCGGTGTCGCGGTTCTCAGCGGGCTGGAACAGATCGGTATCTGCGCCATGAGGCACGACAGCGCGCACATGGGGAACGAACTCAGCTGCCTTTTCCGTGGTGGCCACCACCGCATCCATGCGGCTGATCAGCCAACGGGGGAAAGCCGAATGCCGCCGCTGCGCCGCCGAGGTGAAGACGATGCGGATGGGCAGGCGCAACACGTCCCGCGCCCAGATCGCCGCGCGCATTTCCGTATTGCGCCGCACGTGCCAGATGGCGAAGGGTTTGCCGTCCGGGGCGTTCCTGCATAGGCGCCGCGCCTCGGCCGTGGTAATCGGGGCCGGGCAGCCGGGCAGGGGGCGGCCCACCAGCCGCAGATCATGGGTGTTTGCCTGCTGGCGGATCACATTGGCGGCGGTGGCCGAAACCCCGGTGAAATTACGGTTGAAATTGGTGACGAAGAGCTCAGGCATCGGGATGTGTCCCTTTGGCCCCAAGCCCCAGCCGGTCGATCAGAAGATCCGCCACGCCATCCAGCTCCTGCGCCTGCGATCTGGCAAAGCCGGAGGCGGCTGCGCAGGCAGCGTGCAGAGCTTCGGGCTCTTCCAGCCAGTGCTGTACGGCATGCGCAAGTCCGGGTGCGTCCTGCACTTCAACCGCACCGCCAGCGGCGATCAGCGGCGGGAAGGTCTCGGTAAAATTACTGGTGCCGGGACCGGTGATCACGGCGGCGCCTGCCTGTGCCACTTCAAACGGATTATGCCCGCCAATAGGCCGTAGCGAGCCGCCTAGAAACACCAGCGGAGACAGCGCGTAGAATGTGCCCAGCTCGCCCAGCGTGTCGGCCAGATAGACCTGCGTCTGCGGGGTGATCGCTTCTCCCTTGCTGCGCCGCGCGAAGGTCAACTCGGCATCGCGGATGAGTTCCGCAACCTTGTCACTGCGTTCCGGGTGGCGCGGGATCAGCACCAGGCACAAGTCGGGAAAACGGTCCAGCAGGGTGCGATGAGCAGCAAGAATAGTCTCTTCCTCGCCGTCGTGGGTTGATGAGGCAATCCACACCGGCCGCGCGCCGACGTCGGATCGCAGCGCCTCCACCGCCGCCGCGTCAACCGGCAGGGCGGCAGCCCCGGCCTTGAGGTTGCCACCGGGCTGCACCCGCGCGGTATCGGCGCCAAGCGAAATAAGGTTCTGTGCCATGTGATCGTTCTGGCTCAGCAGCAGATCAAACCGGGACAGGATGAAACGGGCAGTGGCCGCGCGCTTCTGCCAGCTGCGGACCGAGCGCTCGGACAGGCGGGCATTGACCAGCGCCAGCCGGGTGCCGCGCTTATGAGCGGCGCTGAGGGTGACAGGCCAGAGTTCGCTTTCGACGAAGATCCCGGCATCGGGGCGCCAGTGATCGAGGAACCTGCGCACCGGTCCGGCCGCATCCAGTGGGGCAAACTGATGTATCGCGCCCTTTGGCAGCCGCTTTTCAGCGACCGCAGCCGAGGTGGCGGTGCCCGAGGTCAGAAGGAAGCGCGCGTCGCTGCGTTTTTCCGCGAGCCGGTTGATCAGGGTGATCGCGGCCAGGCTCTCCCCGACCGAGGCGCCGTGAAACCAGATCAGCGGCGCACCGGAGGGCAGGGTGGGGCGCGACACGCTGGCATGGCCCAGACGCTCGCGCTGGCGCTGCGGGGACACACCCTGCGCCGCCAATTTTGCGGCAACCTTGCGGTAGGCAAAGGGCGCAATCAGCGCGGTGACGGCCCGGTAGACGTGAAACAGAGCCGTCGCCTTGCCGCCAGAACCTTGGCTGGTCATCTCAGCCGCCGGTGTGGCTCATGTGGCGGGACATCTGGCCGCCGGGCGTCTGCCGGGAGTAATCGAAATCATGGCCCTTGGGTTTGAGGTTGATCGCGGCGCGGATCGCCTCTTCGAGCGGGGCCTCGCTGTCCGGGTGGTCGCGCAGGGGCGCGCGCAGATCGGCCATGTCTTCCTGACCCAGGCACATGTAAAGCTCACCGGTGCAGGTCAGGCGCACCCGGTTACAGCTTTCGCAGAAATTATGGCTAAGCGGGGTGATAAAACCGATCTTCTGACCGGTCTCTTCCAGCCGCACATAGCGCGCCGGGCCGCCGCTGCGTTCCGCCAGATCGGTCACGGTATAGTGATTTTCGTATTCGCGCCGCACGTCCTTCAGGGACCAGTATTGATCCAAACGGTCCTCGTTGCCGATGTCGCCCATGGGCATGACCTCGATCCACGTCAGGTCGATATCGCGCGAGGCGCACCAGCGGGTGATCTCGGGCAGTTCCGGTTCGTTGAAGCCTTTCAGCGCCACGGCGTTGATCTTGACCCTGAGGCCAGCCTTTTGCGCCGCATCGATGCCGCGCATCACCTGTGGCAGGCGGCCCCAGCGGGTGACGGCCGCGAATTTCTGCTCGTCCAGCGTATCAAGCGAGATATTGACCCGGCGCACCCCGGCATCAAACAGATCCTGAGCGTATTTCTCCAGCTGCGAGCCGTTGGTGGTCAGCGTCAGTTCCTTGAGGGCGCCGCTGTCCAGATGCCGGGTCATGCCGCGGAAGAAGGTCATGATATCGCGCCGCACCAGAGGCTCACCGCCGGTGATGCGCAGCTTTTCCACGCCCATGCCGACAAAGGTCGAACACAGCCGGTCCAGTTCCTCCAGCGTCAGCAGTTCTTTCTTGGGCAGAAAGGTCATGTTTTCCGACATGCAATAGACGCAGCGGAAGTCACAACGGTCAGTAACCGAGACGCGCAGGTAGGTGATGGCGCGGGCGAAGGGATCGATCAGCGGAGCAGTCATGACAGCATAGGTAAAGCGGCGCCTTGCCTGCGACAAGAGGGGAGTGCATTTTCCTGCTGGTAAAGATCTGTGCGCGCCAATAGATTTGCGGTCATGCGTATCACAGTCTCATGCTCCGCCGCCCTGCCATTGTCCCTGTCCCTGCTGCTGCTTGCCGGTTGCGGGAATGTGGACTTTCCCGACCTGCGTGGACAGGCCGCAAGCAGCACCCCGGCGCCGACCGCAGCGCCCGTGACCGGCGCGCCGCTGGATGCAACCGGTGGCGCCCTGACGGTGCCGGATGCTGTGGAGGAGGATATGGTGTCCGAGGCTGAGGCGCCTGCGGCGTCCTCAATCTTCACCGGCACCGAGCAGGTGGTCGCCTCGCTGGGGGATCCGGCGGTTCCGGGACTGTGGATGGAGACCTCTTTGGTCGGCACCGAGCAACAGGCGGTATTGCGCAGCGCCAGCGGTGCAGAGGTGCAGGTGACGCTGAAACCGGCGGCAAACGGGGGAAGCGCCCGGGTGTCCATCGCTGCAATGCGGGCGCTTGGTCTGCCTTTGACTGAGCTGGTTGAGCTACAGGTGCGCCCGGCCAACTGACGGGCCAACTGACCGGTGAACTAAACCCGTGGATTAGCCTGCCTTGGGCGCCTCGTCTCGAAGGTATTTCCCGGCTTCCTTGCGGGCAAAGGGTTTCATCGCATCGCCATGGGTCGCCAGAAAGATACGGGTGGCCTCTGCATCGTGTTTGCTAAGATCGCGCAGCCACCAGGCGATGGCTTTCTGAATGAACCAGTCGCGGTCTGGCACATAGCCTGCCGCCCATGTGATGACCCGCGCCCGCCGGGCCTGATCTGCGGGTTTGAGATTGTTCATCTTGGCCCAGGGCAAGGTGGCGACCAAGGCCGCGCGGCGGGTCCACATATGCTCGGACTGCGTCCAGGCTTCGACATCTTCCAGCCGCGCCGGGTTTGCGACCAGCCGCTTCTGCGCCGCCATACAGGCGTGATCGGCGATGGCCCAGCTATCGAACTGTGGCACCCAGGAACAGATCAACGCCCAGGCGGCGTCGTCGCCCTTGATCCGGGCCTGGGTCAGCAGTTTGGCGGCAGCGAGGCGCGCCTCGAAGATATCCGTATTCCACAGGGCATCGGCAAGGGCGACGCGCTCTTCCACCGTGAGGCTCTGCCGCCAATCCTTGGTCAACTCGTTGAGCGCGGGGTTAGGAATGCCCAGAACCTCACGGCTCTGCTTGTGATAGGCGGCCATCTGCTCGGCGCGGCCCGGTTCGATCAGGGCGCGCAGCTGCGCCAGCGCCTCGTCCAGCGTCATCGGATCATTCCACCGTCACGGATTTGGCGAGGTTGCGCGGCTGGTCCACATCGGTGCCCTTGGCCACGGCGGTGTGATAGGCCAGCATCTGCGCGGGCAGGGCGTAGAGGATCGGCGACAGGCTTTCGTGCACCTGCGGCATGCGGATTGCCTGCCAGACCTCGTCACCCGCCTCGGCCAGACCTTCGGCATCCGAGACCAGCATCACCTTGCCCTTGCGCGCCATGACTTCCTGCATGTTGGAGACCGATTTTTCGAAAAGCTCGTCCCGCGGGGCGAGAACCACGACCGGCATGTTGTTGTCGATGAGCGCGATGGGGCCGTGTTTCAATTCCCCCGCGGCATAGGCTTCGGCGTGGATGTAGCTGATTTCCTTCAGTTTCAGCGCGCCTTCGAGCGCCAGCGGGAACATCAGCCCCCGGCCCAGGAACAGCACATCGCGCGCTTCGCTGAGCTTCAGGGAGGCCTGACGGATCGCCTCGTTCTGCTCCAGTGCAGCAGACATGACGTTCGGAAGCCCGCGCAGAGCGGAGACATGCGCCTGCAGCTCCTCTTCGCCGATTTCGCCCCGGTCGGTTGCGGCCTTGAGGGCCAGCATCAACAGCACGCTCAGCTGGCAGGTAAAGGCCTTGGTCGAGGCGACCCCGATTTCGACGCCAGCATGGATCGGCAGGGCCAGATCGCTCTCCCGGGCGATGGAGCTTTCGGGGACATTGACCACCGACAGGATCTGATCGGCCTTGTCCTTGCAATAACGCAGGGCGGCGAGGGTATCTGCGGTCTCGCCCGATTGGGAAACAAACAGTGCGGCAGTGCGGCCGGGGATCGGTGGTTCGCGATAGCGGAACTCGGAGGCGATATCGACCTCGACCGGAATGCGGGCCAGCTTTTCGAACCAGTATTTCGCAGTGAGGCAGGCATAAAAGGCGGTGCCACAGGCGACCAGTGTTAGCCGGTCGATTTTTGTGAAATCGATCCCGTCTCCTGGCAGGTGCACCGCGTCTTCGCCGACTGGCAGGTAGTGGCGGATAGCTTCGGCAATGACCGTGGGCTGTTCGGCGATTTCCTTGGCCATGAAATGCTTGTGTCCGGCCTTGTCGACCTGTGCTGCGTCTATCTGAATGGTGCGCATTTCGCGGTTCGCCAGATCCCCGTTTGCGTCGCGGATCTCCAGGCTACTGCGGGTCAGGACGGCGCAGTCGCCTTCCTCAAGATATGTGATCTTATCCGTAAGCGGCGCCAGGGCGATGGCATCGCTGCCGACGAACATTTCGCCGCTGCCATGACCGATCGCCAAGGGCGAGCCCTTGCGGGCAGCAACCATCAGATCCTCTTCGCCGTCGAACAGGAAGGCGAGTGCAAAGGCGCCCTCCAGCCGTGACAGGGTTTTCTGTGCGGCCTCGGCGGCGGACAGCCCACCGCGCATGTAGCGCTCTGTCATCAGCGCGACGGTTTCGGTATCGGTTTCGGTCTGAAACTGGATCCCTTCCTTGGCCAGTTCCGCCCGCAGGTCGCGGTAGTTTTCGATGATGCCATTGTGCACGACCGACACTGCGCCGGCACGATGCGGGTGCGCGTTGTTGACCGAAGGTTCGCCGTGGGTGGCCCAGCGGGTGTGGCCGATGCCGGATTTTCCCGCCAGCGGCTCATGCACCAGCAGATCGCTGAGGTTGACTAGCTTGCCGACAGCGCGGCGGCGTTCCAGCTTGCCGTCGTTGACGGTGGCAATACCCGCACTGTCATAGCCGCGGTATTCCAGCCGCTTCAGCGCCTCCACCAGCAGGGGCGCGGCTTCATGATTGCCAAGAACTCCGACGATTCCGCACATTACGCGCCTCCTTTTGCCTTGCGGGCCTTCTTGGCACGCAGCATGTCCATCAGTTTTCGCGCGCGGCCGGGTTTGTTTTCCTGGGCGCTGCGTGAGATTGCCAGATCACCATCGTCAACGTTCTTTGTCACCACGGTGCCGCTGGCGGTCATCGCCTCATCGCCAATGCGCACCGGTGCCACCAGAAGGGTGTTGGAGCCGATGAAGCTGCGGGCGCCGATTTCGGTCCGGTGCTTCATTACGCCATCATAGTTGCAGGTGATGGTGCCGGCCCCGATATTGGTGGCTTCGCCGACCGAGGCATCGCCCACGTAAGAAAGATGATTGACCTTGGCGCCAGCAGCGATTTCGGCGTTCTTGATCTCGACGAAGTTGCCGATGTGGGTGTCTTCTGCCAGTTCGGCGCCGGGGCGCAGGCGGGCATAGGGGCCGACCTTGGCGCCGCGGCTGACGTGGCAGCCCTCCAGATGCGAAAAGGCACGGATCAGCGCGCCGCTTTCCACCGTGACGCCAGGGCCAAAAACCACATTGGGTTCGATCACCGCATCGCGGCCGAGTACGGTGTCAAAGGCGAAATAGACGGTTTCAGGCGCCATCAGGGTGACGCCATTTTCCAGCGCCTCGGCGCGGGCGCGGCTCTGGAACAGCGCATCGGCCTGGGCCAGTTCCGCGCGGCTGTTGATACCCAGCGTTTCAGCCTCGTCGCAGGCTACGGCGGTGACGCGCAGGCCCTTGGCGCGGGCCAGTTCCACCAGATCGGTGAGGTAGTATTCGCCCGCCGCGTTGTCGTTGCCGATCTCGGCGATCAGGTCGAACATCAGCTGCGATGCGCAGGCCATCAGGCCGGAATTGCAGAAGGTGATTGCGCGTTCGGTCTCGCTCGCGTCCTTGAACTCGACGATCCGCTCCAGGCTGTCGCCGTCCATCACAAGCCGCCCATAGCGGCCAGGGTCAGCAGCCTCGAAACCCAGAACCACCAGATCGGCCTGTGCGCGCGCTTCGATCATGCGGGTGATGGTCTCGGCGCTGACAAAAGGCGTGTCGCCATAAAGAACCACCGCATCGCCATCAAACCCGGTCAGCGCCTCCCGTGCCTGATCCACTGCGTGACCTGTGCCCAGCTGTTCCTCTTGCAGCACAACCTCGGCGCTCTCGTCGATGTCGGCCACGGCGGCGCGCACGGCTTCGGCGCCATGACCGGCAACCACGACGATCCGCTCCGGCTCCAAAGCGCGCCCGGCGGACATGGCGTGTTCCAGCATGGGGGCCTGGGCGATGGGATGCAGGACCTTCGGCAGATCCGAATTCATCCGCGTACCTTTGCCTGCGGCCAGGATGACGAGGGCTGTGCTCATGTTATGTTTCTCTTTGTCTTTTCAGCGCCCCCGTTTTATCCGCTAACAGTGGGTGCGCAAGCCATTGCGCCATCAAACTAGGTTGCGGCTTGCAACATCATGCGGCGGAAATGCGCCGAAAGGGGACGATATGCGGACGGTGATCTTTGATCTGGATGGTACTCTGGCAGACACGTCGGGGGATTTGCTGGCAGCGGCCAATGCCTGTTTCCGCCAGATGGGCCATGGTGACCTGCTGACCCGCCCGGGCGATGCGGCGATTGCCCTGCGCGGTGGCAAGCGGATGCTGACCGAGGGGCTGAAGCGGGTCAATGAGTACGATGACGCTACCGTCGAAGCCTTTTATCCCGTGCTGCTGGAGGCGTACAAAGGCGCAATCGATCACCACACCGTTCTGTATCCCGGCGCGATGGATGCCGTCGAGGCGTTGAAACTGGCTGGCTATGGCGTTGGCATCTGCACCAACAAGCCTGAGGCGCTGGCCGAGCAGCTGATGCGATCCCTTGGCGTGCGCGATGCCTTTGCCTCGCTTGTGGGCGCCGATACGCTGCCGGTGCGCAAGCCCGATCCCGCGCCCTTGTTCGAAGCGGCCCGCCGCGCGGGCGGTGATCCCGCGCGCACCGTTCTGATTGGCGACAGCGATACCGACCGCAATACATCCGCCGCGGCGGGCGTGCCCTCGGTCCTCGTCACCTTCGGTCCTGCAGGCGAAGATATGGCGGCGCTGAAACCCGAGGCGCTGCTGCACCGGTATGAAGATCTGCCCGGGGTGGTGGCGGAATTGCTGCCCTTATGATCTGATGTCCTTCCGCACGCGTCTGAAACCGGGCGCGACAGCGGCTTCCCCCTTGACCCCGCAGCTGGCCGCGCTCACAAACAGGCCATGAGCGAGATTTTCACTGGCAGTTTCACCCAGCAGGAACCCATTCCCGAAGAGGCGATTTCCGCCGCGATGGAGGTACTGCGCCATGGCCGTCTGCACCGCTACAATGTTGCGGGCGACGAGGCCGGAGAGACCGCGCTGCTGGAGCGCGAATTCGCCGATCAGATGGGAGCGAAATACTGTCTGGCCGTTGCTTCGGGCGGCTACGCACTGGCCACCGCGCTAAGAGCGGTTGGCGTGAAACATGGCGACCGGGTGCTGACCAATGCCTTTACACTTGCGCCGGTGCCGGGCTCCATCGCAGCTGTCGGCGCCACGCCGGTCTATGTGGATGTGAGCGAGGATCTGACCATCGATCTGGAGGATCTGGCCGCCAAGGCGGATCAGGCGGACGTGCTGATGCTGAGCCATATGCGCGGGCATCTGTGTGACATGGACCGGCTGATGGAGATCTGCAACGACGCCGGGATCACCGTGATCGAGGATTGCGCCCACACCATGGGGGCGGCCTGGAATGGCACGCTTTCGGGACGGCATGGCACGGTGGGTTGCTATTCCTGCCAGACCTACAAGCACGTGAACTCGGGCGAGGGCGGATTGCTGATCACCGATAACGAGGAGGTCGCCGCGCGGGCTATCATCCTGTCCGGATCCTACATGCTCTATGGCCGTCATCTGGCCGCGCCGGGGTCAGAGGTGTTCGAACGGGTGAAATACGAAACCCCGAATATCTCCGGGCGGATGGACAATCTGCGGGCGGCGATCCTGCGGCCCCAGCTGCGCGATCTGGAGGTGCAGGTCGCCCGCTGGAATGAGCGCTACAGGGAGGTCGAAACCGGGGTGCGCGGCACGCCGGGTCTGACTGTGGTGGAGCGCCCGGCTGCGGAAACCTATGTGGGCTCCTCTATCCAGTTTCTGTTGCTGGATTGGGCTGCGGACCGGGTGCAGGAAGTCCTGCGCCGCTGCGCCGCCCGAGGGGTTGAGCTGAAGTGGTTTGGTGAACCGCAACCCGTTGCCTTTACCTCCCGCTATGACAGCTGGCGCTACGCCGAGACGCCGTCGCTACCCAAAAGTGATCGCATTCTGGCGGGGATCGTCGATATGCGGGTTCCGCTGACCTTCAGCCTTGAGGACTGCGCCCAGATCGCCCGCATCATCCGCGCCGAGGTCGGTGCAGTGTTTCAGGGCGCCTGAACCACAGCAGAGGCTGTTTTCAGAACCAATCAACTCCGACTGGCCGGGCCCCGACAGGGTCCGGCCTTTTCGTGTCCCCACGTGACCTCTTGACCTGTGATGGCTTGTCGGCAATAAATGAACACATGTTCAAATAATTCGCGATGACTCGGGAGGAGACGCGAGATGTTCAACGCAAGCATGACTTTTGATCTGGGCGAAGATGTAAACGCCCTGCGCGACATGGTGCACCGCTGGGCGCAAGAGCGCGTCAAGCCGATGGCGCAGGAGATCGATCAGAAGAACGAATTCCCCGCCGAGCTGTGGCAGGAGATGGGTGAGCTCGGTCTTCTGGGTATCACCGTCCCCGAGGAATTCGGCGGAGCCGGGATGTCCTATCTGGCCCATACCATCGCGGTCGAGGAAATCGCCCGCGCCAGCGCCTCGGTGTCCTTGTCCTATGGCGCGCATTCCAACCTCTGCGTCAACCAGATCAAGCTGAACGGCAACGCCGAGCAGAAGAAGAAATACCTGCCCCGGCTGATTTCGGGTGAACACGTCGGCGCGCTGGCGATGTCCGAAGCGGGCGCTGGCTCTGACGTTGTGTCGATGTCCCTGCGTGCCGAAAAGCGCAACGATCACTATCGCCTCAACGGCAACAAATACTGGATCACCAACGGCCCCGATGCCGACACGCTGGTGGTCTACGCCAAGACCGATCCCGAAGCAGGCTCCAAGGGCATCACCGCCTTCCTGATCGAGAAAGAGTTCAAAGGTTTCTCGACCTCGGTGCATTTCGACAAGCTGGGCATGCGCGGCTCCAACACCGGCGAGCTGATCTTTGAGGACTGCGAAGTGCCGTTTGAGAACGTGCTGGGTGAAGAGGGCAAGGGCGTTCAGGTTCTGATGTCCGGCCTTGATTACGAACGCGTGGTTCTGGCGGGCATCGGCAGCGGTATCATCGCCGCCTGCATGGACGAGATGATGCCCTACATGAAAGAGCGCAAGCAGTTCGGCAAGCCGATCGGAAGCTTCCAGCTGATGCAGGGCAAGATCGCCGATATGTACACGGCGATGAATTCCTCGCGCGCCTATATCTACGAAGTGGCCAAGGCCTGCGACAATGGCTCGGTGACGCGCCAGGACGCGGCGGCTTGCTGCCTTTATGCCTCTGAGCAGGCAATGGTGCAGGCGCACCAGGCGGTGCAGGCCTTTGGCGGTGCCGGTTATCTGTCTGACAATCCGGTGGGCCGGATCTTCCGCGATGCCAAGCTGATGGAAATCGGCGCGGGCACTTCGGAAATCCGCCGTATGCTGATCGGCCGCGAGCTGATGGCAACCATGTAAACGCAGAAAGCCCGCGTGACCGAGGGAAGGCACGCGGGCTTGTCTGTGGTCCGGGCAGGCGGCAGCGCCCGCCCGGGAAACCGGATCAGAGGGTCAGAAGCGGTGGACGTAGGCAACACCCACAACAACCGGATCAATCTCGGCGGTACCGATCGCGGCACCGTTCAGGAAGGCGTCGGTCTCGATATCCATGTAGCGCACGTTCAGACGCAGCGCACCGTTGTCCGACACTTGCCAGTCCGCACCAGCGTTGAGCGCAAGACCCCAGCTGTCATCAAGGTTCAGCACGCCAAGCGGCGAGCTTTCTTCAAAGAAGGTGGTGTAGTTCACACCAATGCCGACGAAGGGAGTGATCTTGCTGTTGGTCGGGAAGTGGTAGTTCAGCGACAGGGTCGGCGGCAACTGCTTGGTCGAACCGGCATAGCCGACACCGGCGATGGTGACGTCATGCTCGAACGGGGTCGCGGCCAAGAGTTCGATGCCAAGGTTGTCGCGGATGAAATATTCAACTGTCAGCGACAGTTGCGTTTCATCGCTGACCGTTGCGGCACCCCCGGCCAACGTGCCGTTGTTCGATTTGGGGTTCACGTTGGCGATCCCTGCACCGAAGGTCCAGTCGCCTTGCGACTGGGCAAGGGCCGGGGCCGCAAAGGCGGCGCATGCAGCAGAGAGGGCGAGGGCGGAAACGATGCGTTTCATGGGGAAGATCCCTTTTCTTTCGAGTACGCCGGAATCATGCGCCATGGAGGCGAAAACGTCTCTGATCTGGATCAAGCAGGTTTGTGCCGAGCCTTTGAAATGCACCACAAAACGCGCATGCCTGCCATGCATTTTAGGAAGATCTGACTATGCAGGACTACAGTAGCATACCGGGGCTGACGCCCGATGGTCGCTGGGATCTGCCAGAGCGGCTCAATATGGCGGCACAGGCCATGGATCACCCGGCAGATGCGCTGGCGCTGATCGATCTGACCGGCGCCGCGCGGCGCGACATTTCCCATGGGGAACTGGCGGCGATGGTCGATGGTCTGGCGCGCTATCTTCTGTCGCGGATCCAGCCGGGCGACCGGGTGGGTGTGCTGCTCAGCCAGTCGCCCTGGTGTGCTGCCGCGCATCTGGCGATCTGGAAGGTCGGCGCCATTTCGGTGCCCTTGTTCAAGCTGTTCCAGCACGATGCGCTGGCCTCGCGCGCCGGGGATGCGGGGGTGCGTTTCGTGCTGACCGATCCCGAGGGTGCGCTGCTGCTGGGTGACCTGGCCGAGGCGGTGATGGTGCAGGACGCAGGCATTGACGGCGCCCCGGTGCCCTTTGCCGCGACCGGCCCGGAAACCCCGGCTGTCCTTATATATACCTCCGGCACCACCGGCAGCCCCAAGGGCGCGCTGCACGCCCACCGGGTGTTGACCGGCCATCTGCCGGGCGTCGCCATCAGCCATGATCACCTGGGCCAGCCGGGCGACTGTATCTGGACCCCTGCCGATTGGGCCTGGATCGGCGGGCTATTCGATGTGCTGATGCCCGGTCTGGCGCTGGGCGTACCGGTTGTCGCCGCGCGGCTGGATAAATTTACACCCGAGGCCTGCGTCGATCTGATCACGCGGGGCGGCGTGCGCAATATCTTCTTCCCGCCCACGGCACTCAGGATGCTCAAGGCCGCCGGCAAGGCTGTGCCCGGTCTGCGCTCGGTCGCTTCGGGTGGTGAGCCCTTGGGGGCCGAGATGCTGGCCTGGGGGCAGGAGGCTTTTGGTCTTACGATCAACGAATTCTACGGGCAGACCGAATGCAACATGGTCGCCTCCTCTTGCGGCGTGGATTACCCGTCCCGTCCGGGCTGCATCGGGAAGGCGGTGCCGGGGCATGAGGTCGCCGTAATCGACGCCGATGGCAATCCCACCGATCAGGAGGGCGATGTGGCGGTGCGGCGCGGCTCTGCCTCGATGATGCTGGAATACTGGAACCGACCCAAGGAAACGGCGGAGAAATTCCACGGTGATTGGCTGGTGACCGGCGATCGTGGCAACTGGGAGGGCGACTCCCTGCGCTTCGTGGGCCGCGAGGATGATGTGATCACCTCCTCCGGCTATCGGATCGGCCCGGCCGAGATAGAGGACTGCCTGCTGACCCATCCCAGCGTCGCCACCGTCGGCGTCGTCGGCAAGCCCGACCCGATGCGCACCGAGATCGTGAAGGCCTATGTGGTGCTGAAAGAGGGCGCTGCGGCCACCGAGAAAGAGTTGCAGGACTACGTCAAGGGCCGTCTGGCCCACTATTCCTACCCCCGTGAAATCGCATTTCTGGACGACCTGCCGATGACCGTCACCGGCAAGGTGATCCGCAAGGAACTGAAGGCCCGTGCGGCCGCTGAACAGGAGTCTTCCGTATGAAACTTCAATCCAAGGCAATGCCTTCCTCCGAAGGCTTCAAGCAGAACCGCGCCGCGCATCTTGAGGCGCTGGCGCAGATCAACGAGGCGGCGGAGGCCGCGCGTCTGGGCGGCGGTGAGAAATCCCGCGCCCGTCACGAAAGCCGGGGCAAGATGCTGCCGCGCCGCAGGGTTGCGAACCTTCTGGATCCGGGCTCTCCCTTTCTGGAGGTCGGCGCGACGGCGGCCCATGGCATGTATGACGGCGCGGCCCCGGCGGCAGGGGTCATCGCGGGCATTGGCCGGGTGCATGGGCAAGAGGTCATGGTGGTTTGCAACGATGCCACCGTGAAGGGCGGCACCTACTATCCGATGACGGTCAAGAAACACCTGCGCGCGCAGGAGATCGCCGAGGAAAACCGCCTGCCGTGCATCTATCTGGTGGACAGCGGTGGGGCCAACCTGCCCAACCAGGACGAGGTCTTCCCGGATCGCGACCACTTTGGCCGCATCTTCTACAATCAGGCGCGTATGTCCGCAAAAGGCATCCCGCAGATCGCCGTGGTCATGGGCTCCTGTACCGCAGGCGGCGCCTATGTGCCCGCGATGTCGGATGTGACCATCATCGTCAAGGAACAGGGCACCATCTTCCTCGCCGGCCCGCCGCTGGTGAAGGCCGCAACGGGTGAGGTGGTTTCCGCCGAAGACCTGGGTGGCGGTGATGTGCACACGCGCCTCTCTGGTGTGGCCGATTATCTGGCCGAGGATGACACCCACGCGCTGGCGCTGGCGCGGCGCGCGGTGCAATCGCTCAACATTACCAAGCCGCTGGGCGTCAACTGGGCCAGCCCGGAAGAGCCCGCCTATGACCCTGAAGAAATCCTTGGCGTGGTGCCGGGCGATCTGCGCACGCCTTATGACATCCGCGAGGTGATTGCGCGTCTGGTGGATGGGTCTCGCTTTGACGAGTTCAAGCCGCGCTTTGGTGAGACGCTGGTCACCGGCTTTGCCCATGTGAAGGGCTGCCCGGTGGGCATCATCGCCAACAACGGGGTTCTCTTCTCCGAGGCCGCACAGAAAGGCGCGCATTTCGTTGAACTGTGCAGCCAGCGCAAGATCCCGCTGGTCTTTTTGCAGAACATCACCGGCTTCATGGTGGGCCGCAAGTATGAGAACGAGGGCATCGCCCGCCACGGTGCCAAGATGGTGACGGCGGTTGCGACGACCAATGTGCCCAAGGTGACGATGCTGGTGGGTGGCTCATTCGGGGCCGGTAACTACGGCATGTCGGGGCGCGCGTATCAGCCGCGCTTCCTGTGGACATGGCCGAACTCCCGCATTTCCGTGATGGGCGGCGAACAGGCGGCAGGCGTTCTTGCCACCGTGAAACGCGACGCCATCGAACGCCAGGGCGGCTCTTGGAGCGCCGAGGAAGAGGCCGAGTTCAAGCGCCCCACCATCGAGATGTTCGAGGAGCAGAGCCACCCGCTCTATGCCTCGGCGCGGCTTTGGGACGATGGCATCATCGACCCGCGCAAATCCCGCGAGGTGCTGGCCCTGTCGCTGAGCGCCGCTTTGAATGCACCGATTGAAGACACGCGCTTTGGCGTGTTCCGGATGTGAGGACGAACCATGTTTGACAAAATTCTGATCGCAAACCGGGGCGAAATTGCCTGCCGCGTTATGGAAACCGCCCGCGCCATGGGCGTGAAAACCGTGGCCATCTATTCGGATGCCGACCGGGCCGCGAAACATGTGGCCATGGCGGATGAGGCAGTCCACATCGGCACCGGCTCTGCGCCCGCCGACAGCTACCTTCTGGGGGATGAGATCATCGCCATCGCCAAGGCGACCGGCGCGCAGGCGATCCATCCGGGCTATGGCTTCCTGTCGGAAAACCCCGAGTTCGTGGATGCGGTAGAGGCGGCTGGCCTTGTGTTCATCGGTCCTTCGGCGGATGCGATCCGCAAGATGGGGCTGAAAGACGCGGCCAAGGCGCTGATGGAAGAGGCGGGCGTGCCCGTCGTGCCCGGCTATCACGGCAAGAACCAGGACCCCGAGCACCTGTCGGGCGCTGCCGACACCATCGGCTATCCCGTCCTGATCAAGGCGGTCGCCGGTGGCGGCGGCAAGGGTATGCGTCTGGTCGAGGATCCCAAGGATTTTGACGAGGCGTTGAAAAGCGCGCAGGGCGAAGCCACCACGGCCTTTGGCAACCCGGATGTGTTGATCGAGAAATACATCCAGCAGCCCCGCCATATCGAAGTGCAGGTCTTTGGCGATGGCACCACAGCGGTGCATCTTTTTGAACGGGACTGTTCGCTCCAGCGTCGTCACCAGAAGGTCATTGAAGAGGCCCCCGCGCCCGGCATGAACGAGGAAATGCGCGAGGCCATGGGCCGCGCAGGTGTGCGCGCAGCCGAGGCGATTGGGTATAAAGGCGCCGGTACGGTGGAATTCATCGTGGACGGATCGAATGGTCTGCGCCCCGACGGTTTCTGGTTCATGGAGATGAACACCCGCCTGCAGGTGGAACATCCGGTGACGGAGCTGATCACCGGCGTCGATCTGGTGGAATGGCAGCTGCGCGTGGCCTCGGGTGAAAGCCTGCCGAAACAGCAAGGCGAGCTGATGATCACCGGTCACGCCTTTGAAGCGCGGCTTTATGCCGAAGACGTGCCAAAGGGGTTCCTGCCCGCAACCGGCACGCTGACGCATCTGCAATTCCCCGAAAGCTGCCGCGCCGACAGTGGCGTGCGGGCAGGGGACACCATCAGCCCCTGGTATGATCCGATGATTTCCAAGGTGATCGTGCATGGCCCCACCCGCGCTGTGGCCCTGTCGCGCCTGTCGCAGGCTTTGGCGGAAACCGAGGTCGGCGGTACGGTGACCAACCTTGCCTTCCTTGGGGCCCTGGCCGCGCATGAGGGCTTCTCTGCGGGCGATGTGGACACTGGCCTGATCGCGCGGGATCTGGATCAGCTGGTGCAGGCACCCGAGGTCAAGCCCGAGCACAAGGCCGCCGCAGGGATGCAGGCACTGGGCCTGATCGACACGGGTTGGGACACCGGTTTTACCCTGTGGTCCGACATGCACCGCTCGGTCCATCTCAGCCATCAGGGCGATGCCTTTGAGGCCATGGTCGAGGTCGATGGACCGGATCGCCAGATCTGGGTGATCGGAGAAGATCAGGTCGTGGCAAACCGTATCGGAGGGGCTTGGGTTCTGGGCGGCGACCGGCTGCCGCCAATGGCGCAGGCCGGGAATACGATCACCGTTTTCGACGGCTACGGGATCCAGTTCGAGGTGATCGATCCGCTCGACCGGGCCTCTGCCGCCGGGGGTGACATGAACCTGATCGAGGCGCCGATGCCGGGGCTGGTCAAGGCGGTCTTTGCCGAGGCGGGGCAGGCGGTGAAAGAGGGCGACCGGCTCGCCATTCTCGAAGCCATGAAGATGGAGCATTCGCTGCTGGCGGCCCGCGATGGCACCGTGGCCGAGGTTCTCGCCGCTGCAGGCGATCAGGTCGAGGCTGGCGCCGCGCTGGTGCGGCTGGAGGATGCTGACGACTGATCGGTTCTCGTGAAGAAACTGCGTTGGCGGCAGAGTGCTGCCAACGCGATTGGATATCGAAGGCAGGATTGCCGGGGAGGGCGCGCCATGACGCAAAGCGTTGAAATTTTCGAAATGGGCCCGCGTGACGGGCTTCAGAATGAAAAGCGGGCGATTCCGGTGGCGGAAAAGATTGCCCTGGTGGATTGCCTGTCACGCGCGGGCTTCCGGCGGATCGAGGTGGCGAGCTTTGTCTCCCCCAAATGGGTGCCGCAGATGGCTGGTAGCGGTGAGGTTCTGGCGGGTATCAAACGCGCGCCCGGGGTCTCTTATGCCGCGCTGACGCCCAACATGCGGGGATACGAGGACGCGGTGGCGGCCAAGGCGGATGAAATCGCCGTGTTTGCCTCGGCCTCCGAAGGGTTCTCCAAGGCCAATATCAACGCCAGCATTGCCGAGAGCATCGAGCGCTTCGTGCCCATCCTTGAGGCGGCAAAGAAGATCGACCTGCCGGTGCGGGGCTATGTCTCCTGCGTGACCGATTGCCCCTATGATGGCGCAACCCCGCCGGAAAAGGTGGCAGAAGTGGCTGAGCGGTTGTTTGAACTCGGCTGCTATGAGGTCTCTTTGGGCGACACCATCGGACAGGGGACGCCGGAAACGATCACGAAAATGCTAGAGGCCGTAAAGGCACGTGTGCCTGTCGAGAAACTGGCGGGACATTATCATGACACCGCCGGGCGGGCGATTGCCAATATCGACGCCTCGCTTGCGCAGGGCGTGCGGGTGTTTGATGCCGCCGTCGGAGGGCTGGGCGGCTGCCCCTATGCGCCGGGCGCTGCGGGTAACGTGGCGACGGAAACGGTGCACGCGCATCTGACGGCGCTGGGATATGACACCGGGCTCGATGTGCGGGTGCTGGATGAGGCTGCCGAGGTGGCTCGCGCCATGCGCGGCGCGGTTTGATTGGGCGAATTTAGGAAAGAGAGCGATACGATGTTCAATACGATTACCCTTGAGACCGATGCGCGCGGCGTGGCGACCCTGACCCTGAACCGGCCCGAGAAGCACAACGCCATGTCCGGCGAGATGCTGCTGGAGCTGAAACAGGCCGCACAGGACCTTGCCGCTGATGACAAGGTGCGGGTCGTGGTGCTGACCGGCGCAGGCAAAAGCTTTTGCGCGGGCGGCGATCTTGGCTGGATGCAGGCGCAGATGACGGCCGATGCGGAAACCCGCGCGAAAGAGGCGCGGGTGCTGGCGGAAATGCTGATGCTGCTCAACACCCTGCCCAAGCCGCTGATCGGAGCGATTCAGGGCAATGCCTTTGGCGGCGGTGTCGGCATGGCCTCTGTCTGCGATGTGGCGATTGGCGTGGATCATCTGAAGATGGGGCTGACGGAAACCAAACTGGGCCTGATCCCGGCCACCATCGGCCCCTATGTGATTGCTCGCATGGGCGAAGCGCGCGCGCGCCGTGTCTTCATGTCGGCCCGTCTGTTTGGCGCAGCCGAGGCCGTCGATCTGGGGCTGCTCGCCAGAATCGTTCCGGCCGATCAGCTGGCCGAAGCGGTCGAAGCAGAAGTCACCCCCTACATGGCCTGCGCCCCGGGCGCGGTCGCCGCAGCGAAAAAACTGACCCGCGATCTGGGTCCGCGTCTGGACGACGCCACCATCGACCACACCATCAAGGCGCTGGTTGACCGTTGGGAAGGCGGCGAAGCCTCCGAGGGCATCGCGGCGTTTTTCGACAAACGCAAACCCAGCTGGCAGGTCTGAAACGGGTCTGAGAGGGGCCTCAGACACGGGTTTAAAGGCGGTTTCGCCGCCTTGCCAAAGACCGAGTATTTCCCTCAGGCGCGCCCAAATTTTGGGCGCGCTGTTCTTTTCTTATACATAGAAAAATATGCATATTTATATGCGTTTGCGGGCCATGTGATGTGCCCGCGCCGCGCTGTTAAAGGAAGCTTTAGCCAAACCAAATGCCTGTGTTGACGGTCGGGGGGCAGGGGAGTAGACACGGCCCCAAGTCAACACGCCAATTGACGGCGCGCGAGAATCCGCGCGCGCGGAAAGGAGCCACTCGTGGAAGAGATGTTGCGGGAATACCTCCCGATCCTGGTGTTTCTGGCCGTCGCTATCGGCCTTGGAATTGTTCTTATTCTGGCAGCAGTTGTGCTCGCCGTACGCAATCCCGACCCGGAAAAAGTAAGTGCTTACGAATGTGGTTTCAACGCCTTCGATGACGCCCGTATGAAATTCGATGTGCGCTTTTACCTGGTGTCGATTCTGTTCATCATTTTCGATCTGGAAATCGCCTTCCTGTTTCCTTGGGCCGTCGGCTTCAAGGACATGAGCGACGCAGGCTTCTGGTCGATGATGGTGTTCCTGGGCGTGCTGACAGCCGGCTTTGCCTATGAATGGAAGAAGGGGGCCCTGGAATGGGAGTGATGACCGGAGCCAATACGGCGGGCGTCGACAAGGAAGTCGTCACCCAGGCCCTGAACGCCGAACTGCAGGACAAAGGCTTCCTGCTGACCTCGGCCGAGGATATCATCAACTGGGCCCGCACCGGGTCGCTGCACTGGATGACCTTTGGTCTGGCCTGCTGCGCCGTTGAGATGATGCACACCTCGATGCCGCGCTACGACGCCGAACGCTTCGGTATCGCGCCGCGCGCCTCTCCGCGTCAGTCGGATGTGATGATCGTTGCGGGCACACTGACCAACAAGATGGCCCCGGCACTGCGCAAGGTCTACGATCAGATGCCCGAGCCGCGTTACGTGATCTCTATGGGATCCTGTGCCAACGGTGGTGGTTACTATCACTACAGCTACTCGGTTGTGCGCGGCTGCGACCGCATCGTTCCGGTTGACGTCTATGTGCCCGGCTGCCCGCCGACCGCAGAGGCTCTGCTCTATGGTCTGATGCAGCTGCAGCGCAAAATCCGCCGCACCGGCACCCTGGTCCGCTGATCGGCTTTGGTTGGAGAATTGATGATGACTGAAGCACTGAACGAACTCGGGACCCAGATCGCGGCCAAGCGCCCCGAATGCGTGCTGTCCTGGGATGTGTCCCATGGTGAGCTGAACGTGGACGTGGCGCCCGCGAATATCGCGGCGCTGGTCGATTTTCTGAAAGCGGATGCGACCTGCAAGTTTTCCACCCTGGTCGATATTACGGCAGTCGATTACCCCGAGCGGACCAAGCGGTTCGACGTGGTCTATCACTTCCTGTCGATGTATCAGAACCAGCGTATCCGCCTGCGGGTTTCCGTACGCGAAGATGAAATGGTCCCCTCGATTGTCGATCTGCACCCCTCGGCCAACTGGTTCGAGCGCGAGGTCTTCGACATGTTCGGGATCCTGTTCACCGGTCACCCCGACCTGCGCCGGATCCTGACGGACTATGGCTTCCGTGGCCATCCGCTGCGCAAGGATTTCCCGACCACCGGCTATACCGAGGTCCGCTATGACGAGGCGCAGAAGCGTGTTGTCTACGAACCCGTAAGCCTGGTTCAGGAATACCGCCAGTTTGACTTCATGTCCCCGTGGGAGGGTGCCGAATACATCCTGCCCGGCGATGAAAAAGAGGGGGCGAAATGATGGACGGCTCCAAAGGTTTCGAAGACGCCCTGACGGGCGAACAGAAGATCCGCAACTTCAACATCAACTTCGGTCCGCAGCACCCGGCGGCGCACGGCGTGCTGCGTCTGGTGCTGGAGCTGGACGGTGAGATCGTTGAGCGCTGCGACCCGCACATCGGCCTGTTGCATCGCGGCACCGAAAAGCTGATGGAAAGCCGCACCTACCTGCAGAACCTGCCCTATTTCGACCGCCTCGACTATGTGGCGCCGATGAACCAGGAACACGCATGGTGTCTGGCAATCGAAAAGCTCTGCGGTGTCGAAGTTCCCCGCCGGGCCTCGCTGATCCGGGTGCTCTACTCGGAAATCGGCCGCATCCTGAACCACCTCTTGAACGTCACCACACAGGCGATGGACGTCGGTGCGCTTACCCCGCCGCTGTGGGGCTTTGAAGAGCGCGAGAAGCTGATGATCTTCTACGAGCGCGCCTGTGGTGCCCGCCTTCACGCGGCGTATTTCCGTCCCGGCGGTGTGCATCAGGATCTGCCGGATGAACTGATCGACGATATCGAAGAATGGGCGATTGAATTCCCCAAAGTTCTCGCTGATATCGACGGACTTCTGACCGAAAACCGCATTTTCAAGCAGCGTAACTGCGACATTGGCGTGGTGAACGAGCAGGAGATCCAGGACTATGGTTTCTCCGGCGTCATGGTGCGTGGCTCCGGCCTTGCATGGGATCTGCGCCGTGCGCAGCCCTATGAATGCTATGACGAATTCGAGTTCCAGATCCCGGTCGGTAAGAATGGCGACTGCTATGATCGCTACCTCGTCCGCATGGAGGAGATGCGCCAGTCGCTGTCGATCATCCGTCAGGCCATCCACAAGCTGCGCGAAGCCACCGGCGACGTTCTGGCCCGTGGCAAGCTGACCCCGCCAAAACGCGGTGACATGAAAACCTCGATGGAAAGCCTGATCCACCACTTCAAGCTTTACACCGAAGGCTTCCACGTTCCCGAGGGCGAAGTCTATGCCGCCGTCGAGGCGCCTAAGGGCGAATTCGGCGTCTACCTTGTGGCGGACGGGAGCAACAAACCCTACCGCGCCAAGCTGCGCGCTCCGGGCTTCCTGCACCTGCAAGCCATGGACCATGTGGCCAAGGGTCACCAACTTGCCGACGTGGCTGCCATCATCGGCACCATGGACGTCGTATTTGGAGAGATTGACCGCTAATGCTTCGTCGTCTGCATTCCGAACAACCCGAAAGCTTTGCCTTCACGCCCGACAACCAGAAGTGGGCCGAAGCGCAACTCACCAAATACCCCGAGGGGCGTCAGGCCTCTGCGGTTATTCCGCTGCTGTGGCGTGCCCAGGAGCAGGAAGGCTGGGTCACCAAGCCCGCGATTGAATATATCGCGGATATGCTGGGCATGGCCTATATCCGCGTTCTTGAGGTTGCCTCCTTTTACTTCATGTTCCAGCTGGTCCCGACCGGATCCGTTGCCCACGTGCAGGTCTGTGGCACCACTTCCTGCATGATCTGCGGCGCCGAGGATCTGATCGCGGTCTGCAAGGAAAAGATCGCGCAGAAGCCGCACACCGTGTCTGCCGATGGCAAGTTCTCCTGGGAAGAGGTGGAATGCCTCGGGTCCTGCACCAACGCGCCGATGGCGCAGATCGGCAAGGATTACTTCGAGGATCTGACCACCGAAAGCTTCACCAAGATCCTCGATGATCTGGCGGCAGGCAATCCGGTTGTTCCGGGGCCGCAGAACGGGCGTTACGCGGCCGAGCCGAAATCGGGCCTGACGTCGCTCACCGAATACGACAGTGGCAAGACGCAGTATAACGCGTCTGTGCAGCTGGCCGTGGATCTGGGCGACAGCGTCAAGCGCATTCAGGGCGATGAAGTTCCGATCTTGACGCCTTGGGTTGGCAAGGACGGCGTCGTCGCTGGCCGCGCTGCCGACGGTCAGCCTCCGAAGGCGCCCGAAGCGGCTAAACCGGCTGCCAAACAGGCTGCCGAGGCTAAGCCCGCACCGAAGAAAGCTCCGGCCAAGAAAGCCGCTGAGCCTGCGTCGCCCGAAGGGGCAGCCGCCAAATCGGTTGAAGAAAGCGCGCCTGAGACGCTGAGCGAAGCCCGCGGTGGCAAGGCCGACGATCTGAAGATGCTGAAAGGCGTTGGTCCCAAGCTGGAAGAGACGCTGAATGAACTCGGCTTCTTCCACTTTGACCAGATCGCCAAATGGACCGAAGCCGAAATCGCATGGGTCGACAGCCGCCTCAAGTTCAAGGGCCGCATCGAACGCGATGGCTGGATCGAACAGTCCAAACAGCTCGCCGCTGGTGAAGAGACCGAGTTCGCCAAGAAGGCCAAGGATGACGGCCGCTACGAAGATTAACCCGTCTTCCGCCTCTGAACCGGGGGCGGGGGAGCAGACATTGGGACCCAATGAGCGCTGAACAGGACAAAGCCATCGCAGCCAAGGGGCGCCACATCGCCCTGGTGATTGCCGGAACCATGCTCGCATGGCTCGCTTTGTCCCTGATCATTGGTCCGGCGATGGGATTGCCGGGCCGTTACGCGCTTCTGTTCGATTTTCTCGCGCTGGCTGGGATGATCTATGCAGGGGTCAACATCGTTCAACTCTGGCGCATGCGTCAGGACAACCAAAGGTAGGCAGACATGCTGAAGGACCAGGACCGGATCTTTACCAACCTGTACGGTATGCATGAGCGGACGCTCAAAGGCGCTCAGGCGCGCGGCCACTGGGATGGCACCGCCGGTCTGATCGAAAAGGGGCGTGACTGGATCATCCAGACCATGAAGGACTCCGGCCTGCGTGGTCGCGGCGGTGCGGGCTTCCCCACTGGCCTCAAGTGGTCCTTCATGCCCAAGGAAAGCGATGGTCGCCCGGCCTATCTGGTGATCAACGCGGATGAATCCGAGCCCGGCACCTGTAAAGACCGCGAAATCATGCGCCACGATCCGCATACGCTGATCGAAGGTGCGCTGATCGCGTCTTTCGCAATGAACGCCCACACCTGCTATATCTATCTTCGCGGCGAATACATCCGCGAGCGCGAGGCGCTGCAGGCGGCCATCGACGAATGCTACGACAAAGGTCTTCTGGGCAAGAACGCTGCTGGTTCCGGTTGGGACTTCGACGTCTTCCTGCACCACGGTGCCGGTGCCTATATCTGCGGCGAGGAAACCGCCCTGATCGAAAGCCTTGAAGGCAAGAAGGGGATGCCCCGTATGAAGCCGCCGTTCCCGGCGGGCGCGGGTCTATATGGCTGCCCGACCACCGTGAACAACGTTGAATCCATCGCGGTTGTGCCCACCATCCTGCGCCGTGGCGCTGAATGGTTTGCGGGCTTTGGTCGCCCCAACAACGCGGGCACTAAGCTGTTCGCGATCTCGGGGCACGTCAACAACCCCTGCGTCGTCGAAGAGGCGATGTCGATCTCCTTCGAGGAGCTGATCGAAAAGCATTGCGGCGGCATCCGTGGCGGCTGGGACAACCTCCTGGCGGTGATCCCCGGCGGCTCTTCCGTACCTTGTGTGCGCGGTGAGAACATGCGCGATGCGATCATGGATTTCGATTACCTGCGCGGCGAACTGGGTTCCGGCCTTGGCACTGCGGCGGTCATCGTGATGGACAAGCAGACCGACATCATCAAGGCGATCTGGCGCCTGTCCAAATTCTACAAGCACGAAAGCTGCGGCCAGTGTACACCCTGCCGCGAAGGCACCGGCTGGATGATGCGCGTGATGGATCGTTTGGTCAAAGGCCAGGCGGAACCGGAAGAAATCGACATGCTGTGGGATGTGACCAAGCAGGTCGAAGGCCACACCATCTGCGCCCTTGGCGACGCGGCTGCATGGCCGATCCAGGGCCTGATCCGCAACTTCCGCGAAGAGATCGAAGACCGCATCAAGGCGCAAAAGTCGGGCCGCATGGGCGCGATGGCGGCTGAATAGTAATAAAAGACAGGCAGATAGCAGAACCCATGATGAGCAATTTTACCCTCACAATGACATCCGGCCAGGCAGGCGTTTCTGCCCGGGCGGCTGTGCTGTGTCTGGGGGCATGGGGTCTGTGCAGCTGCGACGGGGAGGGGGCACGATGAACCGGAAACTGAAATCCGCAGGTGTCCTGTTGCTGTCGGCGGCAGTTCTGGCTGGCTGTGGCAGTTCCTTCAGCGACCGCACGCTCTATGATGGCGTGGCGTTCAAGGCGAAGGCCAAACCGGTGGACAAGAAGGTCACGCGCGCGGATTTTCGCGTTGAGGTCTCCAAGGCGTCGCAATCCTTCAAGGGCGCGCGTATGGCTGCGCATCACGCTGGCGTCACCTATTGCCTGAGTGAAGCCGGTTACGGCACCTCCGACATCATCTGGGACGTGGATCCCTACGACCCCGAGGCCGAGCTGCGCCTTGATGGCGACACCGCGATTTTCCACGGGACCTGCGACACGTGATCGGTATGGCCTCATATCCTGGCCCGGCGTTATTGCATAACGACGCAGGCTCCCCGTTCCATTGGCGCTCCGCAAAGAAGGAGAGTCATGTGAAACGGGTTGTTCTGTCATTTGTGTCCGCTGTCGCGCTGGCGCTGGTGCCATCGTCGCTGCTGGCGAAGCCGCCGCTGCGCTCGGTCGCGGAAATCGAAGAACCGCTGTTTGCCGTCGCTGTCGCCAAAGAGATCGCCGATCACTGCGACAGCCTGAGTGCGCGATTCTGGAAGGGCGCCGGAGAGTTGCGACGCCTGCGCGCGCGGGCCAATGACCTTGGCTATTCGGACACTGAAATCCGCGCCTACATCGGCTCGGACACGGAAAAGGCCCGGATGCGGGCAAAGGGAGAGACGCTGTTTGCAAGCCGTGGCGTCTCATACGGAAAACCGGAATCCTTCTGTGCGTTCGGACGTACGGAAATTAAGAACAACAGCGCGATCGGCGTTTTACTGAGGGCGAAATAGACCATGTCTGACCTCCGCAAGATCAACATTGACGGAACCGAGATTGAGGTGGACGGGGCCATGACCCTGATCCAGGCGTGCGAGGAGGCCGGGGTAGAGATCCCGCGTTTCTGCTATCACGAACGCCTGTCCATCGCCGGCAACTGCCGTATGTGCCTGGTCGAAGTCGTTGGCGGCCCGCCCAAGCCCGCAGCCTCCTGCGCCATGCAGGTCCGCGATCTGCGCCCCGGCCCCGAGGGTCAGGCACCGGTGGTAAAAACCAATTCACCGATGGTGAAGAAGGCCCGCGAAGGCGTGATGGAGTTCCTCCTGATCAACCACCCGCTCGATTGCCCGATCTGCGACCAGGGCGGCGAATGCGATCTGCAGGATCAGGCGATGGCCTATGGCGTCGACTTCTCTCGCTTCCGTGAAGCCAAGCGTGCCGTGGATGATCTGGATCTGGGACCGCTGGTCGGCACCGCCATGACCCGTTGCATTTCCTGCACCCGCTGCGTGCGTTTCACCACCGAAGTCGCCGGCATCACCCAGATGGGTCAGACCGGTCGCGGCGAAGATGCGGAGATCACCTCCTACCTGAACGAGACGCTGGATTCGAACCTGCAGGGCAATATCATCGATCTTTGCCCGGTTGGTGCGCTGACTTCGAAACCCTATGCGTTTACCGCCCGCCCCTGGGAGCTGACCAAGACCGAAACCATCGACGTGATGGACGCGCTTGGCTCGAACATCCGCGTGGACACCAAGGGCCGCGAAGTCATGCGGATCCTGCCGCGCAACCATGACGGCGTGAACGAAGAGTGGATCTCTGACAAGACCCGTTTCGTCTGGGACGGTCTGCGTCGCCAGCGTCTGGACAAGCCCTATGTGCGTGTTGATGGCAAACTGCGCCCCGCCACATGGCCCGAGGCGCTGGATGCCGTGGCAACTGCAATGAAGGGCAAGAAAGTTGCCGGTCTGATCGGCGATCTGGTGCCGGTCGAGGCGGCCTTTGCTCTGAAACAACTCATCGAAGGTCTGGGCGGTTCGGTGGAATGCCGCACCGACAATGCGCGCCTCGCCATCGGAAACCGTTCGGCCTATGTGGGCACTGCGGCGATTGAGGATATCGACGCGGCGCAGGCGATCCTGCTGGTCGGCACCAACCCGCGCGACGAAGCGCCGGTTCTGAACGCCCGTATCCGCAAGGCCTGGCTGAAGGGTGCCAATGTGGGGCTGATCGGCGCCGCTGCGGATCTGACCTATGATTACGAACACATCGGCACCGACCGCGCTGCGTTGGACGCTGCTGTGGCAAACGCCCATGACATTGCGGATAAGGCGCCGGTCATCATCGTGGGGCAGGGCGCCCTGCGTGAGGCGGACGGTCTGGCCGTGATGGCCAAGGTTCAGGAGCTCGCCGCCAAATCCGGCGCCAAGGTTCTGGTACTGCACACCGCCGCAGCCCGTGTTGGCGCGATGGACATCGGCGCCGTGACCGAAGGCGGCATGGCCGCAGCCATCGATGGCGCCGAGGTGATCTACAACCTGGGGGCGGATGAAGTCGAAATCGATCCGGGTGCCTTCGTTGTCTATCAGGGCAGCCACGGTGACCGCGGCGCACACCGCGCCGACGTGATCCTGCCGGGCGCAGCCTATACCGAAGAAAACGGTCTTTTCGTCAATACCGAAGGTCGGCCGCAGCTGACCTTCCGCGCGGGGTTCGCACCGGGCGAGGCGAAGGAAAACTGGGCCATCCTGCGCGCGCTGAGCGCTGAGCTGGACGCGAAACTGCCTTACGACTCGTTGGCGCAGCTGCGTCAGGCGATGGTCGGCGAAGTTCCGCATCTGGCGAAGGTGGGTGAAGTTATCGAAAACGAGGTTGTCGCGCTCGACGGCGAACCGCTGGGCAAGGCCGACTTCCTGCCTGCGGTGAAGGACTTCTACCTGACCAACCCGATTGCACGTGCATCGCAGCTGATGGCCGAACTCTCGGCCGCAGCAAAAGCCCGCAAGACAGACAAGATCGCGGCCGAGTGATCCGCGCGGCGCTCATATCGTCCTTGCTGCTGGGGGCCTGCGCGCAGGTGCCCGGTACCGGCGTGGCAGACGGGTCCACCCCTGAATACAAAGGGGTCGAGACCAGCCTGCTGAACGGCGATCTGGTGCGTTTCAACGTTGCTATGTCCGGTGCCCGCTCCGAGGCGGACCTGGATGACTATGCCGAATGTGCGGCCGCGCAATATGCGCTGATCCGGGGCTACGGCTTCGCGCGTCACGTGCGCACAAAAATGAAACAAGAGGGTGGCGTTCAGACTGCAGATGCTGTCTACACCATCTCGCCCTCCCTCCCGCGCGGTCTGCGCACCATCGACGCTGAAGTCGTGGTCGCCGACTGTGAGGCAAACGGAATACCCACGGTGTGAGGACCTATGGCTGAATTCTTTAACACCCCAGGCGGCATCGCCATTCTGATACTGGCGCAAGTGCTTGCAGTTGTTGCCTTTGTCATGATTTCGCTTTTGTTCCTCGTCTACGGGGACCGCAAGATCTGGGCGGCGGTGCAGATGCGCCGGGGCCCCAACGTGGTGGGCGTCTACGGCCTGCTGCAGTCGGTGGCCGACGCGCTGAAGTACGTCGTCAAAGAGGTCGTCATTCCGGCAGGGGCGGACCGCAGCGTCTTCATTCTGGCGCCGCTGACATCCTTCGTGCTGGCGATGATCGCCTGGGCGGTGATCCCGTTTAACGATGGCTGGGTCCTTTCGGATATCAACGTGGCGATCCTGTATGTCTTCGCGGTGTCGAGCCTTGAGGTTTACGGCGTCATCATGGGCGGCTGGGCCTCGAACTCGAAATATCCGTTCCTCGGCTCCCTGCGCTCTGCCGCGCAGATGATTTCTTACGAGGTGTCGATTGGCCTGATCATCGTTGGTGTCATCATCTCGACCGGTTCGATGAACTTCAGCGAAATCGTGCGTGCACAGGATGGCAACGCAGGCCTGTTCAACTGGTACTGGCTGCCGCACTTCCCGATGGTGTTCCTGTTCTTCATCTCGGCCCTGGCTGAAACCAACCGGCCGCCGTTCGACCTTCCCGAAGCGGAATCCGAACTGGTTGCGGGTTATCAGGTTGAATATTCGGCCACGCCGTTCCTCTTGTTCATGGCCGGTGAATACATTGCCATCTTCCTGATGTGCGCGCTGACCACGCTGCTGTTCTTTGGCGGCTGGCTGTCCCCGATCCCAGGTCTGCCTGATGGCGTCCTTTGGATGGTTGGCAAGATGGCCTTCTTCTTCTTCCTCTTTGCGATGGTAAAGGCGATCACCCCGCGCTACCGCTATGACCAGCTGATGCGCCTTGGCTGGAAGGTCTTCCTTCCCTTCTCGCTGGTCTGGGTGGTTTTTGTCTCCTTCGCTGCAAAATTCGACTGGTTCTGGGGTGCCTTCGCACGCTGGACAACTGGGGGCTGATCATGACGCAGATCGATTACACCCGCGCCGCCAAATACTTCCTGCTGCAGGATTTCTGGCAAGGCATGAAATTGGGCCTGAAGTACTTCTTCGCGCCCAAGGCCACCCTCAATTACCCGCACGAAAAGGGGCCGCTGTCGCCCCGCTTCCGCGGTGAGCACGCGCTGCGTCGTTATCCCAACGGCGAAGAACGTTGCATTGCGTGCAAACTCTGCGAGGCGGTTTGCCCCGCTCAGGCGATCACCATCGATGCCGAACCGCGTGAAGACGGCAGCCGCCGCACCACGCGTTACGACATCGACATGACCAAATGCATCTACTGCGGTTTCTGTCAGGAAGCCTGCCCGGTGGATGCGATCGTGGAAGGGCCGAATTTCGAATTCGCCACCGAGACCCGCGAAGAGCTGTTCTACGACAAGGAAAAGCTGCTTTCGAACGGGGAGCGCTGGGAAGCCGAGATCGCCCGCAACCTGGAAATCGACGCCCCGTACCGGTGAATGAGAGATGAGCGAAACCAAGAACCCCTTTGAGGCCATGATGGCCCAGGCCCACGAGATGGCCCGGGCTCTCAATCCCGGCCTTGAGCATTTCTCGCCCAAGGGGTTCGAGGCGCTTTGGCCGACCATGCCCAAAGAGGCGATGGAACTGATGTTCGGCAGGACCGTCAACAAGGACGGTCTGGACGCCAAGACCCGGCTGCTTCTGACGCTGGCCGGGCTGACCATGCAGGGCGCGCAGGCGGATACCGCCGTGCGCCAGACCGTGCGCCACGCTTTGGAGGCGGGCGCGAAGAAACAAGAGATCGTTGAAACGATCGGACAGATGTCGGTCTTTGCCGGCATTCCGGCCATGACCCGCGCGCTCGAGCTGGCGCAGGAGGTCCTGGACGACAAAAGGGACGATGAGACATGAGCGTTTTTGCCTTCTACCTCTTCGCCATCAGCGCCATCACCGGCGGGCTGTTCACTGTGATCAGTCGCCAGCCGGTACACTCGGTGCTGTGGCTGATCCTGGCCTTTATTTCCTCGGCCGGGTTGTTCGTGCTGCTGGGGGCGGAGTTCGTCGCCATGCTGCTGGTCATCGTCTACGTGGGGGCGGTCGCTGTTCTGTTCCTCTTCGTGGTGATGATGCTGGATGTGGATTTCGCCGAGCTGAAAGCGGAGATGGCGAGGTACATGCCGGTCGCGCTGCTGATCGGCCTTGTCATCCTGATGCAGTTCGTCATGGCCTATGGCGCCTGGGAAAGCGCGCCGCTGGCATCCGAGCTGCTGGCGCAGCCGACTCCGACGGATACCCACAACACCGAGGCGCTTGGCCTCATCATTTATGACCAATATTTCCTTCTGTTCCAGTTGGCGGGCCTGATCCTGCTGGTGGCCATGATCGGCGCCATCGTGCTGACCCTGCGCCATCGCAAGGACGTGAAGCGTCAGGACATCGTCGCACAGATGATGCGTGACCCGGCCAAGGCGATGGAACTCAAGGACATCAAACCGGGGCAGGGGCTGTAAGGCAATGATCGGACTTGAACATTATCTCACCGTCGCGGCGACACTGTTCGTCATCGGCATCTTCGGACTGTTCCTGAACCGCAAGAACGTGATCATCCTGCTGATGAGCATCGAATTGATGCTCCTCGCGGTGAACATCAACCTTGTGGCCTTCTCCAGCTTCCTTGGGGATCTGGTGGGGCAGGTCTTTACCCTGTTCGTGCTGACCGTGGCCGCCGCTGAGGCCGCCATTGGCCTGGCGATCCTGGTTTGCTTCTTCCGCAACCGCGGCACCATCGCCGTGGAAGACATCAACGTGATGAAGGGCTAAAGCGTCATGGAAACCATCCTTCTCTTTGCCCCGCTGGTCGGGGCGGTGATCTGCGGCTTTGGCTGGAAGTTCATCGGCGAAAAGGCCGCCACCATCACGGCGACGGGCCTGCTGTTCTTCTCGGCGATCCTGTCCTGGATTACCTTCCTGTCCTTTGACGGGACCACGCAGCACATCGAAATCATGCGCTGGATCGAAAGCGGCTCGCTTTCGACCTCCTGGGGCATCCGGCTGGACCGGCTGACTGCGATCATGCTGATCGTGGTGACCACGGTTTCCAGCCTCGTGCACCTCTACTCCTTCGGCTACATGGCCCATGACCCGCAGTGGAAAGACGCCGAAAGCTACAAGCCGCGCTTCTTTGCCTACCTGTCCTTCTTCACCTTCGCGATGCTGATGCTGGTGACCTCGGACAACCTGGTTCAGATGTTCTTTGGCTGGGAAGGCGTCGGCGTTGCCTCTTACCTTCTGATCGGTTTCTACTACCGCAAGCCTTCGGCCAATGCCGCTGCGATGAAAGCCTTCATCGTCAACCGTGTCGGTGACTTCGGCTTTGCGCTGGGTATTTTCGGCCTGTTCTTCCTGACCGACAGCATCAGCTTTAACGACATCTTCGCGGCCACGCCCGAGATTGCCGAAACACAGCTCAGCTTTCTCTGGGGCGAGTGGAACGCGGCAAACCTGATCGCGATCCTGCTGTTCATCGGTGCCATGGGTAAATCGGCGCAGCTGATCCTGCACACCTGGCTGCCGGACGCGATGGAAGGCCCGACGCCTGTGTCGGCCCTGATCCACGCCGCAACCATGGTGACCGCTGGTGTCTTCCTGGTCTGCCGCATGTCGCCGCTGATGGAAGTGGCGCCGCAGGCGACTATGTTCATCACCGTGCTGGGTGCCACGACGGCCTTCTTTGCCGCCACCGTGGGTCTGGTTCAGACCGATATCAAGCGCGTCATCGCCTATTCCACCTGTTCGCAGCTTGGCTACATGTTCGTGGCCGCAGGCGTGGGCATGTATTCGGCAGCGATGTTCCACCTGTTCACCCACGCCTTCTTCAAGGCCATGCTGTTCCTTGGCGCGGGCTCCGTGATCCACGCAATGCACCATGAACAAGACATGACGAACTACGGTGGTCTGCGCAAAAAGATCCCCTATACCTTTGCTGCGATGATGATCGGTACGCTGGCCATCACCGGTGTTGGTATTCCGCTGACCCACTTCGGTTTCGCTGGCTTCCTGTCCAAGGATGCGATCATCGAAAGCGCCTATGCAGGTGGATCCATGTATGGCTTCTGGCTGCTGGTAATCGCTGCTGCGATGACCTCCTTCTACAGCTGGCGCCTGATCTTCCTGACTTTCTATGGCAAGCCGCGTGGCGACAAGCACACCCATGATCACGCGCATGAAAGCCCGATGGTCATGCTGATCCCGCTGGGCGTCTTGGCCCTGGGTGCGGTCTTCTCAGGCATGGTCTGGTACAACAGCTTCTTTGGTCACGCCGATCAGGTGGGCAAGTTCTACGGAATCCCGGTGGCCGAAGCTGGCGCGGACGGCCAAATTAAGCTGGGTCCGGATCAGCATGGCGGTATGCTTCATGACGCCGAAGGCGGTGACGAGGAGGCTGCTCACGGCGAAGCCGCTGATGGACACGGCGCCGCAGATGAAGGTCATGGTGAAGCCGCTGGTGGACATCACTACGTCTTTGCTGGTGAGCCGGGTGAGGGTGCTCTGTACATCGCGCCGGATAACCATGTCCTGGACGATGCCCACGCGGCACCGTGGCAGGTCAAGACCGCGCCCTTCTTTGCGATGCTGGGCGGGCTGATCCTGGCGCTGTGGTTCTACATCTGGAACCCCTCGCTCCCCGCACGTCTGGCCGAACAGCAGCGTCCGCTGTACCTGTTCCTCCTGAACAAGTGGTACTTTGACGAGCTGTACGATGCGATCTTTGTCAAACCCGCCCTGGCGATCGGCCGCTTCTTCTGGAAGAAGGGCGACGGCAAGACGGTTGACGGTTTCCTGAACGGTGTGGCCTTGGGCATCGTGCCCTTCTTCACCCGTCTCGCTGGCCGGGCCCAGTCCGGCTTCATCTTTACCTATGCCTTTTGGATGGTGCTGGGCATTGCCGCCCTTGTCACCTGGATGTCGATCGGCGGAGGAGCGCACTGATGGACAACATCCTTTCTATTATCACCTTTATCCCGGCATTTGCGGCGGGCCTGATGGCCCTGTTGCTCCGGGGAGAGGATGAAGCGGGTCAGCGCAACGCCAAATGGATCGCGCTTCTGGCGACAACGATCACCTTCCTGGCGTCGCTCTATATCTATGTGAACTTTGATGCCACCAACACGGGCTTCCAGTTCGTGGAAGAGGCCGACTGGATCTTTGGTCTGAAGTACAAGATGGGTGTCGATGGTATCTCGGTACTCTTCGTGCTGCTGACCACATTCGTGATGCCGCTGACCATTCTGGCCAGCTGGAACGTCACGGTGCGCGTCAAGGAATACATGGTGGCCTTCCTGCTGCTAGAGACCCTGATGCTGGGTGTCTTCATGGCGCTGGATCTGGTGCTCTTCTACCTGTTCTTCGAAGCGGGCCTGATCCCGATGTTCCTGATCATCGGTATCTGGGGCGGCAAGGAGCGTATCTACGCCTCCTTCAAGTTCTTCCTCTACACCTTCTTCGGTTCGGTCCTGATGCTGGTGGCCATGGTGGCGATGTACGCTGACGCGGGCACCACCGACATCGAGACCCTGCTGACCCACAGCTTCTCGGCCGCGAGCTTTGACGTGCTGGGTATCCATGTGGTGGGCGGCATGCAGACGCTGATGTTCCTGGCCTTCTTCGCCTCCTTCGCGGTGAAGATGCCGATGTGGCCGGTACACACCTGGCTGCCGGATGCGCACGTTCAGGCGCCGACCGCAGGCTCGGTCGTGCTGGCAGCGATCATGCTGAAGATGGGCGGCTATGGCTTCCTGCGCTTCTCCCTGCCGATGTTCCCGGTCGGATCGGACGTGATGACTGATCTGGTACTCTGGATGTCCGCCATCGCTGTTGTCTATACCTCGCTGGTGGCGATGGTGCAGGAGGACATGAAGAAGCTGATCGCCTACTCGTCGGTTGCGCACATGGGTTTTGTGACCATGGGTATCTTTGCGGCCAACCAACAAGGCGTAGACGGTGCGATTTTCCAGATGTTGAGCCACGGTTTCATCTCGGCTGCCCTGTTCCTTTGCGTTGGCGTGATCTACGACCGTATGCACACCCGTGACATCGACGCCTACGGCGGCCTTGTGATCCGGATGCCTGCCTATGCGCTGGTCTTCATGTTCTTCACCATGGGCAACGTCGGCCTGCCGGGCACTTCGGGCTTCATTGGTGAATTCCTGACCCTGATGGGCACCTTCCAGAAGAACACCTGGGTTGCGGCTGTTGCTGCCACCGGCGTGATCTTCTCGGCGGGCTATGCGCTGTGGCTCTATCGCCGGGTGGTCTTTGGCGACCTGATCAAGGAGAGCCTCAAGACCATCAAGGACATGGATGCCCGCGAGCGGTTCATCTTTGCGCCGCTGGTGGTGATGACGATCCTGCTGGGCGTCTACCCGTCGCTTGTCACCGATATCATCGGCCCGTCGACCGAGGCTCTGATCTCGAATTTCAACCATTCTCTGGCCGCCGCTGACACCTCGTCGGCGACCCAGATTGCTTCGCACTAAGGGAGCCAAGGCAGATGATCCAAGCTGATCTCTCCGTCGTCCTGCCAGAGATTATTCTGGCTGTTTACGCAATGCTGGCGCTGCTGGCGGCGGTTTACACGGGCAAGGACAAGCTGGCCGCGACGCTGGTCTGGTCCACCGCAGCCCTGATGGTCGCCCTGGCGGTCTGGATCGCAACCGGCGGCAATGGCACGCACGAGGCCTTCGGCGGCATGTTCGTCGATGATGGCTTTGCCCGCTTTGCCAAGGTTCTGGTTCTGATCGGTGCCGCAGCGGTGCTGGTGATGGGACAAGAGTACATGTCGCGCCGCGGCATGCTGCCCTTTGAGTATCCGATCCTGGTCGCGCTCAGCACCGTGGGGATGATGGTCATGGTGTCGGCAGGCGACCTGATGGCACTTTACATGGGGCTGGAGCTGCAATCGCTGGCGCTTTATGTGGTTGCTGCCCTGCGCCGCGACAGCGTGAAATCGACCGAAGCGGGCCTCAAGTACTTCGTGCTGGGCGCACTGTCTTCCGGTCTGCTGCTCTATGGCGCCTCGCTGGTCTACGGTTTTGCCGGTACCACGAAATTCGCTGGTATCATTCAGGTGGCAGAGCATAACCACATGTCGCTGGGCATGCTGTTCGGCCTCGTCTTCCTGATCTCGGGCATGGCGTTCAAGGTCTCGGCCGTTCCGTTCCACATGTGGACCCCGGACGTTTACGAAGGTTCGCCGACCCCGGTGACTGCCTTCTTTGCCACGGCGCCCAAGGTTGCTGCGATGGGCCTGTTCGCCCGTGTTCTGCATGACGCATTCGGCGGCGCGGTTACCGACTGGCAGCAGGTCATCGTGGTTCTGTCGGTACTGTCGATGTTCCTCGGCGCCATTGCCGCCATTGGACAGACCAACATCAAACGCCTGATGGCCTTCTCCTCGGTTGCGCATATGGGTTATGCGATGATCGGTCTGGCGGCAGGCACCGAACAGGGCGTAACCGCGATGCTGGTTTACCTGGCCATCTACGTCACCATGAACATCGGTACCTTCTCCTTCATCCTGATGCTGGAAAAAGACGGTACGCCGGTCACCGATATCAACGCTCTGAACCAGTTCGCATCGCGCGAGCCGGGCAAGGCGCTGGCGGTGCTGATCCTGATGTTCTCGCTGGCCGGTGTTCCGCCGATGCTGGGCTTCTTTGCCAAGCTGGGCGTGTGGCAGGCGGGTGTTGATGCGGGCCTGATGGGGTTGGTTGTGGCCTCGGCTGTCGCCTCGGTTATTGGTGCCTTCTACTACCTACGTATCGTGTTCTACATGTACTTCGGCTCCGGCGAAGGTGAGGTCGAGATCAAAGGATCTCCGGTGCTGACGCTGGCGCTGATGGGATCGGCTGCGCTGATGCTGATCGGGGTGGTCTACCAGTTCGGTATCGACGGGGCAGCGGCTGCTGCCGCCGCAACGCTTGTAAATTGATCTGTCGTTCAGACAGTGTCGGAAGGCCCGGTCACATGACCGGGCCTTTTGTGCGTAAAGGTGGAGGCGTTTGATGACCTGGCCGACGGGATATGGGAAACGGGTTCTGCCCGAGGTGGACAGCACCCTGGACGAGGCAGCGCGGATCGTCGGTGAGCTCCAGGGCCCCGAGTGGATCCTGGCCCTGCGCCAGACCAAGGGACGCGCCCGCCGTGGCCGCGACTGGAAAGATCCCAAGGGCAATTTCGCAGCCACGCTGGTGATCCGTCCCGAAGGTACGGCGTCGCAGGTGGCGTTGCGCAGCTTCGTAGCCTCTCTGGCGGTCTATGACGCCTGCGAGTCCCTGACGGGACGCAGCGAAGGACTGGCGCTGAAATGGCCCAATGATGTGCTCCTGAACGGTGGCAAGCTGGCCGGTATCCTGTTGGAAAGCGTCGGACAAGGCACAGGTGTTAGCCACCTGTCCATCGGGATCGGGGTGAACCTGATGGAAACCCCGATGAAGGAGTGGTTGGAGCCCGGCGCCGTGTGGCCGGTCTCGCTGCTGTCGGAAACCGGTATTCAGGTCGCGCCCGAGGATTTCCTTGAGGCGCTGGCCGCGGCCTTTGCCCGATACGAGGAGCAATTCGTAACCTACGGGTTTGAACCGATCCGTACCGCCTGGCTGGCCCGCGCGGCCAAGCTGGGTGAGGTCATCACGGCACGCACCGCAACGTCGGAAACCGAAGGCACGTTTGAAACGGTGGACGCCAGTGGCAACCTTGTCCTAAACACCGCCAAAGGCCGCATTTCGATCCCGGCCGCGGATGTCTATTTCTAGGAAGGACAAGCCCATGCTTCTGGCCGTCGATTGTGGCAATACCAATACCGTCTTCTCGATCTATGACGGAGAGCAGTTCATCGGCATGTGGCGCACCGCCACCGATTGGAAACGCACCGCGGATCAGTATTACGTCTGGCTCAACACGCTGATGCGGCTACAGGGGATCGAGGCGGATATCACCGACATGATCATCTCCTCTACTGTGCCGCGGGTGGTGTTCAACCTCCGTGTTCTGGCGGACCGCTATTTCAACACCCGGCCCCTTGTGGTTGGCAAGCCCGATTGCCTGCTGCCGGTCGAAGTACGCGTGGATGAAGGCACCGCCGTGGGGCCGGACCGTCTGGTCAATACGGTGGCCGGCTTCGATCACTACGGTGGCAATCTGGTGATGGTCGATTTCGGTACTGCGACCACCTTTGACGTGGTGGCCGAAGATGGTGCCTATGTCGGCGGCGTGATCGCCCCCGGCGTGAACCTTAGTCTTGAGGCTCTGCATCAGGCGGCCGCTGCGCTGCCCCATGTGGACATCTCTAAACCGCAAAAAGTCATCGGCACCAATACCGTGGCCTGCATGCAATCTGGCGTGTTCTGGGGCTACGTGGGGCTGGTGCGAGAGATATGCACCCGCATCAAGGAAGAGCGCGGTGTGCCTATGAAAATCATATCAACAGGCGGGCTGGCGCCTTTGTTCCAGCAAACGGCGGATCTGTTTGACGCATTCGAGGACGACCTCACGATGCACGGCCTACAGGTCATCCATAAATACAATAAGGATAACGGTACTCCGAATGAGCACTGAACGATTGATCTATCTGCCCCTTGGCGGGGCAGGTGAAATTGGCATGAACGCCTATGTCTATGGCTATGGTAAACCGGGCAAGGAACGGCTGATCCTGGTGGATCTGGGCGTTGCGTTTCCGGATATGGAGACCAGCCCGGGCGTGGACCTGATCATGCCCGACATCACCTGGCTGAAGGAACGCGTTGACCAGCTTGAGGCGATCTTCATCACCCATGGTCACGAGGACCACATCGGGGCGGTCTCGCATCTCTATGGGGATCTGCGGGTTCCGGTCTACGCGCGCGCCTTTACTGCCAACCTTGCCCGCCGCAAGATGGAAGAGCGCGGCCATGATCCCAAGGTGGTGCAGACCGTATCGGCATGGCCCGAAGTGACCAAGCTCGGCCCATTTACCGTTGGTGTCGCGCCGATGTCCCACTCCATTCCCGAAAGCGGCGCATTGGTGATCGACAGCCCGGCTGGACGGATCGTGCACACCGGCGATTTCAAGCTGGACCCGAACCCGTTGGTCGGTGAGGCTTTCGATCCGCAGATGTGGACGGAAATTGCCGCGCCGGGCGTGCAGGCGATGGTCTGCGATTCCACCAACGTCTTCTCGGCTCATCCGGGGCGCTCTGAATCCGAACTGGCGCCGGAGATCACCAAACTGATCGAGAGCGCAACCGGCATGGTTGCTGCCACCACCTTTGCCTCCAACGTTGCGCGAGTGAAAACCCTTGCCGAAGCGGGAGAGCGGGCAGGGCGGTCCATCGTGCTTTTGGGCCGTGCCATGCTGCGCATGGTTGAGGCCGCCGTGGAAACCGGTGTGCTGAAGGATTTCCCCAAGGTGATCCAGCCCGAGGACGCGCAGGAACTGCCGCGCGACAACGTGATGCTGATCACTACCGGTAGCCAAGGCGAACGCCGGGCGGCAACCGCGCAGATGGCACGCGGTAAGTATCGGGGGCTTGAGCTGAAGGCCGGTGATCTGTTCCTGTTCTCCTCGAAAACCATTCCGGGCAACGAGAAGGGCGTGATCCGCATCATGAACCAGTTCTCGGAGCGCGGCGTCGACGTCGTAGATGACAGCTCTGGCCTGTACCACGTGTCGGGCCATGCCAACCGTCCAGACCTTGAACAGCTGCACGCGCTGGTCAAACCGAAGATCCTGGTGCCGATGCACGGCGAACACCGCCACCTGCGCCAGCATGCGCGCATCGCCGAGGAAAAAGGCTATGCCAGCGTTGTGGCGGTGAACGGCACCATGCTGGATCTTTCCGGTGATCAGGGGCCGAAGATCGTCGACTATGTGGACACCGGCCGGACCTATCTGGATGGATCGGTCAAGATTGGCGCGCTGGATGGCATCGTGCGTGACCGGATCCGCATGGCGCTGAACGGCCACGTGGTGATCACGGTGATCCTTGATGAAGAAGACGAACCGCTGGGAGAGCCCTGGTGCGACATCAAAGGCCTAGCGGAGACCGGAACATCCGATGCGGCGCTGGCTGAGGTGATCGAAGAGGATCTGAACCAGTTCCTGATGCGCGCCGGTGCCAAGACCCTGCGCGACGATGACAAACTGGAAGGCGAGTTGCGCCGTGTGGCGCGTCAAACCGCGAACAACGAGATCGGCAAGAAGCCTGAAGTAACAGTGGTGATCAGCCGTATGCGCTGATCCCTCCTTGTCAAAGTCTGAAAACGAAAACGCCCTGACTGGATAAGTCAGGGCGTTTTTGTGAGTGGTGGTATTCGAAAGTGCGATCAGGCGTGGCGCGGGCGGTGCACCAATGCGGTGATCTTGTGGACGGCGCCGCCGATGCGTGCCACCACGGCGCGCAGCATGTTGCCCATTGCCGCGCTGCGCATTGCATGGGCGCGTTGCTCGATGGCCTGGATGTCCTGTGCGGTGAGCGGGGTGTTGTCGAACTGGGTCATTTAACTTTTCAACCTATGAGATGTGTCTGTCTTGCTTGCGGGTGACATAGTCCCCTGCGGCGGGTTTGACATCCGGTCAAATGATCAATGCCGCCATGCTGCAGGTGCAAAGCAAGTCACCAAACCGCGAATGATCGGTTGGCAGGCGCCGTAGGGGAGAACGAAAAACGGCTGCATCCCATTCAGGATGCAGCCGTCAAAACTGTCAAAGTGCTGATGCGTCAGCTAGCGCGGCGTTCGTCAAAGGACAGCGCAATAAAGCTGGGCATGTGATCGCCCATGCCGACAACCTTGCGGTCGTCGCGGCGGTCCTGCTTGCCTCCACGGCCACCACGCGATTGTTTCGCTGGCTTTTCTGCATTGGCCGATTTGTCGCCAGAGCGGGACTGGAATTTTGGCGCGGTTGCTGTGTCCGTATCCGCGTCTGCTGCCTGATCTGCCTTTGCATCCTTGGGCGCGTCCTGACCCTTGTCCGCCGATTTACCACGACGGCTGCGGGTCGGCTTGGGCTTGCTTGCGGCGGTATCATCCTTGCCTGCGTCCACGGCATCTTCGGTGGACTTGCGGCTGGGTGCCTTTTTAACAGGGTTTTCCAGGCGGGCGATGGTCTTTTGAACCAGGCTTTCGACGGCATCCAGCGCCTTTTCATCGCGCGGGGTACAGATGGTAATCGCCTTGCCCTCACGGCCGGCGCGGCCGGTGCGGCCAATCCGGTGCACGTAGTCCTCGGCGTGGCCGGGAACGTCGTAGTTGAACACATGGCTGACGCTGGGCACGTCGAGACCGCGCGCAGCCACGTCCGAAGCCACCAGTATGCGCAACTGGCCCTCGCGGAACCCATCAAGGGTCTTGGTCCGCTGGCTTTGGTCCAGATCGCCGTGAATGGGCGCGGCGTCATAGCCGTATTTCTTCAGCGACTTTGCCACCACATCCACGTCCATCTTGCGGTTGCAGAAGATGATCGCATTGGTCAGCTTTTCGCCTTCCTGATCGATCAGCGCGCGCAGTACTTTGCGCTTTTCGCTGCCTTCGCGATCCTTGCGGGAGGCTTTGAATTCCACAACGGCCTGTTCGATTGTTTCCGAAGTCGTCGCCTGACGGGCGATTTCGATCCGTTCGGGGTTCGACAGGAAGGTGTTGGTAATCCGCTCGATTTCTGGCGCCATGGTGGCCGAGAAGAACAGGGTCTGGCGGGTAAAGGGCGTCAGGCCAAAGATGCGTTCGATATCGGGGATAAAGCCCATATCGAGCATCCGGTCGGCTTCGTCCACCACCATGACCTTCACATCAGAAAGGATCAGCTTGCCGCGTTCGAAATGGTCAAGCAGACGACCGGGCGTTGCGATCAGAACGTCGACGCCCTTGTCGATCAGCTGGTCCTGTTCCTTGAAGCTGACGCCGCCAATCAGCAGGGCCTTGGTCAGTTTCAGGTGCTTGGTGTAGGTGTCGAAGTTTTCAGCAACTTGTGCTGCCAGCTCGCGCGTGGGGCAGAGCACCAGGCTGCGCGGCATCCGCGCACGCGCGCGACCGCGGGCGAGCATCGTGATCATCGGCAGAGTGAAAGAAGCGGTCTTCCCGGTGCCGGTCTGGGCGATCCCCAGAACGTCGCGTCCCTCCAGCGCGGGCGGAATCGCTCCGGCCTGGATCGGGGTGGGGGATTCATACCCGGCTTCCTCAATTGCCTTGAGGACCTTGGGGTTCAAGTTCAGATCGGTGAATTTTGTCATATGCGTCCGTTTTTGCGGACACTGACCAGGCCCGCGCGTGTGTGAGTCAGCCGGTTTCGCAAGGTCATGCGGTTTGGCAGCTTCCGGCTTCGGGGCGGACTTAGCAAAATACGGGTGCACCGTCAATTGAAGGCTGATTTTGCAGGAAAAAACGCGGTTTTTCGCGCTCTTTCGGTGCATATTTGCAGAGTTTATCGCCCTTTAGGCGAATTTTGGAAAATGTTTGGTGCGTTTCTCCGCGAGGCGCAGTTCACGGATTCGCAGGCAGCCTTCCTGTTCAAGCCGCGCCCGCAGTTCCGCGCTGTCGGCGCAGGTCTCCTCAAAAAAACCGCGCAGACCGTCGGTACCCTGTTCCGCTTCGATGGCCGAGAGGAGTTCGTGCAGATTGATACCGCCCTTGTCGCGGGGCCGGGCTGGTTTCAGCTCGGATCGGTAGGAGCCCTGCTTCAGCCGGTAGCTGTAATGCGACAGCCAGCTGTCCCAATCCCGGGCGTGAAGATGGCACAAGTCGACATCCGGCAGGACCACTTGGCTGGGATTTTCCTCCCCGTCCACGAAGAAATTGTGGATGCGCAGCTTGCCCTCTTCCATGCCGGGACGGACGAAAAGCTTGCCTTGGGTATGGCTGAGAAAGCCGCTGAGCAGATGCTCGCCATAGGTGGGATAAAGCTGCCCGGCCCGGGCACCTCTGTCGCTACCACGGGGGATTTGCGTCTTGAAGGCAGAGCCGTCGCCTCCGGCCAGGCTTTCAATCGGGTACGCGCGCGCGCAGAGAGCCGTTTCGGGCTGGCGCGCCAGCACCTGTGACAAGGGCTCTTTGGACCAGAGGAATTCATCCACATCCATATGGATCAGCCAATCCAGCCCCTTGCTCTGACGTCTGTAGGCGCGGGTGGCATTCAGGGTTTGCCGGACCTGGTGCTTGTCAGGTTTGCCGCCCTTGCGCCGCTGCGCCCAGGAGGCATCATCGCAGTCGAAAACCCGGATCTTCGGGTGCTGCGCCAAGAGATCGCGTGCCTCGGGGCAGGGGGCATCAAGATAGAGGAAAAGCCGATGCGCGCCTGCGTCGAGATGATAGGCGGCAAAGTTCAGCACATCCTTGGCCTGGGCCTTGATGGTGCTGACGATACCCCATGTCTGTGTCGGCGAATGTGTCAGGGCAGCCTCTTAGAACGGCGGTTCAGCAGGACGGCGCAGTCGGCGGTCGTCTCCAGATCACCGCCGGTCTGGAAACGCGCCCGGGCCATGTTGAACCGCCCGGGCATTGATGGTGTTAGACCATCATTTCCTTGGTCGCGGTCAGTTTCAAGTCCGGATAATCCCGCTCCACCCGGTCGATGTCCCATTGCAGCCGCGTCAGGTAGACGGTGTCGCCGTCATGGTCTGTCGCGATGTGCTGCTTGTTGGCGTTGATGAATTTCTCCACCGCCGGTTTTTCCCCGGAGACCCAGCGGGCCGAGGTAAACTGAGAGGGCTCAAAACGCACTGGCAGGCCGTATTCCATCTCGATCCGGCTGGCGAGCACTTCGAACTGCAAAGCCCCCACAACGCCGACGATGAAGCCGGAGCCGAAGGAGGGTTTGAAGACCTTGGCGGCGCCTTCCTCTGCGAATTGCATCAGCGCCTTTTCCAGGTGCTTCGCTTTCATCGGATCGCCCGCCCGCACGGTCTGCAGCAGTTCCGGCGCAAAGGAGGGGATACCGGTCGCCCGCAGGGCCTCGCCTTCGGTCAGCGTATCACCAATCCGCAGCTGGCCGTGGTTCGGAATACCGATGATGTCACCCGCCCATGCCTCTTCCGCCAGTTCCCGGTCCGAAGCCAGGAACAGCACCGGGTTCGAGATCGCCATGGGCTTCTTGGTGCGCACGTGGGTCAGCTTCATGCCACGTTTGAAATGGCCCGAGGCCATGCGCACGAAGGCGACGCGGTCGCGGTGCTTGGGGTCCATATTGGCCTGTACCTTGAAGACGAAGCCGACGACCTTCTTTTCCTCCGGGCAGACCTGGCGCGGGCTGGCCTTTTGCGGCTGCGGCTCGGGGCCGTATCGGCCGATGCCATCCATCAGTTCCTTCACCCCGAAGGAGTTGATCGCAGAGCCGAACCAGATCGGGGTCATGTGACCCTCCAGCACCGATTGCGGGTCAAGGGTCGGCAACAGCTCCTTGGCCATCTCCACCTCTTCCAGGAACTTCTCAAGCAGATGCGCAGGCACGTGTTCTGCCAGTTTCGGATCGTCCAGCCCTTCGATCGAGATGCTCTCGGCAACCTTGTTGCGGTCGGCGCGGTCCATCAGCTCCAGCCGGTCGCGCAACAGGTCATAGCAACCGATGAAATCGCGCCCGACTCCGATGGGCCAGCTGGCGGGGGTCACGTCAATCGCCAGCATTTCCTGGATTTCGTCAATGATCTCAAACGTGTCGCGGCTTTCCCGGTCCATCTTGTTACAGAAGGTCAGGATCGGCAGATCGCGCAGGCGGCAGACTTCGAACAGTTTCTGCGTCTGGCTCTCGACACCTTTGGCGCCGTCAATCACCATCACCGCCGCATCCACCGCCGTCAGCGTCCGGTAGGTGTCCTCGGAAAAGTCCGAGTGGCCGGGCGTGTCCACCAGGTTGAAGCGGAAACCGTCGAAATCGAACGACATGGCCGAGGCCGAAACCGAGATGCCCCGGTCCTTTTCCATCTGCATGAAGTCCGAGCGCGTGCGCCGCGCTTCGCCCTTGGCGCGCACCTGACCGGCCATCTGGATCGCGCCGCCATAGAGCAGGAATTTCTCGGTCAGAGTGGTCTTGCCCGCATCCGGGTGCGAGATGATCGCAAAGGTGCGGCGCCGCGCGATTTCGGGCGGCAGTTCGGGGCGGTTTGTGACGGAATCCAGCATGAGCGCGCGTATATCAGGATTGCGGGTCGAGGCAAGAAAAACAGGCGGGCCCCTACGTGCACTGGGCATACACCGGGTCGATTGCATGTCCCGGCAACCCTTTGTCAAAATGTCTAACTTGCGTGCGCCGCGTCTCGGGGAGGTTTCAGCCCGACGTCACCCTCTTTCAGCGCACGACCTTCAACCCCACAAGTGCTTGTGAGACAGCGCTGCGCAGCGCCAATGAACAATGCGAACGTACAAGTTGCTTCTCGCTGGTCGAAAAATTGGCCCAATCTTTGGCTTGCAAGTTACCTGGAATGACAGATCGACCGCTTACCTGTTTGCCTTCAACAACTTGACTGCCAGTCGCGGGATCGACCAGAGATGCGGTGAGGCCAACTGTGCAGGCATTCTCCCCGATAAGCGCTTTATTTACTGCAGGGTTGCGAACCCACAGGACAAAACGCGGTTGGTATTTTTCACCTTTGGCTTTTTCAGCACTTGCGATGGCGCCGATTGCAAATAGCCCGCCGCCGAGGGCAAAGAAGTCGCGTCCGGGATTGTAGTTCTGGCCCAGAATATCTAGGGGCGTTTGCTGAAGTACGATGACGGCGCCGGTCTTCTGCGCCGCTGCGCCAGTGTGCGAGGGAACGTTTGCGACGACTGCGCCTGTCGGGGTGAGTTGTTCCCTTACAAAACCGCCCGTCGCCGATGCGGCGTTCCATCCCAATTTGCCGTCAATCGGCTGTGGCTCGGCGAATGCAGCGTCCCAGTAAGTCGACACAACATTATCACTGATTTGAGTGACTAGGCCGATTTTTGAATACTGCGCTTGCGCATCACTCGGAATACCGACCTGGGTCGTATCCAAGCACCCGGTTAAACTCAGGGCTGCGACCACGCTGAATAGTCGGATGAGGCTTTTTGCTTCCATGACCTTTCCCCTTTCGGTTCCGCGCGCAAAGCATTCTGAACCGACCTACAGATACAGGCCTTGATCCGTATCATGGCAAAAGTACGGAAATGGCATCGCACCCACCCTTTGGAGAGGGGCGCGTCCGCGGCATCAACGCGGTGCTGCGCATCTACTGGATGGCACTGCTATCGGGCCACTTCCAGGCGCACGAGAGGGAGAGGCGCGGAGAGTGAGGGGCGGCAGGCTGCACAAACTCGCCATTCGCATGGGGTACGGCATCCACTATGTTATGGCTCCGGTTTCGTGTTCTGATTTTCGCGAGACCGGACGTTCAGATATGCAGCATCGACTGCGGCAATTCCACATTTGGTGCTGAGGTCAGCGCCGCGAAAAAAATGGTGTCCCTTGATCTGATGCACGGGGCGAAGAGAAATGTTCTTTTCGTTCATTTCCCATACGCCCAAGGCCTTCGCCGAGCGCCTGTTCGCCGCAACCGACACCCAGGCTGCGCCATCTGAAAGCTCCGCGGGGATGTCGATTGCTCCACCTGCGCCAATCGGCAGGGCTCCGGTTCCGGCTGATTGAATGTCCAGGGCTGGTCAGCACGTGTCAGCTGTGGCCGTAGTAGGCTTCGGGGTCCACAAGACCCCCATCTTCCGTCGCGATATAGAACGCGCCATCTTTCACTTCGCCGAGCTTGCCGTATTTTGAATGCGTGACCTCGAAGTCATTCAATGTGACGCGACCGTCCTCATCAAAGCTTGTCGAGGTTTCTACTGTGATACCAAAGTCGCGGGTCAATTCCGACGCAATCACATCGTACCACATGCCGGTGGCTTTCAGGTCGTGAGCCTGTTTTTCATTATTTTTTCTAATGTCTTCCGAAGACATCCCATCAACAATGCCTTCGATCATCTCCAGGGGCGTGTTGGCCGAAGCATACACCACTGAGTGCCCTGATGACGCATCTTCAAGCTGAACTTCAAACTTGTTTCTAGGGAAGTTCGCCTGATTGGCAGCGGTAATCATATCACCCAGCCGTGTCGCAGCAGCCAAAATTGCGTCCTCACGAGTCTCATAAGCCCTCATGCCCGGTTGCTGAGCCTTCGCCATGGAATGGGCCGTGTAGAGCCCCAAAGACAGACGGTTCTTGTATCCGTTCTCCGCCTGGAACGCATCGGACTCTGCCTGTCTTGCATAGGCATCGGCGAACATTTTGGCGCGCTGTGCAGGATCTGTATACTGCATCCCGTAGGTACCGCCTTCCTTCGGAATTCCGGTTTTTGCGTCTGCCGATGCGCCGGACTCGCCTGCAATTGCAGCACGTGCAATCCTGCTGATGGCGATTTTCAGGGCCTGATCGGAGCCTGATGGCGCGGCCAGTGAGTTTTTTGATGCCTCAATACTGTTTTGGCGTGTCCCTGCGGTATCAAAAAGGGAGAGCGTATTCGCGTTCAGGGATTGATTGATAAGCATGGTGACCTCTAAATGTCTCAAAGCATTGAACCATTCTGGCATCGGGAGGTTTAAAAAATCATCCAGATTTAAACACGTATAGGTGGAATATTATTGCAATTTTAGAGAATGTAATGCCGTTTAAAACGACGATGCAATGGTTCTGCACAAACTCAAAACCTGCGTTGGACAGAGTGGCTAGATCAGCGCCTGCAAGCAAGATGCTGGTGCCATCAACCGTGAACTCAACACCCTCCAAAGTTTGCGTGATCGCAAGATCGTTTATGTCGATTGCGGTGGTTCCAAACAGCCGAATGAAGCCTTCTCCATCGGCGAAGTCCGTCACGACGTTGGTGCCATGGTTTTTGGAGAAACGAAGTGTCTAACATCAGCGTCCGCCATCTGAGCACCGCCTATACAGCAGTTTCAACAGATGTCTTCTTCGACGGACCGCAGTGCAGCACCAGAGGGGGGCGATCAATGACAGGTTTGGGCCGGGTCGTCGAAGTTTGCAACTGTCGCTAGCTGAGCACGGCTGACCAGGGCGGACGGCTACCGCAGCGACGCCCTCTTCAACAGCTCCACCAGATCCGGGCGGTCCAAGAGCGGGCTTGGCACGTCCAGCCCGTGGCTGTCGCGGCGCTGGGGCGGGATGGACCCGTCTGCGATCCGCTGCAGCAGGCCTGGGGGAAGGGCGGGTTCGGTCACCGGGTCCAGGAACAGGCTTTCGGCGGCGATGCCCTCGGCATAGACGATGTGATGGCGGTCGAACAGCAGCTGGAAATAATCCACGAACCCGCCGTCCTGCACCACTACGCTGTCTCCGTTCACCAGATGGCGGGCGGCGACCAGTAGTTCCGGCGTTCCCGCCCCCAGCGCATCGTGGCGTTGGTAGACCATCAGCCGGTGATCGGGGCTGACCAGCAGGTCGCGGGCGTTGTTGAGCGTACCCTTGCGGATCAGGATCGGGGCCATGGCGCCGGTGGCGCGGCTAGTGGTCTGACCGATCCAGCGCAATTCCTGCACACCATCATCGCGGGTCAGGATGCGGTCCCCGGGGCGCAGATCCTCGATCGGTTTCTGGGCGCCGGTGGCGAGGGTGATATGAGTGCCCCGGGTAAAGGCGATCGAGGCCATCTGCGCCAGTCGCGCCCGGGCCGGCGCGCGCTCGGCCTTCAGAAGCGTATATCCGGTCTGCGGCATCAGCGGCGCCATCGGCACCAGGTAGACCGCGGCGATCAGCCCTTCGGCATCGACCTCCACCATCACCAGCGCATCCACATTGGGACCGGCCTCGGCCATCAGGGTGAGCGCGCAGTCAAGATGCAGTGCGGCGCCGGGCTGGCCCAGCTCGCTGTCTTCGGCGATGGTGAAACTGCCGTCGCTGCCGCTGGCCACCGACAGGCGTTGCGGGGCTGCTGCGCCCGGGGCGAGCATATAGACATCGTCCAGCACCAGATCCTCCAGCACCCCCAGCGGATCGCCCATATTGGCGCCGGTCTCCACCAAAAAGGCGGCGGCGGCATGGGCCGGGATGGATCGGATCGCGGTGCGGTCGGCTGTCACGGTATGGCTCGTCTATGCAAAGAAGGGGCGGCGCGGGCGCCAGCGGTTGGTTTAACCTATCCGGGAAATATGGCACGAAACAGACGACAACGGACAGAATTTCTGACCCGTGATCACGACATAGGTGATCATGGCGGGGGCGGGAAGGCTGGTCAACGGCGGGCGCAGAGTGCACAGTCTGCGCCGGAAACGAAGAATCCAGATGGAGGACGAACATGGAACTGGGAATTGCAGGCAAGCGCGCATTGGTCTGTGCCAGCAGCAAGGGTCTGGGGCTTGGCTGTGCCGAGGCGCTGGCCGAAGCCGGGGTCAATCTAGTGATGAACGCGCGCGGAGAAGAGGCGCTGCTGGCGGCGGCGCAGACCATCCGTGACACCTATGGCGTCGAGGTCGAGACCGTGGTGGCAGACGTGACGACCGCCGAAGGCCAGCAAAAGGTGCTGGACGCCGCAGGCGCGGCCGACATTCTGGTCACCAACGCGGGCGGCCCGCCCCCCGGCATGTGGTCGGACTGGGAGCGCGACGATTTCATCAAGGCGCTGGATGCCAATATGCTGGCGCCGATTGCGCTGATGAAGGCGCTGCTGCCCGGCATGATGGAGCGCGGCTGGGGCCGGGTGGTCAATATCACCTCGCAATCGGTGAAGGCGCCGATTGCAGTGCTGGGCCTGTCGAATTCGGCGCGTGCCGGTCTCACCGGCTATGTCGCGGGCACTTCGCGGCAGGTCGCAGGCAGCGGTGTCACCATCAACAATCTGCTGCCGGGCATTCACGCAACCGACCGTGCCGTGTCGCTGGACACCGGTGTGGCCGGGCAAAAGGGCATTTCCATCGAAGAGGCCCGCACTCAGCGCGAAGCAACCATCCCGGCGGGCCGCTATGGTACCCGGCAGGAATTTGGCGCGGCCTGTGCCTTCCTCTGCTCGCAGCATGCGGGCTTTATCGTGGGGCAGAACATCCTGCTGGATGGCGGCGCCACCAATATGACGCTGTAACGCGATGGCCAGTGGTTTTTCCTTGAAGGACCAGCTGTTTAATCCGGAAAAGACCCGCTATCTGGCGGGTCTTTTTGCGGCTTGTGACCCCGGGTTCGACGCGCCGGGGTTCGAGGCGCAGGTGAACGCCCGCCTGCCGGAGTTGGAGCTGAAACAGCGGATTGACTGGATCGCCGAGGTTCTGGGGCAGCATTACGCCGCGCCCTTGCCCGAGGTGGCGCCACTGCTGCGCGCGGCCCTGCCGCCGCCGCTGGACCCGGGCAAAAGCGACGACGATTTCGGCGATTTCATCTTTGCCCCCTTGGGTGAATTCGTGGTGGCCAAGGGGCTTGAGGCGCACCCGGATCTGTCACTGGATCTGCTGGAGGCGCTGACACAGCGGTTCTCCATGGAATTCGCCATTCGACCCTTCCTGAACCGCTGGCCGGATTTGACGTTGGAACGGATGCAGGAGTGGGCCGGGCACGACCATTACCACGTGCGGCGGCTGGTCAGCGAGGGCACGCGCCCGCGTCTGCCCTGGGGCCTTGGGATCGGTCTGGACCTGCGGGCACCGCTGCCGCTGCTGGACCAGCTGCACGGGGATGGTACGCGCTTTGTCACCCGCTCGGTCGCCAATCACCTGAACGACATCGCCAAGAAAGAGCCGGATCTGGTGGTCGAGACCCTGCGTCGCTGGGGCGAGGCAGGACAACAGACGGGCAAGGAAATGGACTGGATCACCCGCCATGCCTGCCGTGGACTGGTGAAGGCGGGGCACCCGGGCGCACTGGGCCTTCTGGGATATGATCCGGAGGCGCCGGTGGAGGCCAGGATCACGCTGCAAAGCGCAGAGGTGCCCATCGGCGATGCGCTGTCCTTCTCTGTCGATCTGGCGGGGCCAGCCGAGCAGCCGGTGCTGGTTGATTACCGGCTGCATTTTCAGCGCCCCGGCGGCAAAGCTTCGGCCAAGGTGTTCAAGCTGAAACAGGCAAAGCTCGTGCGTGGTACTCTGAAGCTCAGCAAGGCGCATAAGCTGAAAGGGGATGCCACCACGTTCAAACTGGTGCCCGGGCCGCATCGGCTGGAGCTGCTGGTCAATGGCACTGTGCGGGCGGAGGCTGCGTTCGACCTGCTGCCAGCGGGGAAGTAATCGGCAACAGCTGGGACGCTTGAATATCCGGCGTAACGGCCGCCGAGGGTGCCTGTTTTGCACGCAGGTCACCCAGTTTGTCCCTGACACCGCTTCACATTCCTGTGGGCAATATGGTGCGGTGAAGGCCTGCCTGCTACGCCAAGCCCATCAAAACGGGGATAACGATCATGCAGGCCATCGCCATAACCACCATCTTTGCCGCTATCATATTGCTCAGCCTCTATTACGCGCCGCGCAGGGCGACGGTGGGCGGGTTCTTCGGCGGTCAATCCGACAGGGGCGAGGCGCCGACCCTGTGGACGCTGGTGCTGTCGCAGGTGACCACATGGATCTTCGCGCGCTCGCTGATGAACGCGGCGATCCTGGGCTTTTACTACGGCATCGCGGGCACGCTGGCCTATGCGGCCTACTACGGATCCTTTCTGACCGGCGGCTATATCGTTGGCCGGATGCGCGCGCAGGGTGCGACATCGGTGCAATCCTGGCTGGCGGAGCGTTTCGGCGCCACGGGCACCACCGCCTATAATCTGGTGATCGCACTGCGCCTGTTGTCCGAAGTTTTTGCCAACCTGCTGGTGGTCGGGCTGATCTTTGCCGCCGCCCTGCCGGATGTGGCAGGGGCCGAGACAACCGCCATCCTGGTGGTCGGTGTGCTGGCGCTGGCCTATTCCGCATGGGGCGGGCTGTCGGCGGCGCTGCGCACCGATGTGATCCAGATGTCGCTTTTCCTCGTGGTCTTTGGCGCCGCCTTTGTGGCGCTGATCCTGCGCCCGGGCTTTGAGATTTCTGCGGTGATGACCGCACCGGGGGCGGCGGGCGCCCACAACGGCTGGGTGCTGCTGGTGGTTGCTGCGCTGCAGGTCTTCTCTTACCCGGTGCATGATCCGGTGATGATGGACCGCGGCTTTCTTGCCGATCCCGCCACCACCCGCAAAAGCTTTTTGCATGCCTTCTGGATTTCGGCGCTCTGCATCATCGCCTTTGGCTTTTTCGGCATTCAGGCCTCCCTTGAGGGCGCGGAATACGAAGGGCAGCTGTTGGGGACATGGGCGACTATGCTGCCGGGCTGGGTTTTCGTCATGCTGATCGTGTCGCTGCTGGTTTCGGCGCTCTCGACGCTGGATTCCGCGCTCAGCTCGGCCGCGCGTCTGGTGGTCGAAGAACTGCGCCTTGCGCCGCGCAGCCTGATGGGCGGCCGTATCGCCATGGTGGTCTTTGCCGCTGCTGGTGGCGCGCTGACGCTTTGGGGCAACAAGACGCTGTTTGACGCGGTGGCTGTATCCGGTACCGCCTCGATGTTCCTGACCCCGGTGCTGGTAGCGGGACTTCTCGGTAAACGTCAGGTGGCGACCTGGGCCTATCTGGTCAGCTTTGGCTCTGCCATACTTGGCGCGGCGGCCTATATGTTCCGCGATGCACCTGGCGTCTCGGCGCTGCTTTATGATGGGCACAAATACGAGCAGCTTTTGCAGATCTGCGTGATCGTGCTGGTGGTCGGCTTTGCCGCAGTGGCACGCGGCAGCCGCAGGGTTGAAGCCTGACAGGGGGGCTGCTACATCTGCGCCAAACCCGATGAAAAGCGTCGGAGACAGCCCCGAGGCCGCATGAACACTGCCCCTGCCGAACTGCTCAGCACCATGGCCCCGCCACGGCTGGAAATCCGCAATATCAAGCGGTTCTTCGACGGGCGCCCGGTGGTCGACGATGTGTCCCTGCAAATTCAGGCGGGGCAGGTGACCTGCCTGCTGGGTCCCTCGGGCTGCGGTAAATCCACCACTCTGCGCATGATCGCCGGGGTGGAGATGCAGGACGAGGGCGAAATCTATGTCGATGGCAAGCTGATCTGCGACACGGTGTTCCGTGTCCCGCCCGAGCGGCGCGAGATTGGCCTGATGTTTCAGGACTTTGCCCTGTTCCCGCACCTGAGCGTCGCGGATAACGTCGCCTTTGGTCTGAAAGGGCCGAAAGATCAGAAACGCGCCCGGGTCGAGGAGCTGCTCGCCAAGGTGTCGCTGTCGAAATACATCGACGATTACCCGCACCAGCTGTCGGGCGGCGAACAACAGCGCGTGGCGCTGGCCCGCGCCCTGGCGCCGCGTCCGCGTATCATGCTGATGGATGAACCCTTCTCCGGTCTTGATAACCGTCTGCGCGATGGCATCCGCGACGAGACGCTGACGCTCTTGCGCGAAGAGGACACGGCAGTCCTTCTGGTGACGCACGAGCCCGAAGAAGCCATGCGCATGGCCGATGAGATCGCCCTGATGCGGGGCGGGCGGATCGTACAGCAGGGCGCGCCCTATAACGTCTATACCCGCCCGGTCGATAAGGCGGCGGTGGCTTTTTTCAGCGACGTCAACGTTCTGGATGCACAGGTGAACGGCGCGCTGGCGCAGACGCCATTCGGCCAGTTCCTGGCCCCGGGCGTGCCAGACGGCACCGATGTGGAGATCGTCTTTCGCCCGCAGCATGTGCGCATTGATTTCGACCGCGCGGGCAAAGGTCCCTTGCCGACCCCCAGCGACGGCGTCCCGGCGCGCGGTGTGGTCGAGCGGGCGCGCTTTCTTGGCCATGAAAGCCTGGTCGAGTTCCGCATGGATTTTGACGGATCGCTCCTGAAGGTGACGGTACCTAACGTGTTCCTGCCCGAAGTGGGCCGCGTCCTCTGGCTCACCGTGCCGCGCAACCGGTGTTTCGTCTTCCCAAAGGGATAGGGAACCACTCCGTCGTTGGCGTTATGTCGGTGCACCGTCGTATTGCGGGGCATCGTCGCAAATCTCGTACCAATCGGCCTTGTCAGCGACGAACTCGTGAAACTGGTTTCTGACGCCGATATCGCCATCCAGCGCGCTTGCCGCGATTGCGATACGCTCGTCCTCGGCCAGGATTTCCCCCAGCGAGGTGCCGCAGATCTTGCAGAAACAGCGGATGAATTTGAAGGGCGGCTCAGGCGTGTAGGTGGTGACCTGATCCTTGCCCTTGATCCATTGCACGTCTCCGGGCCGCACAAGCACGATGGCGCTGGTGCCGACCTTGCGGCAGCGGGAGCAATGGCAGGTGCCCATCATCGGCGGTTGCACAGTCAGTTGAAATTGTACCGCGCCGCAACAGCAGCTTCCCTGGACCATGTGATACGCCTTCCCGCGTGATGAACTGGGCAAACGCTAGGGGAACAGATGCAAGGCTGCAATATACGGGCGGGCGGGGCAGAGGTGACTTTCCCGTGAAGCGCGTGCACCGGCAGGCCGAGCCGCCCCAAGGGGTGACGTCTTGAACCGATGTTTCTGCCGTTGTCTTATACTCGGGCACGGGAGGCACAGAACATGCCGGAAGAGCCAGAGACCGAACCAGAGATCCCGCCTTGGGCCGCCAGAAATTTGCGTGGGGTGCGCCTGATTGCCCATCTCACTTGGCTGGGAGGCCTTGGGGCGATCTATGCAACAGGGGGGCTGGTCTGGATCACGCTGCAGAACGCCGGGGTGTCCATGGTGTCCTGGTCGCGGGGCGTGTCCCTGTTCATACCCGTCGCGTTGTTTCACGCCGTGCCGCTGATCGTGCTCGCCCTTGCGGAGATTTCGGCCTGCAAGGCGGCAATCTGCGGGCGCCAAAGCAAGTGGCGAGAGTATGTCCTCGCGGTTCTGGTGCCCGCTGTTTCGGTTGCCGAGCCAAAGGATGCGGGAAGGCTATGGGTTGCGCTTTCGGGCGCTGGTCTGCTGTCGGTCGTCTGGGTTTGCTATTCGCTGTTCTCCCTTGCCTCCTATCAGGGACCGGGCGGCTTTGCCGAGGCGGTGATCATGACGCTCGCCCTGTTTCCCCTGACCCTTGGCGCGCTGATGTTGCATGTTGCGTTGGCTGCGGCCATCGGCGGGGCGCTGGGCAGCGGTATCTATGTGCTTGTCCGGCGCCGCCGCAAAAAGCAGGAAGAGGAGGAGTGATCAGCTCTCCTGTTTGTCGCGGTAGGGATCGTAATCCGACAGCCGCTTGCCCGGCTCATCGACGAACAACTGGGGCAGGGCGGTGGCCTCTTCGATCAGATCAACGCGGAAGACACGGAAATCCTCGCGCGCTTCGCACCAGGCGGTGAGGGTCCAGACACGGCCCCAGTATTCCATGTGCAGCGGGCGGATTTTGCGCCGGGTCATTTCGCCATCGATGCGGCGATAGGTGATCTGCAGCTTCTGGCGCGCCTTGATCGCTGCCCGCAGGGTGGGCATCTGGGCAAAGCCCCGCGCCGCATCGGCAAAGGGGTAGACGGCGAATTTCCAGGCATCCGCCTCGGCGATGGTCTCGGCAGGCAGCACCGCGTCCACCTTGGCCGCCAGGGACTGCGCGGCGGATTTGAGGTCCGGATCGGCGGCCTCGGCGACGATGGCCATGCCGAGGTTCAGCGCCTCCAGCTCTTCCGGGGTTAGTGTGAGGGGCGGCAGGGTGATTGCTTCGCGCACCATATAGCCGACGCCGCGCTCCCCTTCGACCGGCACGCCTGAGGCGACTAACGTGTCCATGTCGCGGTATATGGTGCGGGTAGAGACCTCCAACCGCGCCGCGATGTCCTGCGCGCGGTGCAACTTTCCATCGCGCAGGATCTGGATGATTTCAAAAAGGCGGTCGGTGCGGCGCATGATCCTAGCCTTGGCCCGCGCCGCACCGTTAGGTCAAGCCGCCATCTGCCACAGGATGTCTTCGTGGCGCATGTCGATGCTGCCGGGCTCAATCGCCTCCATCAGCGCCGCGGCAAAGGGCTGCTTGGGAAAGGCCTCTGCCGCCGCCATGGCCGCCGCGTGATCGCGCCAGACCACGTGATCGCTCCAGCGGCCGTCGGCGCCGCAGCTGAGACGGCGGAACATGAACCCCGGCTGCGCCCGCACGAAGGCTTCGCTTTGCCGGCTGATCTCGACAAAGGCCGCCGGGGTGATTCCGTTCGCCAGGGTGAAGGTAACGATTTCGGCAACCGGAGTGGTCTGGGTGTCTGTCATATCGGTGTCTCCTTATTGATGTGACAGGCTGGACCTAGCAGGGGGCAACTGACATAAACCTGTCAGTTGTGTTTGGGCGGATGTGGATTTCAGTAATTTTTACCCTGCCTGAGCCCCCCGACAGCCTGCCAGATCTATGCGGCAGCGCGGCGCGTCCGTAAAAATGGGGATGACAGACAAAACCGGTGCGGATGGGCACCGGATAAGAAGGAGACACTCACATGCTTAACAATATCGGCCTTCCGGGCATTCTGCTGATCGCCGTCGTGGTTCTGGTCCTGTTTGGCCGCGGCAAGATTTCCTCGCTGATGGGCGAAGTGGGCAAGGGCATCACCGCCTTCAAGAAAGGCGTGAAAGACAGCACCGAGGAACTGGAGCAGGACGCCGCTGCCGACGCCAAGGACATCACCCCCGAGACCGAAAAAGACAAGGCGTAATCCGCCATGTTCGATCTTGGGTGGACCGAACTCATGGTGGTCGGGATCGTTGCGCTGATCGTGGTCGGTCCCAAGGATCTGCCCGTGCTGTTCCGCAACGTCGGCCGCTTCGTGGGCAAGGCCAAGGGCATGGCCCGTGAATTCAGCCGCGCGATGAATGACGCCGCCGATGAGGCGGGCGTCAAGGATATGGCGCAGGGGCTGAAGGCAGCGACCAATCCAGTTGGCACGGCCATGGACGGTGTCAAAGAGGCGGCGCAGGATATGGCCAAATCGATTGACCCGACCAAATTCGATCCGGACAGCGAAACCGGAAAGCTGGCCGCCGAACGCGCCGCCGATGCCAAGAAGATCCAGGAGGCCACCGCCCGCGCCGCATCTGACCGCCAGGCTCGTGAGGCCGAAGAGGCCGCAGCGGCAGCGGAAGCGGCCAAGGCAGGTGCCGGGGAGCCGGATCAAGACAAAGAGACCAAATCATGAGTCAAACGGATGATATCGAGGACTCCACGGCGCCGCTGATCGAGCATCTGGCAGAGCTGCGCACCCGCCTGATCCGGGCGGTGGGGGCCTTTATCGTCGGGATCGTGCTGGCCTTTACCGTGGCCGAACCGATCCTGCAGTTCCTGCTGGGGCCGATCGAGGCCACCCTGCGCGAGCTGGGCGACCCGTCGCCGACGCTGCAATATACCAGCCCGCAGGAATACCTGTTCACGCTGTTCCGGATCTCGATGGTCTTCGGCTTTGCCTTGTCCTTTCCGGTGATCGGCTTCCAATTGTGGCGGTTCGTGGCACCCGGCCTTTACAAGACCGAGAAGAACGCCTTTTTGCCGTTCCTGATCGCGGCGCCGGTGATGTTCCTTCTGGGCGCATCATTTGCGCATTTCGTCGTCACCCCGCTGGCGATGGCCTTTTTCCTTGGCTTTGCGGATGTGTCGTCGATCTTTGCCAACTTGCTCTCAGGTGCGGTTGACGAGCTGCCGACGGATGCTGCGGTGGTGCCGGAAACGGCTGACGGCGTGCGCATCACCTTCTTTGGTAAGGTGAACGAGTCGCTGGACATCACGCTGAAGTTCATCATGGCCTTTGGCCTGTGTTTCCAGCTGCCGGTTCTGCTGACGCTGATGGGCAAGGCCGGTCTGGTCAGCGCCGAAGGTCTGGGATCGGTGCGCAAATACGCAGTCGTGGCCATTCTGGTGCTGGCTGCGCTGGTGACGCCGCCGGATGTGATCACCCAGCTGATCCTGTTCACGGTTGTCTATGGGCTTTACGAGATTTCGATCTTCCTGGTCAGCCGGGTCGAGAAGAAACGCGAAGAAAAGCTTCGCGAAGAGGGCTATTACGATGATGAGGATGAAGAGGATCCTCTGATGGCCGAATTCGACGAAGACGACGACAAGTGATCAACTGACAGAACATCAAGGCGCGCCCTCCGGGGCGCGTCTTTTTCTATGCGCGGGTGAAATTTTGCGGATATGCTGACGCAGTGCTGCATGGGGAAGGGAGGCCCTTTTGCTCGACTACAGTCATAACAGCCAGTTTGTTCTGGCATCTTTGGCCATTGCTTTGATCGCGGGGTTTTCCGGCCTGTCACTGACGCAGGGCGCCTCGCAGATGTCGGTGCCGGTGCGCAAGATCGTGGTCTCGGCGGCGTCGGTGATCCTGGGCAGCGGCATCTGGTCGATGCATTTCGTGGCCATGCTGGGGCTGGAGCTTCCGGTGGCCTATTACTTCGATCCGCTAGTGACGCTGATTTCGGCCCTGACGGCGATCCTGTTCATGGGGCTGGCGCTGCTGATCGTGCATTTCGGCACCCGGACACGAGGCAAGATCATGCTGGCCGGGGTCATCATGGGCAGCGGCATCGCGGCGATGCATTACATCGGCATGTCGGGGATGGAACTGTGCGTGCCAAGCTATACCCCGGCGCAGATCGCCATGGCTTTTGCCGCCTCCATCGCGCTCAGTATGGCGTCGTTTCAGGTCTCCTATGGCCACCGCAGCGCCCGCAATATCGTGCTGGGCACCTTTGGCTTTGGCATCGCCGTTTTTGCCGTGCATTTCATCGCCATGGCGGGCACGGGTTTCACCCAATCTGCCGAATACACCACCTTTGTGCCACCGATGAGCCGGGGCGTGCTGGCTTTTGGGGTCACTCTGTCGGCCTTTGTGCTCTCGGGCAGTTTCCTGCTCAGTGGCGCCACCTTTGCCACCCGGCTGAGCGGGGAGGGAACGGCACAGACCGGGCAGGCTGACGTGCAGCCGCCTGTGGCTGAGGAAATCGATCCGGCGGCGACCGGGCCAGAAGCGGAGGTCGCCGAGATCCCGCAGGAGGCGCGTATACCTTACGAATCCGATGCGCGCACCCATTTCATCAGCCCGGACAGCGTGTCGGCCATCCGCGCCGAAGGTCACTACACCGTGCTCTACAGCGGCGAGGCGAAGCTATTCTGTCCCTGGTCAATCTCAGAGGCCGAAACCCGCACCGCCACCGGCAGTTTCATCCGCACCCACCGCAGCTATCTGGTGAATCTGGCGCATGTCACCAGTTTCGAGCGCAAGAAGGACAACGGCGTGTGTTACTTCGATGAAACCCCTGCGCTGCCCAAGGTGCCTGTCAGCCGCTCCCGCCTGAGCGAGGTGCGGGCAAAGCTGGGCATGTAGCGGAGGGCAGGGCAGGGCGCCTGCGGTTCTGCCTGCATCCTCCAGCCCCCCTCCAACCCCCGGACGGGTCTGGCGGCTTTTCATTGGCTGACTTTTGGGCCCGGAACCATTGGGCGTCACAGCGCAGCCCAACACCTCCCTATCTGACACTCCCGAATGGGCCGTGACGGGGCTCTGCTTATTGCGCCGGACATCTGCGATTTGCCGCCGCGACTCGTGCTGCATGTTCTGGTTGTGCCTGGCGGCGAAATTCCATGTCTGACGGGGCTTTCGCAACTCGTGCAGCCCATTCGCATTTCGTGAACGCAACCTCGGCGGTCGTTCCCGCAGCCTCGCCCCAGGGCGGCAGCGGCGCCTTTACTATCCGCAATCCGGAATTCAGGGAGGAAACGGATGATACCCTCAGAGTTTGAATACCACCGGCCGGGCAGTATCGACGCGGCCCTGGCGGTACTGGAAGAACACGGCGATGACGCCCGTGTCATGGCGGGCGGCCACAGCCTCATTCCGATGATGAAGCTGCGCATGGCGGATGTGCCGCATCTGATCGACCTGCAGTCTATTGCCGAGCTGAAGGGCATCTCGGTCGAGGGTGGCACCGTCACCATAGGCGCGATGACCACCCAGCACGAGCTGATCACGAATGACGCGCTGGCAGCCGCTGCTCCGATCATGCGCGAAGCCGCGCTGCTGATCGCCGATCCGCAGGTGCGCTACATGGGTACCATCGGCGGCAACGTGGCCAATGGCGATCCCGGCAACGACATGCCGGGGCTGATGCAGTGCCTGGATGCAACCTTCACCCTGCACGGGCCGGATGGCACCCGCGCGGTTCAGGCGCGCGACTTTTACGAGGCCGCCTATATGACCGACCGCGAGGATGACGAGATCCTGACCGAGATTTTCTTTGCCGTGCCAAAGGGCGGGCAGGCCTATGAAAAGCAAAAGCGCAAGATTGGCGATTACGCCACGGCGGCTGCGGCCGTGATCCTGGAAAAGGCGGACGGCAAGGTCGCTTCCGCTTCGATTGCAATGACCAACCTCAGCGACACGCCGGTTTTTTCGGCGGATGCGGCGGCGGCCCTGATTGGCACCGATTGCGGCGCCGATGCCATGGCAGATGCAGTCACGGCCATGCTGGGCGACATCGACCCGACCGAGGACAACCGCGGACCGGTCGAGTTCAAGAAACACGTGGCTGGCGTCATCCTGCGCCGGGCCATCGAACGCGCCTGGTCGCGGGCCTGAGGGAGGACACCATGGGAAAACAAATCATCACCCTGACGGTGAACGGCGAAAAGCACGAGGTCGCCGCCGAGCCGCGCGAACTTCTGGTGCACACCCTGCGCGAGAGGCTGAACCTCACTGGCCCGCATGTGGGCTGTGAAACCTCGCATTGCGGTGCCTGCACCGTGGATATCGACGGCAAGTCGGTGAAATCCTGCACCATGTTCGCAGCACAAGCCGATGGCGCCGAGATCACCACCATCGAAGGCATCGCAAGCCCCGATGGCATGCACATCCTGCAGGAAATGTTCCGCGAACATCACGGGCTTCAGTGCGGTTTCTGCACCCCCGGCATGATCACGCGGGCCTATCGTCTGCTTCAGGAAAACCCCAACCCAACCGAGGAAGAGGTCCGTTTCGGCATCGCAGGCAACCTTTGCCGCTGCACCGGCTATCAGAACATCGTCAAGGCGATCCTCGCCGCTGCGGCCGAACTCAACGCATCCAAGGAGGCCGCACAATGAAGGATCTGGAGGACCGTCAAGAACGGATCGACAATCTCAAGGGCATGGGCTGCTCGCGCAAGCGGGTCGAGGATGCCCGGTTCACCCAGGGCAAGGGCAACTACGTCGATGACGTCAATCTGCCGGGCATGCTGCACGGGGATTTCGTGCGCTCGCCCTATGCCCATGCGCGGGTGAAATCGATCAATATCGATGCCGCCATGGCGCTGGATGGCGTGGTTGCGGTGCTGACCGCCAAGGATCTTGAACCGCTGGCCCTGCACTGGATGCCCACCCTTGCGGGCGACAAGCAGATGGTGCTGGCCGATGGCAAGGTGCTGTTCCAAGGGCAGGAGGTCGCATTCGTCGTCGCCAAGGACCGCTATATCGCCGCCGACGCCGTAGAGCTGGTCGAGGTGGAATACGAAGAACTTCCGGTTCTGGTGGACCCCTTTGAGGCGCTGCAATCCGATGTCGTCCTGCGCGAAGACATCAAGGACGAAAAAGAGGGCGCCCATGGCCCCCGCCGCCATCACAACCACATCTTCCTCTGGGAAGAGGGCGACAAGGAGGCCACCGAGCAGGCGATCGACGAGGCCGAAGTGGTCGCCGAAGAGATGGTCTATTACCACCGCACCCACCCGTGCCCGCTGGAGCCCTGCGGCTCGGTCGCCAGCATGGACAAGATCAACGGCAAACTGACCCTCTGGGGCACCTTCCAGGCGCCGCATGTGGTGCGCACCGTGGCCTCGATCCTGTCGGGTATCGAGGAACACAACATCCGCGTGATCTCGCCCGATATTGGCGGTGGCTTCGGCAACAAGGTCGGCGTCTATCCGGGCTATGTCTGCTCTATCGTTGCGACCATCGTCACCGGCCAGCCGGTGAAGTGGATCGAGGACCGGATGGAAAACCTGATGGCCACCGCCTTTGCCCGCGATTACTGGATGAAGGGCAAGATCAGCGCCACGAAGAAGGGCAAGATCACCGGGCTGCACTGCCATGTGACCGCCGACCACGGCGCGTTCGATGCCTGCGCCGACCCGACCAAATTCCCGGCTGGTTTCTTCCACATCTGCACCGGATCTTATGACATTCCGGTCGCCTATGTGGGCGTTGATGGCGTCTATACCAACAAGGCGCCGGGAGGCGTGGCCTATCGCTGCTCCTTCCGGGTGACGGAGGCTGCATATTTCATTGAACGCATGATCGAAGTCCTGGCGATGGAATTGAACATGGACGCAGCCGAACTGCGCCGCATCAACTTCATCAAGGCCGATCAGTTCCCCTATCAGTCCGCGCTGGGTTGGGAATATGACTCGGGCGATTACCACACCGCCTGGGACAAGGCGCTGGCCGCTGTAGGTTATGACGATCTGCGCGCCGAGCAAGCGCAGCGGGTGGAGGACTTCAAGGCCGGAAAGACGCGCAAGCTTCTGGGCATTGGTCTGACGCACTTTACCGAGATAGTCGGCGCGGGTCCGGTGAAGAACTGCGATATCCTTGGCATGGGGATGTTTGATAGCTGCGAGATCCGCATTCACCCAACCGGCTCGGCCATCGCGCGCCTTGGCACCATCAGCCAGGGGCAGGGTCATGCGACCACCTTCGCGCAGATCCTTGCGTCTGAAATCGGTCTCTCGGCTGACAGCATCACCATCGAGGAAGGCGACACCGACACCGCGCCTTACGGTCTGGGCACCTACGGCTCGCGCTCCACACCCGTTGCCGGTGCTGCCACTGCCATGGCGGGGCGCAAGATCCGCGCCAAGGCGCAGATGATCGCGGCTTACCTCTTGGAGGTGCATGACAACGATCTGGAATGGGACGTGGACCGGTTCTTGGTCAAGGGCGCGCCCGAGCGGTTCAAGACCATGAAGGACATCGCCTATGCCGCCTACAACCAGGCCATCCCGGGCGTTGAGCCGGGGCTTGAGGCGGTGAGCTATTATGATCCGCCAAACATGACCTATCCCTTTGGCGCCTATATCTGCGTCATGGAGGTGGACGTTGACACCGGTGAGCATGAAATCCGCCAGTTCTACGCGCTGGACGATTGCGGCACCCGGATCAACCCGATGGTCATCGAAGGGCAGGTGCATGGGGGCCTCACAGAGGCGCTCGCCATCGCCATGGGGCAAGAGATCGCCTATGACGATATGGGCAACTGCAAGACCGGCACGCTGATGGATTTCTTCATCCCGACTGCCGTTGAGACGCCGCATTACACCACCGATCACACCGAAACCCCCAGCCCGCATCACCCGATCGGCGCCAAGGGGGTGGGCGAAAGCCCCAACGTCGGCGGTGTTCCGGCCTTCTCCAACGCGGTGCATGACGCCTTCCGTGCCTTTGGTCTTCGCCAAAGCCACATGCCCCACGATCACTGGCGGATCTGGAAGATCGCGAGCGATCTGGGCCTGCACGGATAAAGGGAGAACGGGGGGCCGTTTCGGCGGCCCTCCTGTTGCAATCATGACCTATCTCGACCTTCAGAAAGACCTTGGTGCCCAGGGCTATGTCGCCTCCGATGATCTGGCGATGGCGCTGCATCTGGCGGTGACACTGGGCCGCCCGCTGCTCCTGGAAGGGGCTGCCGGTGTCGGCAAGACCGAGGTCGCCCGCGCCCTGGCCACCGCCCGCGACACCCGGCTGATCCGGCTACAGTGCTATGAAGGGCTGGATGCCGCACAGGCGATCTATGAATGGAATTACCAGCGTCAGCTGCTGGCGATCCAGGCCTCCGGCAAGACAGGCAAGGAGGCCGAGGCGCAGATCTTCTCCGAAGACTACCTGCTCGAACGCCCGCTGTTGCAGGCGATCCGCCAGGACATTCCCCCGGTGCTGCTGATTGACGAAATCGACCGCGCCGATGAGGAATTCGAGGCTTACCTGTTGGAGGTGCTCGCCGATTTCCAGATCACCGTGCCGGAGCTTGGCACCATCACGGCCAAAAGCCGCCCGTTGGTGATCCTGACGGCCAATGGCACCCGCGATCTGTCGGACGCGCTGCGGCGGCGTTGTCTGTACGCGCATGTGGATTATCCCGACCGCAAGACCGAACTCGCCATTCTGGACGCCCGCTGTCCGGGTCTTAGCGCCCAGTTGGCGGGGCAGATCGTCGGCTTTGTGCAGGACCTGCGCAAGGAAGATCTGGTGAAGAAACCCGGCGTGGCCGAGATGCTGGATTTCGCAGCCGCCCTTGCTGGGCTTGGGGTTGGTGACCTCACCGAAGACCCAGCCGCCCTGATGGCGGCCATGGCAACCTTGCTGAAAACCGAGGCCGACCGCAGCGCGGTTCCGGCAGAGGTCGCCCAGCGGCTTGCGGGGCGCGCCGCATGAGCCGGGTCACCAAATTTGCGGGCCGCGATCCCGGTCCGGCTGCGCGGGTTGCGGGCTTCATGGCGCATCTGCGTGCCCATGGCTTTGCGCTGGGCGTGGCCGAAACCGGCACCGCGCTGGCGGCCCTCGGTGCGGTAGAGGCGGCAAACCCGGCACAGGCCCGCGCCGCCCTGCGTGCCGTCTGCGCAGGCCGCGCCGAGGATGTGGAACGCTTTGATGCGCTCTTTGACAGTTTCTGGATGGATGCGGGCCGCGTGCGGCAGAAGACCGTGTCCACCGACAAGACACACAAGAATGAGGACATGCGCTCCTCCCGCAAGGACGCGGGCGAGACAGAGACAGAGGGTGCAGGCACAATCCACGCCCCCGGCGGCAGCGGCGGTGGCGAGGCGGAAAGCGACGGCTTGGGGCGGCTGGTCGCCTCGGATGTGAAGAACCTGATGAAGAAGGATCTGCGCGATCTTGTGGATCCTGAAGACATCCGCAGGGCCGAAGCGGTTGCCCTGCGGCTGGGGCAGGCCTTGCGTGACAAACGCTCCCGCAGGCGCAAGGCGGCGCGGCGGGGCAGGGCGGTGGATTTCCGCCGCACCATCCGCAAGGCGGTGGCCACCGGTGGCGTGCCCCTCAGGCTGGCCCGGCGCACCCGTCCCGACCGCCCCGTGAAGATCGTTGCCCTGTGTGACATGTCTGGCTCGATGCTCGTCTATGCGCGCCCCTTTCTGGCCTTTCTGGCGGGGCTGATGCGGGCCGATGCAAATGCAGACGCCTATCTCTTTCACACCCGTCTTGTGCGCATTGCCGAGGCTTTGCGCGAAGAGGACCCGATGCGCGCGCTCAACCGGGTGACGCTGATGGCCGAGGGCATCGGCGGCGGCAGCTGCATCGGCGGCGCGCTGGAACATTTCGCGGCGACCTATGCACGCCGGTTCGTGGATGGGCGATCAGTGGTGATCATCCTGTCGGATGGCTACGACAGCGACCCGCCCGAACACATCGCATCGGCGCTGGAGGCGCTGAAGCGGCGTGGCTGCCGGATCGTCTGGCTCAACCCGCTGAAGGGCTGGAAGGGCTACGAGCCGATTGCGCGCGGCATGGCGGCAGCACTGCCGTATTTGGATCTGTTCGATGCGGCCAACACGCTGGAGGCACTGGCCAGCCTCGATCAAAAACTGGGGGCGATATGAGTTTCATCATGGCAGGACATTCATCACTGGGACCACGCCTGGAACAGGATCTGGCCCGCGAAACCGAGGCACGGCGCAGCGCCGGCGAACCCTTTGCCATGGCGACCGTGGTGCGGACCGTGGCGGCGACCTCGGCCAAGCCGGGCGCCAAGGCGCTGATAGATGCGCGGGGCGAGATCGTCGTCGGTTTCTTAGGCGGGGGCTGCGTGCGCGGCGCCGTGGGCCGCGCCGCGCGCGAGGCAATCGAGAGTGGCGCGCCGCAGCTTCTGTCGATTGGACCGGAAGAATTGCTCGCAGAGGCGGGCGTCAGCGCAGGCGAGGAACGCGACGGCATCAAATACGCCCGGAACGGCTGCCCCAGTAAGGGTGTGCTGGACATTTTCGTGGAACCCGTGCTGCCGCTGCCTGCGTTGGTGGTCTGCGGCTCCGGCCCGGTGGCGCAGGCGCTGGTGGAGCTGTCGGCGCGGTTCGAATTCGACCGCACATTATGCCTGCCGGGGCCGCAGGATGTGGACCTGCCCATGCCCGACCGGGTGGTGGAGCATTTCGACGAACACCCAATCTGGGACAGCGCGCCCTTTGTGGTGGTCGCAACCCAGGGGCGCGGGGACGAGGCGGCGCTCCGCCAGGCGCTCATGCAAAAGGCGCGCTATATCGGCTTTGTTGGTAGCCGCCGCAAGTTTGCCACCCTGTCGCATCGTCTTCAGGACAAGGGTGTGTCGCCTGAGGCTCTTGCCAGCGTAAAGGCGCCCGCAGGCGTTGATATCCACGCCATCACCCCGGATGAGATCGCGCTGTCGATCCTTGCCGAACTAGTGCAACGCCGCCGGGCGCTTCAGCGCGGGGAGGCAGCAGATGCGTGATCTGATCCGCAGCCTATGGTGGCGTATTTTCCCCGAATTGAGTGATGCGCAGGCCAAGGTTCTGGCCTCCGTCAAATTCCCCTGTTGCTAGAAGGAAAACGAGCATGGAACTGAGCGACGAAATCTTCATCAACGCCCCGCGAGACGAGGTTTACGCGGCCCTCAACGACCCGGAGGTACTGCAAAAGGCGATCCCCGGCTGCGAGGAGCTGATCAAACATTCCGACACCGAGCTGGAAGCCAAGGTGGTGCTGAAAATCGGCCCGGTGAAGGCGAAGTTCTCAGGGCAAGTGACCCTCTCTCCCGATGCCCCGCCCGAGCGGTTCTCACTGACAGGTCAGGGCAATGGCGGCGCGGCGGGCTTTGCCAAGGGCGGTGCCGAGGTGGTGCTGACCGAACAGGATGGCGGCACCCTGCTGACCTATACCGCCAAGGCCGATATCGGCGGCAAGCTGGCACAGCTCGGCAGTCGCCTGATTCAGAGCACGGCCAAGAAGCTGGCTGCCAAGTTCTTCAAGAGTTTTTCCGAGGAAATGGAAAAAGCCGAGGCGGCCTGAAACACCGGTTGTCCGGCAAGAGGCAGGGCGAGCAAGAGGTAGAGTGCCAGCAGGTAAGTAGCCCGACATGGGCACCAGAACCGAGAGAAGAGAGGGGGCGGCGCGCATGTGTCGCCCCCTTTGCTGCGCCGCTCCCCGGCAAAGCATCTTGTTGCTAGGGTCGGAACATGGTTTGTCATGCGCAACAAAATGACGGAGGACCCGATGAACGAGGATGCATTGACGCGCATTGCCGAGGCTTTGGAGCGGATGTCGCCCGCACCGCTGGCGGCCCCTGATTTCGATGCGGCTCCGGCCTTTGTCTGGCACGTGGCACCGGACCGTCTGGCGCCGGTCGAAACGGTGAACCGCGTCGATCTGGATCTTCTGGTGGGGATCAACCGTTCGCGCGATACGCTGCTGGAAAACACTCGCCGTTTCGCCGAAGGGTCCGCCGCCAACAACGCCTTGTTGTGGGGCGCGCGGGGCATGGGGAAATCAAGCCTTGTCAAAGCGATACACGGCAGCCTTGTTGCGGAACACCCGGATCTGAAACTGGTGGAACTGCAGCGCGAGGATCTGCCCTCGGTGGCGCGGCTGTTGAACCATCTGCGCGGCTCCTCGAAACGTTTTGTGCTGTTCTGCGATGATCTGTCGTTCAGCCATGATGACCAGCACTACAAAAGCCTGAAGGCTGTGCTGGATGGCGGTATCGAAGGGCGCCCGGAGAATGTGGTGTTCTACGCCACCTCGAACCGGCGTCACCTGATGCCGCGCGACATGATCGAAAACGAACGCTCCAGCGCCATCAACCCCTCCGAAGCGGTGGAGGAAAAGGTCTCGCTCAGCGACCGGTTCGGACTGTGGTTGGGCTTCCACCCGTGTGATCAGGATGAATACTTGGAGATGATCGAAGGCTACTGCACCGCCTACGGTGTTACCGCCGATCCCGAGGTGATCCGCGCCGAAGCCATCGAATGGCAGGCGACGCGCGGGGCGCGCTCGGGGCGGGTGGCCTGGCAGTATTTCACCGATCTGGCCGGGCGTCATGGCGTCACGCTGAGCTGAGCCGTGGCAGAGGCGCAGGCAGAGTTTTCCGCCGGGTGCCTGTGCGGCGCGGTACGTATCACCGCGCGGGGCAGGCCGCGCCGGGTGGGGATCTGCCATTGCCTTGATTGCCGCAAACACCACGGCGCGCTGTTCTATGCAGCCGCCGTGTTTCCTGAAGAAGCGGTGTCTGTCAACGGAGAGACCGGCGCCTATGAGGGGCGCCATTTCTGCCCGCGCTGCGGCTCATCTGTCTTTGCCCGCACGGATGATGAGATTGAGCTGCATCTCGGCGCGCTGGACGCGCCAGACCAACTGGTGCCGGAGTATGAGCTCTGGACCCGGCGCCGGGAAAGCTGGCTGCCTGAGTTTGCGCAGATGCAGCACTTCGCGGGTAACCGGGAGGGCGGTCAGTCCGACGAAGACTGACCGCGCAGGGGCTGACGCCGCGGGACAAGAGTCAGTTCAGATAGGGCAGCGGATCCAGGCTTTCATAGCCATTGCGGACCTCGAAATGCAGGAAGGCATCGTCGCCATCGCGCAGTTTGGCAATGGGCTGGCCACGGGTGACCTTGTCGCCCTTCTTCACCGAGATATCCGTGACATTCACATAAAGCGTCAGCAGCTTGTTGGAGTGACGCACCACGATGATCGGGATGTTCTTTGAATCCTTGGTGATCGCGGCGACGGTACCGGCATCTGCAGCCATGACCGCAGCGCCCGGCGCCCCGGCGATATCGATGCCTTCGTTGCGCCCTTTGGAATAGGTCGAGATGATCTTGCCCTGCAGGGGATAGGCCATGGCGGCGTCATTCTTGCGCGTCGGCTCCGGCACCTCGACCTTGGGCAGCGGGGCGACCTCTTCCGCAGCCGGGGCGATATCCTCATCCGGTAGCGGTTTGGTGGCGCTCGGCGGTGTTGGCGTGGCGCTGCCTGCGCCGGGCAGGGTGGTTTCTGCGGCAGGCTGTGTCGGCGCGCTCTGATCCTTCAGCGGGATCAGCAGATACTGACCTTCGCGGATGGAGAAATCACTGCCCAGACCGTTCCATTCGGCCAGCGCCTTGACCGGCACCTGATAGAGGCGCGAGATCGTATAGGCGGTTTCACCGCGCACCACCTTGTGACGCACCGGCTCGGGGCCGTCCTGCACCTCGGTCGGGGCCGGGCGGGGCGTCGGTTTCAGCTCGGTCGTGGTGACCGATCCGGGGTTGGGCGATGTTTCGGGGGCCTGGTCGATGGCCTGTCCAGCCAGCGAGGCGATGTCGACGCCGCCGGGCTGGGCGGTTCCTGCCGTTACCGGCGCATCGGGCGCGCGGCGCGGCAAGGCCAGAACCTCGCCCTTGCGCAGGGTATCGCCGGGCTGCATGCCGTTGAAGCGTGCCACTTCACCGCTGGGCAGGCCGATCCGGGTTGCCACATCAGCCACCGTATCGCCGCGCTGGGCGACGGCCACTTGATAGGAGGGATAGGTGATCAACCCGCGCGCATCCGGAGCCGGGCGGTCGCTGGTGGCGCTTTTGGCTGCTGAAGTGGTGTTGAAGGCGCCGATCTGCCCCCTCAGGTCATAATCCAGCGGCCCATCACAGGCGGCAAGTAGGGCAGCGACTGGCAATATCGCCAGGGTCTTTGCCACGCGTCGGGACAGGATGGGGGCGTTCTGTGTCATCTCGCTCTCCTCGGAACACGTCATTTGGAGCTGGCGCCCGTGCCGGTTCGGATCAGGAAGCTCCGGGCAGGGCCGCAACGTCGGCGTCTTTTGTTGTTCACTGCGACAGAGCAGGGTCCGGGAAAGGAGACATTGCCCTGATGCGGTGGCTTTTCCCCTATCTACGTGTCTTTTCCCAGGCCCTCAAGAAGGGGCACGAAGCGAACCGGGCGCAATTCGTCATATTCAAGGCCGGTTTCGGACTTGCGCACCCGGATCAGCGTTTGCACCGTGTCCGACTGGCCCACCGGAACGATCATGATGCCACCGGGTTTCAGTTGCGCCAGCAGCGGGCCGGGCGGATCCTCGGCGGCGGCGGTGACGATGATGCGGTCAAACGGCGCCTGATCCGGCAGACCGTGGCTGCCGTCGCCCACCAGCGAGGTGATATTGGGCAGGTGCAGCGCATCAAACAGGGCCCGGGCCTCACGCACCAGCCGGGCGTGGCGGTCGATGGTATAGACCCGGCGCGCCAGTTTCGACAGGATTGCAGCCTGATAACCAGAGCCGGTACCGACCTCCAAAACCGTGTCGCGCGGCGAAATCTGCGCCGCCTGCGTCATCAGTCCAACAACCGACGGCTGCGAAATCGTCTGGCCGCAGGCGATCGGCAGAGGCATGTCCTCATAGGCGCGTTCGGCAAAGATCCCGCGCACAAAAGGGCCACGGTCGATCTGTTCCATGGCCTCAAGGACCTGACTATCGGTGACCCCGCGCGAGCGGAGCGCAAAAAGGAACTGCATCTTGGTTTCAGGATCGGGTGCGGTCATTCCAGAACCTTGAGCGCGTGGAGGGCGTCATGGGCGGTCAGGTCCGCGCGCATAGGGGTGACCGAGATATAGCCGTCCAAATTGACCGAAGCATCGGTGTCCGGCGCGGTGTGCACGTGCTGATCACCGCCCTTGATCCAGACGTAGCGCCGCCCGTTCGGCGATTGCTGCTCCTGGGCGGAAAACCGCGTGCCATGGCGCATACCCTGGGCCACGGCGCGGGCCCCCTTGACGGCGGCGGCGGGCACTGGCGGGAAGTTGATGTTGTAAAACAGCCGGTAGCCTTCGGTGGGCTCCTGCGGGCTGGCCTTCAGAATGTCGCGGATCAGCGCGGCGCCATGTTCGGCAGAGGCTTCGAAAGGATTGTCGAGCTGCGCGTTGTGCGGCCCGAAATACTGCGACAGCGCCATCGCCGGAATGCCCTGCAAGGCTGCTTCCATCGCTCCGCCAAGGGTGCCGGAATAAAGCGCGTTCTCGGCGGAATTGTTGCCGCGGTTGATGCCCGACAGGACCAGATCCGGCATCACATCTTCCATCGCCACGTGCACGCCAGCCAGTACGCAGTCGGCGGGAGAGCCTTCGGTGGCAAAGCGGCGCTCGCCCAGCTGGCTTAGCATCGAGGGGCGGGTGTAGCTGATGCAGTGGCCGACGCCGGATTGCTCGAACGCGGGGGCAACGGTCCAGACTTCCCCATCTGGTCCGGCAACCTCATGCGCAATGGCTTCCAGAACCGTCAGCCCCGGAGCGTTGATCCCGTCGTCGTTGGTAACCAGAATGCGCATCACGTTCCCCTGTCTTGGTCTTGATCTGAATAGGACGTGGGGAATGAGGGGGCAAGTCTTTCACGGAAGGCCTGCGCGCGAAGTGAGGAACGGGGCAAAGGCGCCACAGCTTGCCACAGGCTAGGTCAGGTTTCACCAGCACCCGGGATGGCTCCCGCCTGCTTTGGGTCCATCCTGCGAATGCCTCCGCACAGTTGGGCCGGGCAGGCTGACGCCTGCGGGGCAGGAGGAGCGGACGGGATAAGGCGTAACCACGCCGCGGCGCAGGCGCGGCGCCCGGCCCAACGCCGATCCGTATATCTGTGATATGAGAGAGCGGGGGCGGGAGCCGCGATTTGGCTGGTTCCCGCTGATGCTGTCGCTTAGTCGTCGTTCAGGATCAGGGGCAGCAGGCGCGCGGCCTCATCCTGTACTGGTGTCAGCGCCTCGCGATCTTCACCGGGGAAGAAACGTGCGCGCAGGGCGGTGGGCATCGGCTGCGGCTGCAAGATCTCGACCCGCGGACCAGTTTTGACGCTTTCGGCCTGCCAACTGCGTGCCAGCGCCATCTGCGCGGTCTTGGTTGCGCCATAGGCGCCAAAGAATTTCACGCCACCGCGCGGATCGTCAAAGAATACCGCCCGCCCGGTCTGTCCCAGCAGTGGCGCCACATAGGGGATCAGCACCGAGGTTGCGGTAGCGTTCACCGCAACTGATTTTTCCCAGTCCTTGGGCGCTACAAATGGCGCCGGGCTGAGCGGGGCTGCGTGGATGGCGGTATGCAGCCAAAGGTCCAGCTGGCCCCAACGGTCGTGGATGCCGCGGCAGAGGGTTGCCATGGCCTCGGGGACGGTGATGTCCATCGGCGCCAGCGTGGCGCTGCCGCCCTTGGCCTTGATCCGGTCGTCTAGCTCTTCCAGAGCGCCGGTGGTGCGGGCCACGGCAACGATGTGATGCGTCGGGGCAAGCGCCTCGGCCAGAGCGGCGCCAAGGCCGCGCGATGCGCCGGTGATAAGAGCAAGTTTCTGTGTCATGTCCGCCTTTTGGGCCTGTTGAGGCATCGGGTCAAGGGGCTGATGCGCGGCAGATTAGCTGCCGGGCATGGTCATCTGCACCGTGGTATTGCCGGAGCGGATCAGCAGGCCGCGCTTGTCGATAGCGATGATCTCGGACCGACCGAGGCGCTGCCCGGTGGTCACCTTGCGGGTGCGCCCACCGGGAAACTGCACCAGCGCCGACAGATTGTCTTCGGAGCCGAAAATACCAAGGAGGGCGATGCGGCCCTCGGGGGCCTCTACGTGCTGCGTTGCGGTTGCGGCCACCTGGGCCGGTGTCGATGTACGTGTCTTTGTCATTCGGAGTGTTTGCTTTGCAAGCTTGGTGGAAGTCGTCCGCCCGGATGGCCCAGGCAGCGGGCCAGTCACGGCGGATGGTCGCGTCGTGGTGTCGGGCCGCCCCACGGGGCGGTATCAGGGATCAGGAGTCATAGACGAGAGAGGGCAGGTCGTGGCCATAGGCGTAGAGAAGCTCCAACAGTTCTTCGAGCTGCACGCCAGTCTGCTGCAGCCGGGCCAGGGCGTTGTTGGACTCCGAGACTTGCAGTTCGGGGTATTCGCCTTCAGGGCGCATATGCAGCATGCAGGCCACCGGGGTGCCGCTTTCGGGCGGAATGGCATTGGCAAGCCAGGCCGGGCGGCTGCCCATGCTTTCGGTTTCGCGCATGTCGAACAGGTCGAGATAGGCGTCAAAGTCATCCTCGTTGAGGCTGGCCCATGTGCCCAGCAGGAATTCTGCGCCACGGCTGTCGGCCAGCGGCAGGGCCAGAACGGCGCGCACAAAGCGTAGTTTGCCATAGCGGCAGAAATCCTCGGTCAGCACATCGCCGCGCTCTTCCAGCACCGCGGAGTTGTCCTGTACCACCAGATCATCGGGGCACACGTCTGGCCGGTCGCAACTGAGGCTCAGCAATTGCGCAAAGGTGGCACCGCAACAACGGCACTGGCGCGCAGAGGTCAGCATTCGGGCAAGATGGGCGTCCAAGGAATGGCCTTTCGTGGTCTTCGGGTCGTGGTCTTCGGCTTGTGCCGTCCGGACGGTTGTCCGGAACCATAGGAAAGGGCGCCGATCACACGGATCAGCGCCCTCCCTATATCTGTTCGCGGCTCTCTTACTCTGCTGCGGGCTTCATTTCAAACCCCCGGTCGATCATATCCGACGGGGTGACCGGGTATTCACCCGAGAAGCAGGCGTCGCAGTATTGCGGGCAGGCTTTGTCGCGGCCCTGGAACTGACCGACGGCGCGGTACAGACCATCCAGCGAAATGAACTTGAGACTGTCCACGGCCAGGTGCTCGGCCATCTGTTCCTCGCTCATCGAGGCAGCGAGCAGCTTGTCCCGGTCCGGGGTGTCGACCCCGTAGAAACAGGGCCATGCGGTGGGCGGGGAGGCGATGCGGAAGTGCACCTCCTTGGCGCCGGCATCCAGGATCATCTCTTTGATCTTGCGCGATGTTGTGCCGCGCACCACGGAATCGTCCACCAGGATGACCCGCTTGCCTTCGATCAGGGCGCGGTTGACGTTTAGCTTGAGACGCACACCCATGTTGCGGATCTGTTCGGTCGGCTCGATGAAGGTCCGGCCCATGTACTGGTTGCGGATGATCCCCATCGCATAAGGGATCCCCGATTCCAGCGAATAGCCGATTGCCGCCGGTGTGCCGCTGTCAGGCACCGGGCAGACGAGGTCGGCGTCGACCGGGTTTTCCTTGGCAAGTTCCCGCCCAATCGCCTCGCGGGTTTCATAGACCGAGCGGCCACCGAGAATCGAATCGGGGCGCGAGAAGTAGACATGTTCGAAGATGCAGAACTTCGACGGCTGGGGACGGAAGGGGAAGTGGCTTTGCACACCCTCGTCGTTGATCACCACCATCTCACCCGGTTTGATCTCGCGGATGAACTCGGCACCGATGATATCCAGCGCGCAGGTTTCCGAGCTGAGCGCGTAGCCATCACCAATCTTGCCGAGGACCAGCGGGCGCACGCCCAGCGGGTCGCGCACACCAATCAGCTTGGTGCGGGTCATGGCGACGACGGAAAAGGCGCCTTCGACCTTGCGCAGGGCTTCTTCCATGCGGTCGGGGATCGACCGCCCCATGGAGCGCGCCATCAGATGGATGATGCATTCGCTGTCCGAGGAGCTTTGGAAGATCGAGCCCCGCTCGATCAGCTCGCGGCGCAGGGCGTTGGCATTGGTGATATTGCCGTTGTGGGCAATGGCGGCGCCGCCCATGGCGAATTCGCCAAAGAAGGGCTGCACGTCGCGGATCGCGGTCTGGCCTTTGGAGCCGGCGGTGGAGTAGCGCACGTGGCCGATGGCCAGCGGGCCGGGTACCGTGGCCATCACATCCTGCGAGGTGAAGTTGTCGCGCACATAGCCAAAGCGGCGCACGCTGTTAAAGCCCTCGACAGGATCATGGGAGACGATCCCGCCTGCCTCCTGGCCGCGGTGCTGCAGGGCGTGCAGGCCGAGGGCGACAAAATTGGCGGCGTCCTGAACGCCTACGACGCCAAACACACCGCATTCTTCGCGGAGTTTGTCGTCATCAAAGGGGTGTGCGGGTGGCATCTGCGGCATCGGCAAGGCGTGTGGCTCCGAATCCGGGATTGAGTGATGGCCCTCACATAGTGCCTTAGGCAGCGGATGTCATCAAAGGATCACAATTGAATTCGGCAAAGCTTTATTTGTCGCGCCCGGTTACTGCCCGGATAAAAGGCGAAGTCTGGGGCGACATCCTTGGCAAACCGCAGCATCCTGTGGTCGTAAGCCGGGGTAACACAGGCGCTTTAGGCCGCCAGAGCTGGGGAAAAAATATCGTCGAAGGGCGCGGGAAAGCGTGCGTCTTCGCTGCCCATGCCGGTCAGGGCCAGGGCGCGGCCGTCTTCGCTGGCCAGAACCTGACGCACTTCGCTGAGCGACAGCTCGCAGAAGGCGCCGTCAAGGCCACCGTCACCAGCCAGAACCAGCATGCCGCTTTCGGCCCAGAGCAGTTCTTCTTCGTCGCAGGTGATGTGAATGCGGCCGATGCTTTCCGGCGCTGCGGCCTTGATGCCTTTGTGACCCGACAGGGAGATCAGCTTGGCCGTGATGAGCGGCACACCGAACAGGCGCTCAGCCGCGTCCAGTTCCAGTGCAACGGTCAGATCGGCGGGCAGAAGAAGGTCGGTGTCATTGCCAAGGGCGCCAGCGGGCACATGCATCAGGGTGGTGAGGCGCGGCACCGCATGGCTCACGTCTTTCACTTCCTGCGCGCCGCCATCATAGGTGTAGATCATGTCGCCGGGCTTGACGTCGCGGGCCTGTACAAAGCCACGGTCGGTTTCAACCAGTGTCGAGGGCAGGAAACCGCCGCTGCGGCTCTGCGCCGGGGTGTACTGCAGGGGGGCGCTCTGGAACATCGGAAAATCCAACAGCATGTCCACCGGCTGGTAGTCAGCGAAAGAGTTGAAATGATCCAGAAACATGTCGTGTCCCTTCTGAGTGATAGTGGCTTTCTGCCTGTCGTTGATCCTATGTGGCCCCCGAATTGGGCCGAAAATGGGGCAAGGGTGCGGCCAATTTAGAATTTGAACGATTTTCTGGGGACAAAACGGCGATTTTGGCTGGGATTGTTAACGATTTACCCGTGTAGAGACAGGTTTTGTTAACTTTTGACCCTTGTCAGCGGGTGAAATTCAAAAACGTGACTGGGGCGTGATTCCAGGCGCCCTGTTCAGACGCGAATCGACGCGCAAACCGTGCAACGGCGCGGAGTGAGGGCACAATTTGCGCGGGGTTGGGGGGTTATGATTTTGATATGAAAGCAAAAAGGACGCCCATAGGGCGCCCTTTCGAAACTGTTCACAGTGCTGCGATGGCCGCGTGTCAGCCTTCGCAAGCGCCGATCAGGGCCTCATACTGCTGAGTGACCCAGCCAAGCGCCTGCTCGGGATTGCGCGCTTCGATCTTACCGATCATGCGTTCGAACACCACGGCAGAGCGGCTTTCGTCAACAATGGTAAAGCTTTGACCGGTCATCACCACATTGTAGAGGAAGAAGGCGATGGCCACCAAAAGGATGCCGCGCAGCACCCCGAAGAAGAAGCCAGCCCCCTGATCCAGCCCGCCAAGCGCCGAGCGTTGTACCAGCGAGGCAAAGAGCGGAGTAAAGAAGGCGGCGACAATCAGCGCCAGGGCAAAGACCGCGGCAAAGGCTGCGATGATCGAGAGTTCACAACTGTCGGCGATGAATTCACCCAGCACCGGGATTTCCGCCATCAGGGGTTCGACCTGCGGCGCAAACATGAAGGCCAGCACGCCCGCGGCAACCCAGCCGGCGATTGCCATCGCTTCACGTACCAAGCCGCGTGAATAGGCAAGCAATGCCGATACAATGATGACCAGGGCCACGACCCCGTCGATAATGGTGAAACCTTCCATGTCCCTCGCCCGTTAGCCCGCAGTAAAATTCTTTCGGCGACTTTAGCCGGCCCCGAAGAATTCGCCAACAAAACCGGTTAGATCACTGACCTTGCGCTGGGAAAGGCCTTTCACGGATACGGATTTGCCGCCGCCGGGGGCAATGGCTGAGGTGAAACCAAGTTTTTGCGCCTCTTTCAACCGGTTTTCGGTCTGAGGCGCCGGTCTGAGGGCACCAGATAGTGAGATTTCTCCGAATATTGCGGTATCGGCGGGAAGTGGCGTATCCTCGCGGGCGCTTAGCAATGCTGCTGCCACCGCCAGATCGGCAGCAGGCTCTGAGATTTTCATGCCGCCTGCGACGTTCAGATAGACATCAAGCCCGGCAAAGGGAATGCCGCAGCGCGCCTCCAGAACCGCAAGGATCATCGCAAGGCGCGATGAGTCCCAGCCCACCACGGCGCGACGCGGCTGCGAATGCGGCGATGGGGCGACAAGGGCCTGCAGTTCCACCAGAACCGGCCTGGTGCCTTCGATACCGGCAAAGACGACTGAGCCCGGCGAGGGCTGACCGCGTTCGGAGAGGAACAGCGCCGAGGGGTTGATCACCTCCGAAAGACCGGCGCCGGTCATCTCAAAGACGCCGATCTCATCCGCGGGGCCAAAGCGGTTCTTCACCGCGCGCAGGATGCGGAACTGGTGGCCGCGCTCACCTTCGAAATAGAGGACCGTGTCGACCATATGTTCGACAACGCGGGGACCGGCGATTTGGCCTTCCTTGGTGACGTGGCCGACCATGATGATCGAGATGCCGTTGGATTTGGCAAAGGTCGTCAGCTCATGCGCGGCGGCGCGGACCTGGCTGACCGAACCCGGCGCGCTGTCGACGTGGTCGGCCCACATTGTCTGAATGGAATCGATGATGGCGAGCTGCGGACGTTCAGCCTCCAGCGTGGTCAGGATATCGCGCAGGTTGGTTTCGGCGGCGAGCTTTACCGGTGCCTGTGCAAGGCCAAGCCGCTGCGCGCGCATGCGTACTTGGGCGCTGGCTTCCTCGCCGCTGACATAGACGGTTTTGACGCCTGCCTCGGCAAAACGCGCAGCGGCCTGAAGCAGCAGGGTCGACTTGCCGATGCCGGGATCGCCGCCGACCAGAATGGCCGAGGCCGCGACCAGCCCGCCGCCCAGCACCCGGTCGAGTTCGCCAACGCCGGAATGGCTGCGTGGTGGCGGGGTTTCCTCGGTCGCGAGATCGGTGAGCGGGATGGTCCTGCCGCGCCGCATCCCGAGGGATTTCTTGGCCGGGCCGCCGGAAGAGAGGCCCTTGTCCTCGGTGATGGTGTTCCATTCGCCGCAGCCTTCGCAGCGGCCGGACCATTTGGAGAAGCTGGCGCCACAGGCCGAGCAGGAGAAGGAAGATGATTTTGCCATGCGGCTGTTCTGCCTCATGTTCAGGGTTTGTTCAAGCCTGGAAGGCGGTGCTCCCGCCCGTCGCGCGATCCCCTTTGGGGATCCGCTCCGGTTGGGCCGGGCACCGCGGCAGCGGTGCCGTTGGGTAAGGGGGCGCCGCTGTCGCGGCGCGGAAGATTTGCTGGGGAAGCGCTTCAGGGGCAGGTCTGCCCTGAAGGCGCGATTTCGAGTGTGTGAGTGATCAGATCCGCGTCAACGATCTGCGACCTTGCTGCGCAAGGCGGCGCGGGGCGCCGTCATTGACCCGGATCTGATCGGAGGTGGCGTTCGGTGAGGAGGCCGAGTGCGATGGAGGCGAGGATGCAGGCGGAGAACATGTAGAGGCCCCAGCCGGTCTCTATCGTGACATAGCCGATGCCTTTGGCAATGGTGATATAGAGCGCGATGAGGAAGATATCGGCCATCGCGAGCTTCCCCAGGACATGCAGCACCGGCTGGGCGCGGGGATCGAGCAGGTGCCATTGCACCAGCGCAAGGCCGATGGTCTTGAGGTAGGGCGCGAAGATGGCAAAGAAGGTCACCAGCAGCGCCAGTATCACGTCGCTGCCCCAGAGGGATTGCAGGCCGGTGATGACACTGATTTCGGATAGGCCAAACATCGGCAAGAGGCCCGCGCGCATCAGAGGCGCAAACCAGGCGATGGGGTAGAGGATCAAGAGCGAGAGGGTGGTAAGGCGCAGGATCATGTGGGTCCGGTTCGATGGCTTTGCCTAGATGTGTGCCCTTTGCCGCCGATTTGGAAGGGGAAAGGTGTTGAGCGTTCCCCGGCCGGGGCACCTGTGGCCCGGCCAGCGCCCGACCCTCCCCACGGGAGGACGCTTATTGCGCCCACCCAAGGGCAGGCGCTGGCCTTGATTGGAGAGAATATCTTTCGGCGGGGATGTTCAGCGCACGGCCTCGATCGGACCCTCCGCGCGGCCGTGGATAAACTGGTCGAGGTAGGGATCGCCACTGTCATCCATTTGGCCCACCGGGCCGGTCCACTTGATTACCCCGTCGTGCAGCATGGCGATATTGTCGGCAATCGCGCGCACCGACGTCATGTCGTGGGTGATGGTCATGGCGGTGGCGCCCATTTCGACCACGATTTCGCGGATCAGATCGTTGATAACGCCTGCCATGATCGGATCAAGGCCGGTAGTGGGCTCGTCAAAGAAGATGATTTCCGGCTCGGCGGCGATGGCGCGGGCGAGGCCGACGCGTTTCTGCATGCCGCCCGAGAGTTCGGCCGGCAGGCGGTCGGCGACATCGGGTTTGAGGCCGACGCGGCGCAGTTTCTCGATGGCGATTTCGCGAGCTTCCTCGGCAGGGCGTTTCAGCGCGCCGCGCATCAGGCGGAAGGCGACGTTCTGCCAGACGGGCAGGGAGTCAAACAGCGCACCACCCTGAAACAGCATGCCAAAGCGGGCGAGGAAGGCATCGCGGTCGCCTGCATCCGCCGGTTTGCCATCGACCAGGATGCTGCCGCTGTCGGGTTTGATAAGGCCGAGAACGCATTTCAGCGCCACCGATTTGCCGGTGCCGGAGCCGCCGATGATCACCATTGAGGTGCCTTTGGGAACCTCCAGCGTCATACCGCGCAGAACCTGGTTGGAGCCGAAAGCCTTGTGGACGTTGTCGAGCTTGATCATACCGAGAAGAAGACCCCCGTCAGCAGGAAGTTGGCGGCCAGGATCAGGATGGCTGCGGCCTCGACCGATCCTTTGGTGGCGCTGCCGACGCCTTGGGCGCCGCGGCCCGATTGCATGCCGTAGTAGCAGCCCATCAGCGCCGCGATGGTGCCGAAGGCCGCGCCTTTGACCAGCGAAGAGACGATGTCGAGCGTTTCAAGGAAATCCACGGTGTTCTTGAGGTAAGCCGCCGCGTTGAAATCGAGATTGTGCACCGCCACCGCATAGCCACCGGCGATGCCGATGATATCGCCGATACCGACCAGCAGCGGCACCGTCAGGAAGGCAGCCAGCACGCGGGGGGCGACAAGATATTGCATCGGGTTGGTTGACAGCGTCACCAGCGCGTCGATCTGCTCGGTCACCTTCATGGTGGCGATCTCCGCCGCGATGGAGGAGGTGACGCGGGCGGCGATCATCAGGCCGACCAGAACCGGGCCAAGTTCGCGCACCATGCCGATGGCAACGATCTGGGGCACCACGGCCTCGGCGTTGAAGCGCGCGCCGCCGGCGTAGATCTGCAGCGCCAGCGCGCCGCCGGTAAAAATCGCGGTGAGTCCCACCACCGGCAGCGACAGCCAGCCGATATGCAAAAGCGCCTGCAGCGTTTCCTTGCCGTAGAACGGCGGGCGGATCATGTGGCTGAGCGTGGAGAGCCCAAAAAGCGCGACCCGGCCGACAACTGCAAGCATGTGCAGAACCAGCCGACCGATACGGGCAAGAAGGGCGAGCGGGCTCATCCTTGGTAGGTCCGTGCGTAGCGCGCGCCAAGAGAGGTCAGGATCTCATACCCGATGGTACCGGCTGCATCGGCCAGCGTGTCGACGGTCTGCTGCTCGTTCAGAAGGGTCAGAACGGCGGGATCCTCGGACAGATCGGTGACGTCGATTGTGATCAGATCCATGGAAATGCGGCCCACAACGGGGCAGGGCGTGGCTCCGGCATAGGCCTTGATGTCGCCATCGGTCATCCGGCGCAGCAGTCCATCTGCATAGCCCGCCGCGACGGTTGCGATGCGGCATTGGCGCGGCGCGGTCCAGGTGTTGCCATATCCGACGGTCTCACCGGGCATCAGGTCGCGGATCTGGATGACCGGCAGGTCCAGTTGTACCACGGGCAGGGCATCGCCAAATGGGCGACCACCGTAAAGACCGATACCGGGGCGGCAGAGATCGAAATGGTAATCACGGCCCAGCAGCATGCCGCCGGTGGCCGAGAGGGACCGGGGCACTTCGATACCGTCGGTCATCTCCTGGAAGGCTTTCAATTGCTGCGGGTTCATTGGGTGGTCCGGCTCATCCGCGCAGGCAAGGTGCGACATCAGCAGCACCGGGTTCTGTCCCAGTGCGATATCGCGCACGGCGGCCCATTCGCCGGGCTCCATGCCCAGCCGGTTCATGCCGCTGTCCAGCTGCACACCAAAGGGGTGGCCGGGCAGCGCCTCGAAATGGCGCAGCATCTGATCAAGCGAATTCAGCATCGGCGTCAGTTGGAAGTCGCGCAGGAGTTTTGCATCGCCCTCCATATGACCGGAAAAGACCGAGATCCCCGGACCGGGGCCCAGGGCGCGGCGCAGGGCGACGCCTTCCTCGGCGATGGCCACAAAGAAATTGCGCGCTCCGGCCTTGGCCAGAGCGGTGGCGACGCGGCCGGAATCGAGGCCGTATCCGTTTGCCTTGACCACTGCGGCGGTCTCGCAGTTGGTCTTGGTGTTCAGGTTCCGCCAGTTTGTCACCAGCGCATCCAGATTGATTGTCAGTCTTGCCGTGCTCATGCCCCGTTCATGACATGCGCGCCGCAGGGGTCAAGTGGAATTCGCCCTGCTTTGGCCTAGGCGCGGCCTCCTTGGCGTGCTCCCGCCTGTGGCAGGGCATTCAGGCGGTCAGTCGCGGTCTTTTGCCGCTGTCGGCATGGAGGCGTTGGAGTGCCAGAAAATCCGCACACAGGTGGCAAGCCCTTGCTCGTTCAGATCGGCAACCAGGGTGCCGTCCAGCTCCATCCGGGGCAGGGGATCGCCGGGCTGGCGGTCGGGCAGGCCGGTGCCAGTGGATTTTGCCCAGATCTGGAACAATTCCTCGCTGGCGACCTGATAGGTGACGTTCCAGTGGCCGATGCCCCCGGTGGGCGTTTCGGCCAGAACCGAGGGCGTTAGGCATATATCCAGTTGCAGCTTGATCCGATCCCAGTAACGGGCCAGTGCGTCGGGGCCGGTCTGCACCTGAAAGGGCGTGTTCCAATATTGCCCGTCGGGGGTGAATAACGCAGCAAAGCCATCGGAATCCTGCGCCTCCCAGACCCGTTTGTAGGCCTGCATGAAATCATGGATGCGCATTGGATGTCCTCTGGCTGAGCTGTTTTGGGAAAGCCTGCTTTATTCGTAGCCGTCCGGCTGCTGCTGCCAGGATTTGGCGAGGTTGCCAAAGCGGGTGAACTGCGCCTCAAACGACAATTCGACCGTGCCGATGGGGCCGTGACGCTGTTTGCCGACGATCACTTCGGCCTTGGCATGCAGGCGCTCCATCGCCTGTTTCCACTCTTCCATCTTGTCCAGCTCGTGATCGCCGGGTTTTTCCCGTTCCTTGTAGTATTCCTCGCGGAACACGAACATCACCACGTCGGCATCCTGTTCGATCGAGCCGGATTCCCGAAGGTCCGACAGTTGCGGGCGTTTATCGTCCCGGCTTTCGACCTGACGAGAGAGCTGCGACAGGGCCACCACCGGAATGTTCAGCTCTTTCGCGATGGCCTTCATCCCCATCGAGATTTCGGCGATTTCGTTCACCCGATTGTCCGACATGCCGCGGCAAAGCTGCAGATAGTCGATCACCAGAAGGTCCAGCCCGTGGGTCCGCTTCAGGCGGCGGGCGCGGGCGGCTAGCTGCGAAATTGGTAGGGCGGGCGTGTCGTCGATAAAGAGCGGGCAGCTTTCCAGATCCTTGGCGGCCTGCACGAAGCGGCGGAATTCGCCTTCGGTCATGTCACCCTGACGGATCTTGTGGCTGGAAATCTCGGATGCTTCGGCAAGGATACGCCCCGCCAGCTGTTCGGCGCTCATCTCGAGTGAGAAGAAGCCGACCACGCCGCCATCCACGGCGCCTTCGGTGCCATCGGGTTTCACCCCGCGTTTATAGGCCTTGGCGACGTTGAAGGCGATGTTGGTCGCGAGCGAGGTTTTACCCATCGAGGGGCGGCCTGCAAGGATCAGAAGGTCCGACGGGTGCAACCCGCCCAGCTGTTTGTCGAGATCATCAAGACCGGTGGAAATCCCGGCCATGCCGCCGCCACGCTGATAGGCCTCGTTGGTGACGTTGACCGCCTCGGTCACCGCTTTCAGGAAGGACTTGAAACCGCTTTCGGTCTGGCCCTGCTCGGCCAGCTGATAGAGCGATTGTTCCGCTTCGACGATCTGTTCTTTCGGCTCCGAGGAGACATCCACCCGGCGCGCCTTGTCAGAGATCGACTGCCCCAGCGCGATCAGCTCGCGCCGGATTGCCAGATCATAGATCATCTGAGCATAGTCGCGCACCGCATAGGCCGAGATTGAGGCCCCGGCCAGTTTTGCCAGATAGGCCGGGCCGCCCAGCTCCTTCAGCCCTTCATCATCTTCCATGAAGGCCTTCAGCGTCACCGGAGAGGCCAGCGCGTTCTTGGAGATCCGCGCCGCGGCGATTTCATAGATGCGGGTGTGGACCGGGTCGTAGAAATGGGTGGAATTGATGATCGACGCCACGCGGTCGTAGACGTCGTTGTTGGTCAGGATTGCCCCCAGAAGCTGCTGTTCGGCTTCGACCGAATGGGGCAGCTCGTTTGCCTCCATGCCGCTGGCCTGCTGCGGGGCATCAGGTTCGGGCATGGGCGCGGGGGGCTGGTCGCCATCAAATGGGGTCAATTCGTTCATCACGGCTCTCTTCATTCGGTCCGGATAGATAGGTCAATTCGCTGGCCCAAAGCCATCTGGAAATCCCTGTGGACATCCTGTGGATAGCTGTCCGTCCCTGGGGAGCGTTTAAGGCGTCCGCAGGGGGAGGCGCAATATCGGGTAGCATGGCACGGTTGCGCGCCCAAATAAAGTATCCAGCACGCGAGGTTTGTTCTTTCGAACTGGCGTGCTGGATCAGGGCTTAAACGGCAGGCCGGGCCTGCCTGCACGTTTTAGGCGGATTTATGCGCATCCTGCCAGGCACGCGGGTCCTTGAGGAACTTCGCCACCTCATCCAGCGTTTCGGTACTGAAGGCTTCTTGCGCGCGGGCCTCGGCCAGAACATCCCACCAAGTGCAGAGGTAGTGCAGCTCGACCCCGTGATCACCCAGCGTCTTGGTCGTCTCAGGAAAGATGTCGTAGTAGAAGATCACCGCCGTGTGGCCACAGGTGGCGCCGGTTTCGCGGATCGCATCGACAAAGGACAGTTTCGAGCCGCCATCGGTGGTCAGATCCTCGACCAGCAGCACCCGCTCGCCTTCGCTCATCGCGCCTTCGATGCGGGCATTGCGGCCATAACCTTTGGGCTTTTTGCGCACATAGGTCATCGGCAGCGCCATGCGCTCGGCCACCAGCGCAGCAAAGGGAATGCCGGCCGTCTCACCACCCGCGATATTGTCGAAGGCTTCAAAGCCTGCGTTGCGCATCACGGTGACGGTCATGAAATCCATCAGCGTGGAGCGGATCCGCGGGAAGGAGATCAGCTTGCGGCAATCGATATAGCTGGGCGAGGGCAGGCCGGAAGCCAGCGTGTAGGGCGTTTCGGTGTTGAAGTTCACCGCACCGATTTCCAGCAGCATCCGGGCAGAGAGGCGGGCGATTTCTTCGGCAGAGGGGTAGGAGGAGGGGATCATGTGGCAGCTCCGCAAATTGAATGTCTTTCCCCATGCGCAGCCGCAATGCCACGCAGGTTTTCGCGCCCGCCATTGGGGACGGGTCGGGCGCGAACCGGATCGCATGCGGTCCGGGGAATTTTGGCAAGGATCCGCCTCGGGCTCACGCCTGAACCGTCCAATGCACCGGGAAGCCGGGATCGAAGACCGTCACTGGGCCTTCGCCGCTTTCGATCTTTTCCGGGAAGGCGGTGGGGGCGTCCTGTTTGACCAGGGTGATGGTGCTGTCGTTTTCCGGCAGGCGGTAGAAAGCCGGGCCGTTTTTCGAGGCAAAGCCTTCCAGCTTGTCCAGCGCGCCATCCTCTTCGAACACATGGGCGAGCAGCGCCATGGTGTTGGTGGCGGTGAAACAGCCGGCACAGCCGCAGGCGCTTTCCTTGTTGGGGTCGGTATGGGGGGCCGAATCCGTGCCGAGGAAGAACCGAGCATCGCCCGAGGTCGCCGCCGCACGCAGGGCCAGACGGTGTTCTTCGCGCTTGGCCACCGGCAGGCAGTAATAATGCGGTTTGATGCCACCAACCAGGATGTGGTTGCGGTTGATGATCAAGTGATGGGTGGTGATGGTCGCGCCAAGGTCCGCCGCGTTGGCCTTCACATAGTCCACACCGTTGGCGGTGGTGATATGCTCCATCACGACGCGCAGGCCGGGGGTGGCGCGGCGTACCGGATCCAGCACCCGGTCGATGAACACGGCTTCGCGGTCGAAGATGTCGATGTCGCTGTCGGTCACCTCGCCATGCACACAAAGCGGCAAGCCGATTTCGGCCATTTTCTCCAGCACCGGACGCACCTTGTCGAAATCGCGCACGCCCGAAGCCGAATTGGTGGTGGCCCCAGCGGGGTAGAGTTTCACCGCCTTGATCAACCCGCTGGCATGGGCCGCGGCCATATCGCCGGGATCTGTGTCCTCGGTCAGATAGAGCGTCATCAGCGGCTCAAAGGACATGTCGCCCGGTAGCGCGGCCAGGATGCGATCGCGATAAGCGGCGGCCTGCGCCCCGGTTACCACCGGCGGCACCAGATTGGGCATGATGATGGCGCGGCCGAAATGGCGCGCGGTTTCCGGCAGCACGGCCTGCAGCATGGCGCCGTCGCGCAGGTGCAGATGCCAGTCATCGGGGCGGGTGAGGGTCAGCGTCTGGAGCGTGGTCTGTGTCATGGCGCCGCGTTAGCACAGGCACGCAGAAAGGGGAAGAAAGAAGCCCGCCACAGGACGATCTGTCACCGGTGCCGAGTGCTGGGCATAACTATTCTATCAGACGGCGAGGGGCGCGTTGGGATCAGCGTTCCGGCGGCAGGGTGAAATCACCCTCGGCGGCGCGTTTGCGCAGGTTCTGCAAGCGTTGCCGGAACCGCGGCGCGCGCAGGCGCGCAGTCACGTTGCGGCACAGCAGGGTCATCAGGTAGGGCCGGTCGCGTTTGTCGAGGTGTCCCATGACGTTGCGCAGATAGGCGGTGTTGTTGCGCCGCGCGCGCAGAACGCGTGATAAAGCCAGATCTGTCAGCTTGCCCGAACCAGCCATCGACAGGATCTGATAGAGCACATCCATCTCGATCAACCGCGTCTGCACCGCCTCGCCAAAGTCCGGCAGACGGCGGCGGGTGACATTGCTGCGGGCAAACAGGGCTGCGTGCATGGCATCCAGATGTTCGCGCGGATCATACAGGACAAAGGCATGATCTGCGGCGTCCAGCATATCGGGCGCATAGCCATAGCGGTCGGTGAAAGAGGTGCGGCGCATCTCGATGAAGCGTTCATCCCATTCGGTCATGCGCGGATCCAGCGTCGCCTGCGGCTGGATGGCCACCACGGTTGCGCCGGGGGCCGCTACCGAAAAGGCGCTGGCCGCATAGCCGCAGGGGCCGGCGCCATAGAAGACGACATTGTCGAATTCCTCGAAGAACCCGTCGTCGATCAGCTGGTCGATGAAGCCAAAGACCTGTTCGTCGCGGAACCAGGTGTCGCCATCCGAAATCATGCACAGATGCGACCAGCCAAGGTTGCGGACCAGATCAAAGCCCAAGGGTTGCGCCAGTTCGGACAGGCTCTGGATGCCCTGGATGGTTTCAAAGCTCACAAGGAGCGTGTTGCCCTGATCGATGAAGGCGGCGCAGTGGCGCGCGCCCAGAGGCTGGAACATACCCAGTTCCTCGCTGAGCACAGCAAGCCGCTCTTTCCACTGGGCCGGTTTCAGCCCGGAAAGATCTGTCTCAAGCGCGTCTGAACCGTCCTGCATGCCCATGATCCTCTGCCTCCGGACCTTTGACGGACCGGTAGTTGGGTCTGAAGCTAGGGGCGGAATGCGGCAAAATTGAGAAAAACTCATGCCAGTTTTCCGGCTCTGCGCGAGTCAGTCCGTGCCGCTCTCTTTGGGCGTCTCGGTCTCTGCGTTGGCGCGGTCTGCCGATTGCTCCGGGGGCGCTTGTGGTGCGGGGGCGCTGAGTGCCTGTTCGGCCCGGCGTCCCAATGTTGCGAACCCGGCCAGGGTGCGCGCGGTGACGGCGTTGATCGGGCGCGAGGGCGGGGTCATCAATAGCCGGGCAAAGAGGGCGCGAAACGGTTCCTGCAACATCAGCTCGCGGAACCGGGCGTGTCGCCAGGCCACGGCTTTTTCGTGCAGGCGGGCGAGTTTGCCATCTTCCAGCAGCAGCGCCTGAATGGCGGCGCGCGCCTCGCTGTAGCGGGCAATGGAGGTATCTTCATCAGTGTTGAAGTTGCGTTCGACCCAGTAGTCCACATCGAGCATATGATCCGAATGCACCGCGCGGCCTCGGTCTGCCTTCAGGACAAAGCTTTCCATCGCGCCAAGCGCATAGTGGTTCAGCTGAGCCAGCCGGTGGTTGGGCTGGCCGTAGTCGGAAAACAGGCGTCGGGTCTTGAACTGCGGCCCCAGTTCGCGCCCTTCGCAATCGAACCAGCGGAACTGCTCAAGCGCACTGTCGTCCTCTACCCCGCGCGGGCGGTGCACCCCGGTTTTGCGATAGGTGCCGTCGTTGCGATAAAGCGTCTTGAACATCGCCGCGCGCCAGGGCCAGTGGATCACCTCGGGGGCGCAGCGGGTGAACTGCTCCGTCACCGGCGTGTCCTCATAGCGCAGGGTGTCGCCACTACCGAACAGCCGCCATGTCAGGGTGATGGCGTCGGCCTCGGGCAGCGCTTCCAAGAGGTCGCCCAACTGACCACGGCCCGCGTGGATATTGACGAATTCGTCGATATCCAGCGCCATGATCCAGTCGGCTTTTTTCACCAGCCGGTGCCGGTCCGCCAGCTTCAGGGCGCTGAACTGGATGCCACCCTTGCCGTAGGGGCCGTCGTTGCGCACATGGGTCAGGTGGCCAAGGTCATCGAGCCGGTCCAGCATCCTGTCGGTGCCGTCCTGGCAGTCGTTTGAAAAGACAAGGAAATCGGTGAACCCCACGGCGCGGTGATGGGCCAGCCATTCCAGCAGAAAGGCACCTTCGTTTCGCAGGGTCAGGATGGCCAGATACCGCATGGTCCTACCAGTCGGACCGGAACACGGCGACCTTGCCATGCGACCAGCGCGGGAAGAATACCAGACCGGCGGCATCAAGGCATTGAAAGACCTTGCGGATGCCTGCCTTGCCGATCCATTGCGGATGGGTTTCGATCAGCACCGCACGCAGCGAGGACAGGTCCATCTTGGGCAACAGCTCTGCCTCGGCGCCCTCGATATCGCAGATCAGCACGCTGGGCTTCAGCTCTGCCATCACCCGGTTCATGTCGCGCATCGGCACTTCGACCTGCTGAACGTCAGGGCCATCCTCGGCCATTGGTGTCAGGGAAGAGGCAAGGAAGTTGGGCCGCACATAAAAGGGCGCGGTGCCGTCGCTGTCGCTGAGCACTGCATGGGTCACCTTGGCGTTCTGGACGCCATTGAGAGCATGCACCCGGTGGATATAGGGCAAGAGCTGCGGGTTTGCCTCGAACGAATGCACGGATTGCGCCGGGGTCTGGGTGGCGACCAGCGTCGACATGAAACCGATGCCGCCGCCGAGTTCCATCACCACATCCCCGGCGCGGATCAGCTTTCTGGCGGCCACGGCCTCCTTTGCCTCATAGGCGCCGGTGCGCAGCAGTTTGCGCACGCGCGGTGGCAGCACCGCCTTGTCCAGCGGGAACTTCATATCCAGACAGGTCAGAACCGGGTCGGTGGCTGCGGCGGTCATGTCTTCAGCTCTCCATATCCAGCGCAAGCGCATATGCAACGCGTTCGGTTGCGGTCAGTTTTACGTCCAGTGCCTGCCGGTAAAGGGTTTCGAATTCCTCCATCCCATGCAGTTCCTCGGCCTTGGCGCGATGCCAGTCGAGGCCTTTTTCGTGCCACTGGCGCAGGGTCGTATCCTCCATTAGCCTATCATATTCGGCGCGCAGGCGCGGAAGATTGCGCTGGATGGTGACGTCCGTGTGGTCGTTCCAGTCCATGCGGATCCAGTAGTTGAGGCCGATGGAGCGGTCCACATGCAGGGCACGTCCGCGCTGGCGTTTTACCAGAAAACTTTCGGCCGAGCGCAGCGCGTAGTGGTTGAGCTGCAGCAGATCGTAACCGATGGAGCGGCGCGAGTTGCGCCATCCGTTGTCGAGTACATCCTGCGTCATGTCGCGGCCCGATCCGTTGACCCAGCGGACCTGATCGCGGAACCCGTCCTGCAGCTTGTTGGGGCGGTGGCAGCTGATCTTCTGGTAGGCGCCGGTGTTTTTGAACATCGTTTTGAAACCCCAGACCGTGTGCGGCTTGGGGCAGTATTTCGGCGCGCAGGCATCAAACTGGCCGATGACAAATTCGTCCGACAGCCGTGTCACATCGTTATGGCCAAACAGGCGCCAGGTCATCGCCACATTGGTGGCATCCGGCACCCGGTCAAAGAAATCCTGCAGGGTGCCGTTGCCACAGCGCACGTTGATGAATTCATCAACGTCGATATGGACGATCCAATCGGCCTGGGTGATCACCGGTTCCTGCAGCGATTGGTTCAGTGCGTGTTGCTGCGGAGACTTGCCGCGCCAGTCGTCGTTGTTGCGGTGCTGCAGGATGCCCTTCTCCTGCAACCGGTCGAGGATCTCGGTGGTGCCGTCTTCGCAGCCATTGGTGTAGATCAGGAAGTTGTCCACACCGATGGCGCGATGAAAGGCGATCCATTCCAGGATATAAGGCGCCTCGTTCTTCATGCAGCCGACGATCACATTGCCGCTGCTGCCCGCAGGCAGGGCGCGGCGTGGCACCTCCGCATAGGGGGCGGCACGCGCGGTTTCATCCAGCGCGCCGATATTGTCATGCGGCCGGAAGGGCGAGGTTTGCAGCATTTCGAAGTTTTTCAACGCCAGCGGGGTCATCACCTTGCGGGCCTGCGCGGTGGGTTCCGTGGTGGCTGGGTCCGGCTTGGCCTCTTCCGCTGGTCGGGAGGCGCGGGTTGCGGCCTCAATCTGCGGCATGAAGCGCAGCAGATATTGCGAGGCGCGAAAGCCCATTTCCGGGTCCGCCTCTTGCCACTTTGTGCCGGAATGGTCTTGGGCACCGGGTTGGGTGGCGAAGCTGGCTGCAGACAATCCGGGGTGCTGCTCGGCAAGGGCCTGATTTGCGGCGGCAAACCGGTTTGAGATACGGGCCAGCTGCGCCGGGTCCATCGGCGCGCCGTCGATCTGCAGCTCATTCAGGAAACCGCGCCACATTTTCGGCGGTACGATCCTGCCCTGATGCAGGGTGATATGTTGCAGCAGCGTATTGAGCTGCCGCGCCCGCGTCAGCCAGGGCGCGGCAGGCATCGCGGTCTGTGTCGCATCGCCGCAGCGTCCGATCTGCTGCGCAATGCCAAATGCGGCGCGGATCTCTTTGGTGGCCTCCGGCCCGTAGAACAGGGCCTCGTCGTAAGAGCGGAAGCTCATGGACGCGGCGCCGAAAACATTCTCCCAATGCTGATGCAGGGCCTGATAATCGAGCCAGAAGGGCGCGCCTTCGGTCTCTTCAAACTGGTTTTCCTGCGGTCTGATCTGCGGCTGGTGCGCGAGGCAGGCTTGCCACCAGTCCGGTTGATCGGCCAGCGCCAGTTCGCGTTCCAGCGGGGTAGCCCGTCCGTTCAGTACCTGCGCGCCATAGCTGCGCGCCAGCAGGGGGGCGGGATCATCCAGATGCGCCACGAGGCTGATGTCGCCGGATAGCGGGGTCAGCATATCCTTCAGCCGCATCAGCTCGCTGCGCCGGTGCAGCCTGCTGCCCAGTTGCGAGGCCGAGAGGATCAGAATGTCCGGCTGCGCCTCATTGACCTCACGGATCAGATCGGCGCTCAGCTTGTCGCGCAACAGCGCCTGCCGCTCGGGATCGGCAAGGCCGCGGGCATGGCGCAGCGGGTCCACGTGATCGGGGTCGGTCACCGCCATGAACAGGCGTGTGTGATTGCTGCCGCCGGGAGAGGTGGGAAACAACACGCCCTTGCTGCGCAGCTGGTCCCGCTTGTGGGCCAGAACCTTTTGTAGCCGCTCGGCGCCTGTATGCTCGAGCCCGATATGAAGAACGATGCGCATGGTCAGGAACGTGCCTTCCGGTTGACGTTGGCCTGGCCCCACCAGGGCAGATCGCGCCCAAGGAACGCGCCCACCCGCGCTTGCGCACCGGCATCGGCGACGTTGATCTCAAGGTAATCGGGGTCCTCGCGGAACCAGTGTTTCAGCGCCTCGTAATGACCATCGATCCAGATCATCTGCTGTTCCGGCGTCTTGCCGTATCCGATGGGCAGGCCAGGCACCGTGCTGGCGGGCAGCCGAGCGGTGCCAAGGTTGTTCCAGGCCATGATCGATTTCGAATGACTGGCCGCATCGCGCCGGGTGGCGATGAATTTGAGCCCCGGGTTGAGATCCTTCAGCACTTTCAGCAGGGCAAAATCGAATTGCGGCCAGACCGAGAATTTGCCGTGGATAAAGCTCACCTCCGACAGCGCATCAAAACCATCCAGATAGGCCATGGGATCGCCGCGCTCATATAGTCCTTTGTAAAGGAGGCTGCCGACGAAAATCCGCCGCTTGCCGGGTTTGTCTTCCTCGCGGTCGCGCAGGCGGTGATCGGCCACGGAATAACCCGCCTGCGACAGCGCCTTGCCCAGCGTGGTGGTGCCCGACTTCGGCAGGCCGAGGTTGATGACCTTGAGGCTCATTGCGCCGCCTCTTTGGTCCAGAGGTCAAGATCGCGCAGCAGCGCCTCTTCCTGTGGGGGCAGGGTTGGGGCGGCGCGCAGCTGATCGCGCATCGCCTGATAGTTGGGCTGGGCCAGCAGCTTATCACGTCTGTGACGATGCAGGCGCACTGCCGCCTCGTGCAGGGCGGCGATCTCGGGGTCGGATTTCAGATCGGCAAGCGCCGCCTCCATCGCCGGGAGATGACGTTGGATCGACAGGTCCTCATAGGCGGGGTCATTGCGTTCGCGCCAATAGGTATCGTCAAAGGCGCGATTTTCCCGGTTCACATCGCCGCGGTCATTCTTCACCAGATAGCTGTCGAGCGAACGCAGCGCGTAGTGGTTCAGCGTCGCAAGGCTGCGGGCGCCTTTGGCCGGGAGTTTGCGGATATGATCGCGGTTTGCAGCCATCAGGAACCGGAAGGGCACCCGGCGGCCGCCGCCATCGGTCCAGACGGGGCGCTTGTCCTTGGCCAAAGCCTTGCGGAAGAACGGGCGATGCGCGCCATAGTATTGCAGCGGAAAATCGCGCCGCACCAGCGTCTTGACCTCGATTGAACCCTCGGCGCAGCAGATATCCGGGTTGTGCGAGCGGGTGAACTGGGCGATCACCGGCGCGTCCTCAAAGGCCTCGACCCCGTCGTTGGCAAAGAACTGGAAACTGAGCGAAATCGCCTGGGGATTGCCACAGGCCGCGATCAGATCGGGGATTGTGTGGTCTCCTGCATGGATATTCAGGAACTCATCCACATCGGCCACCCAGACCCAGTCGGCATCCGCCACGATGGGCTGCTGGCGCGCGTGTTTCAGCGCCTCCATCTGGTAATTGCGCCCCTCGGCCGGGTTGGGCAGATGCTGCACCAGCCCCCGCGCCGCCAGCGCATCCAGCAGGTCATCGGTGCCATCGCTGCAATCGTTGGAATAGAACAGGAAATCCGTGACCCCGATCAGCCGGTTATAGGCGATCCATTCGAGCAGGAAGGGGCCTTCGTTCTTGACGCAGGTGACGGCGTTGATGCGCATCATGCATCCCCTTTGGCGTCCCGGCGCGAAGTGCCGGGCTGTGTTGATCCGTGGCGCATCATTCGATCTGTTGCCTTGCCGCCTGCATCTTGCCTCTCGTTACCGCACATCGTCGTCACACATGGATCGGGTGCAGCCGGGGCTATCGTCATTGCCAAAATCCATGGCAGGGCGGGCGCCCTGCGTCAATCATTGCAGGGTGTATAGCCATTAACCCTTGTCGAAGTGTTGCCCAACAAACGAAATCAACAATCCGAAAACGGGGGCAGACCAGCCTTGACCGCGCGCTGGGCGCATGGCCTCTTGGTGCGACCAAGCGGGGAGGCAAGGCATGACAGAGGCGCAATCCATCGATCAGGTGCAACAGATGTTGGGCGAGCAGGGGTATGTCTGCGGCCGGGCGCTTGCTACCGTGGTCTTCCTGTCGCTGCGTCTGGGCCGCCCCTTGTTCCTGGAAGGTGAGGCCGGCGTCGGCAAGACCGAGATCGCCAAGGCGCTGTCGGCGGCGCTGGGCCGGCGCCTGATCCGGCTGCAATGCTACGAGGGGCTTGATGCCTCCAGCGCGGTTTATGAATGGAATTTTGCCGCGCAGATGGTGGCGATCCGCACCGCCGAGGCTGCCGGAGGCACTGACCGCGCGGCGCTGCAGAGCGAGCTGTTCTCTGATGAGTTTCTGATCGAACGGCCACTCTTGGAAGCCATGCGCCCCGATGAGAATGGCGCGCCCGTTCTGCTGATCGACGAACTGGACCGCACCGATGAGCCTTTCGAGGCGTTCCTTCTCGAGGCGCTCAGCGATTTTCAGGTGACCATTCCGGAACTTGGCACCATCAAGGCGCCCGAGCCGCCCATCGTGATCCTGACCTCCAACCGCACGCGTGAGGTGCATGACGCGCTAAAACGGCGCTGCCTGTATCACTGGGTCGATTACCCCGATTTCACCCGCGAGGTCGAAATCCTGCGGGCCCGCGCGCCGGAAGCCTCTGAAAAACTCAGCCGCGAAGTGGTCGCCTTTGTCCAGGCGCTGCGGACCGAGGATCTGTTCAAGAAACCCGGCGTGGCCGAAACCATCGACTGGGCCAATTGCCTGCTTGCGCTCGACGTGATCGACCTCTCCCCCGAGGTGATCGCCGATACATTGGGCGCGATCCTGAAATACCAGGACGACATCGCGCAATTGCAGGGCTCCGAAGCGAAACGCATCCTCGACAAGGCCAAGCAGACACTGGAGGAGGCCTGATGCACTATGCTGGTGCGCCCCTTGTCAGCAAAGCAACGGCAACGTCTGGCCGGGCGTGCTTATCACTCGCGGTCGTGGTGGTACTGACGACCCATCTGGAAATTGACACCAGCAGTCTGGAGTTCTTGGGGATTTCCTTTTCTGAGAGCCAGTTGTCTTCGGGAACCTTCTGGGTGCAGCTCATTTTGATCTTCTCTCTGACACTGAATTGGATTGGGGATCTGATTTCTTTGGCCAAGTGGAACTCGTCCATGACCAGCAAGGGAGTAGCAACACTTTTTGGCGGAGGTGGAACGATGAAAGGGCGTCTTGAATTCGTGATAGAGCACCTTGAGCGCGCGATTGATCCTGAAAATGAAATAGAAAAAGGAAATCTCTCCTACGTGAAAAGGCAGCTAGAAGAAATTAACTGTAGCCTTTGGTGGCATGAGAAATATGCCATTCTCTACGTGGTGGGTCTACATTTTCTACTTCCCGTCTCAATTTCACTCTGGGCTATTTGCGAACTGATCTGATGGTTGAACTGCCTGAGCTTTCCCTGCCGGACGATCCGAAACTCGTCCAGAACATCACCCATTTCGCCCGCGCTCTGCGCAAGGCGGGGCTGCCCATCGGGCCGGGCCGGGTGGTGGACGCGGTTGAGGCGGTAGCGGCAGCGGGTTTTACCAGTCGGCAGGATTTCTACTGGGCGCTGCACGCCTGTTTCGTGACCCGCCCCGAACACAGGGCGGTGTTTGCGCAGATCTTTCGTCTTTATTGGCGCGATCCGCGGTTTCTGGAGCATATGATGGCGGCGATGCTGCCTGCGGTGCGCGGCGTGCAGGAAGAGCGCGCCGCCAAACCCGGTGAAAAACGCGCCGCCGAGGCGCTGCTGGATGGCGCCAACGATCAGATCGATGTGCCAGAGGGGCAAGAGGACGAGGGCACCGAGTTCGAGATCGACGCGACGCTGACCATGTCCTCGGAGGAGCGCCTGCGGTCCTTGGATTTCGAGCAGATGAGCACCGAGGAAGTCGCCCGCGCCAAACGCATCCTTGCGCAGATGCGCCTGCCGGTGCAGCCGATCCAGTCGCGCCGCCTGATGGCCGCTCCGCATGGGCAGCGTGCCGACTGGCGGCGCACCCTGCGCGATGCGGCCCGCCGGGGTGGCGATCTGCAGGAGATCGCCCGCGCGAAACGGCGCATCCGCTGGCCCAATCTGGTGGTGATCTGCGATATCTCCGGCTCCATGAGCCAGTACAGCCGCATCGTGCTGCATTTTCTGCATTCGGTCGCCAATCAAAAGGGCGCGGGCTGGGCCAAGGTGCATGGTTTTACCTTTGGCACGCGGCTCACCAATATCACCCGACATCTGGCCACGCGCGATGTGGACGCGGCCTTGGCCGCAGCGGGCGCCGAGGCGCAGGACTGGGAGGGCGGCACCCGGATCGGATCCTGCCTGCATGAATTCAACCGCGACTGGTCGCGCCGGGTGATGGGGCAGGGGGCGGTGGTGCTGCTGATCACTGACGGGCTGGACCGGGACGACCCGGACCAACTGGCCAGGGAGATGCAGCGCCTGCACCTGTCATCGCGGCGGCTGATCTGGCTGAACCCGCTCTTGCGCTGGGAAGGCTTCGCCCCCAAAGCACAAGGTATCCGCGCCATGCTGCCCCATGTGGACAGTTTTCGGGCTGGCCACTCCATTGCCTCGCTCGAAGATTTGGCGCAGGTGATTTCCCGCCCCGAGGATCAGGGCGAAAAGGCGCGGTTGATGGCGCTTCTCTGACGAATTCTAAAAGTCGAATGTAATTGATCTGGGTCAAGCCTGACCTGCGCTCAGCCTGCTACATTCCGTAAATGGAATGTAATTTGGGAGGCTGATGATGGCCTTGAACTGGAAAACCGGAGGGCTCCTGCTGGGGTTCGTCTTCTTTCTGGCAGTGCTGCTGGTCAAACCGATTGGCGTGTCAACGCAATTCGTGATCCTGGACGGGATCATCGGCGACGCGGTGAACAGCGAATTGGTGACCAAGACCGAGGAAGGATATACCTCGACCAATGCCTATCTGGCGAAATCGAACGGCAAATACGCCAAATCGGTGATGAACCCGCTGAACTACAGCTTTGTTTTTGTGCTGGCGATGGCCGTGGGCGGCTTTCTGTCGGTCATGGCGCGCGGCGGCCTGCCCGCGCGGGAGCGCAGCATCCCCGATCTGTGGCGCGCCAATATGGGGGACGGGGTCGCCCTGCGCTACGGCGCGACCTTTGTTGGCGGCTTCATTGTGCTTTACGGCGCGCGCCTTGCGGGCGGCTGCACCTCTGGGCACATGATGTCAGGCATGATGCAGACCGCGCTGTCGGGCTATCTCTTTGCCGCCGGGGCCTTCGCCGCTGCGATTCCCGTATCCCTGATCCTGTTCAAGAAGGAGGCCTGAGCCATGATGTCTATCGTTCTCGCAATTGTTATCGGCCTGGCCTTCGGCGCGGTTCTGGACCGTATCGGCGCCAGCAACCCGAACATGATCGGCAAGATGCTGAACCTCACCAACCTCAACCTGGCCAAGACCATCCTGCTGGCCATCGGCACCGGATCGGTGCTGATGTTCGCGGGGCAGATGCTGGGCTTTGTCGACGTCGGCCATATGTCCGTGAAGGCCGCCTATGTGGGCGTCTTTATTGGCGGCTTGATGCTGGGCGCGGGCTGGGCGCTGGCGGGCTATTGCCCCGGCACCGGCGTTGTCGCGGCGGCCTCGGGTCGCAAGGATGCGCTGTTCTTCATCGCCGGCGGTCTTCTGGGGGCGGCGGCCTATATGGTGACCTACCCGATGTGGAAATCGAGCGGCCTTCTGGACAGCATCGCGGGCGGCAAGGTCACCGTTGGCACCGTGCCGGGATCCAAGTTCGACGGGCTGACGACGCTGCCGGGCGATATCCTCGGCATCGTTCTGGGCCTTGGTTTCATCGCGCTGGCCTTTGCCCTGCCCGAGCGGCTGACGCCCTCCAAATCGAACCTGCAACCGGCTGAATAGGCACCCTCCCGCGCCTGTAAAATGCCCGAACGCCCGCCGCTCCCGGCGGGCGCTTTGCGTTTTGCGCTGCGTTTTCGGCTTGAAACCTCTGGCCTTCGCGTCAACCTTGGGGGCAACAAAGGCGGAAGACACGCCGGGAGGATTGCATGTCAGAGGAAACCCAGCGTTTCGAGAACGCGCCGGAGGTGGCGCTGGAATGGCACAGGGATGGCACCGGGGCTGCATTGGCCACGGTGGTGCAGACTTGGGGCTCGGCGCCGCGCCGGGCCGGATCGCAGCTGGTGGTGGGCGGCGATGGCCGCATCGAAGGCTCGGTCTCGGGCGGCTGCGTCGAAAGCGCGGTGGTCTTTGAGGCGCTGGAAGCCATCGAGGATGGCAAGCACCGCCTGCTCGAGTTCGGGGTCAGCGACGATGATGCCTTTGCCGTGGGGCTGGCCTGCGGCGGCACTATCAAGGTGTTGGTGGAGCCCGTGGGCGGTGCCCTGCCGGTGGATCTGCTGGAGGAACTGGTCGCGGCCCGCAAGGATCGCATCGCGCTCGCCTATGAGGTGGATCTGGACAGCGGCGCGCGCCGTCTGGTGCGCGATGGCTATGCTGAGCGCCTGCGCATGGACCGCTCTGGTGTTGAGGAAGACGGCAAAACCTTCGTTGCCGTGCACAACCCGCCGCTGCGGCTGATCGTGGTGGGGGCGGTGCATATCGCCCAGGCGCTGGTGCCGATGGCGCGGATTGCGGGCTACGATCCGGTGATTATCGACCCGCGTGAGGCCTTCGCCGCCGCTGCGCGGTTCCCCGGTGAGCGGTTGATGGACGACTGGCCGGATGAGGCGGTGGAAAAGCTTGGCCTTGATGCCCGCACCGCGCTGGTGCTGCTGACCCATGATCCCAAACTCGACGATCCGGCGCTGGAGGCAGCGTTAGGTGCGGATTGTTTCTACATCGGTGCGCTGGGCTCGACCCGCACCCATGCCAAACGGGTGGACCGGATGGTGGCGGCTGGCTTCACCAAGGAGCAGATCGGGCGCATCCACGGGCCCATCGGTCTGGATATCGGCGCGGCGGGGCCGTCTGAAATCGCGGTGTCGATCCTGGCCGAGATGACAGCGGTTCTGCGCGGCAAAGCCTCATGAAGTTCGGCCCGGTTCCGCTGGATCAGGCCGAGGGGGCGATCCTGGCCCATTCCCTGCATCTGGAGACCCGCAAGATTGCCAAGGGCACGGCGCTGACCCCGGCGGATCTGAGTGATCTGGCCGCCTCCGGGTTTTCCGAAGTCACCGCCGCGCGGCTGGAAAGCGGGGATATGCACGAGGATGCGGCGGCGCAGGCGCTGGCCCACGCCATCGTTCCGGACCCGGGCGCCCAGGGCTTGCGCATTTCCGGCGCCGGGGCGGGGCGGGTGAACCTTTACGCCGAAACCTGCGGTGTGGTGGAGCTGGACCGGGCGCGGCTGGAGGCGGTGAATGCGGTGGATCCGATGATCACCATCGCGACCGTGCCCGCCTATCACCGGGTCGATGCAGACGGCATGATCGCCACCATCAAGATCATCGCCTACGGGGTGCCAGAGGCGCACCTGAGACAAGCGGCAAGGAATGCAGGCGGGGCGTTGCGGGTGCGCGCCCCGGTCTACAAGACCGCAACCCTGATCGAAACGCGGGTTACGGGCGATACTCCATCCGAAAAGGGCCGCGCGGCCATGGCTGGGCGGCTCGACCGGATGGGAATGGCGCTGACAGATCGCGTGGTTGTGCCCCACCGCGAGGCGGAGCTGTCCGCAGCCATCGGCGATGCGCCGGGAGAGGTCATCCTGATCCTGACCGGATCGGCGACCTCGGACCCACTGGATGTGGCGCCTCAGGCGCTGCGGCTGGCGGGGGGCACGGTGACGCGCTTTGGCATGCCGGTGGATCCGGGCAACCTTCTGTTTCTCGGCGCGCTGGGCGAAAAGCCGGTGATCGGCCTGCCGGGCTGCGCCCGTTCGCCCGCGCTCAATGGCGCGGACTGGGTGCTGGAGCGGGTGATCTGCGGAGTGGCGTTGCGCGGGGCGGATATCGCCGCCATGGGGGTCGGGGGTCTGCTGAAAGAGATTCCCACCCGGCCCATGCCGCGCCGCGCTGGACAGGATGACGCCGGGCGTGGCTGAACGCTGCGCCAAACAGCACAAAATGTCCGCATCTCCAACGTGTTACGCGCGGCTTCTTGCCGTTTGGCAAAAATGTTACGGCCAGAGGCATTTCTGGGGGTTCGCGCCAGCCGCATCCCGTGCTTAACTCCTATTCAGCCAAACAAAAGTAGCGAATGGGAGGAATTCATGGCGAAGGTCTCGATGACCGTGAACGGCAAGCCCGCCAGCGGTGATGTGGAGGGGCGCACGCTCCTGGCGTCATTTCTGCGCGACGAGCTGGGGCTCACGGGGACACATGTAGGCTGCGATACCAGCCAGTGCGGCGCCTGCGTGGTGCATGTGAACGGCAAGGCGGTCAAATCCTGCACCATGCTGGCGGCCGAAGCAGACGGCGCAGAGGTTGCCACCATCGAAGGACAGGCGGCTCCGGATGGTACGCTGAATGCGATCCAGCAGGCGTTTCAGGATCACCACGGGCTTCAGTGCGGTTTCTGCACGCCGGGCATGGTGATGTCGGCGGCGGCGCTGCTGAAGGAAAACCCCAAGCCGACCGAGGCCGAGGTGCGCGCCTATCTTGAAGGCAATATTTGCCGTTGCACTGGCTATCATAACATCGTCAAGGCGATCCTTGCCGCGTCCGGTCAGGACGTGACGGCCATTGCTGCCGAATAAGGCCATAAGCCCGCCGCGGGCAGCGCAGGGAGGCGCGGCCCGGGACAAAAGACAATTTTGCATGACCAAGAGGTGCGCCCTGGCGCGCACCATCCAGGGAGGAGATTTGGACAATGCCAAAGGATAGTGGCATCGGCGCCAGCCCGAAGCGGCGCGAAGACGTGAGGTTCCTGACCGGAACCGGCAATTATACCGACGACATCAACCTCAACAATCAGGCCTATGTGCATTTCCTGCGCTCGGATGTGGCCCACGGCAAGATCAACGGCATCGACACCACGGCTGCGGCCGCGATGCCCGGCGTCATCCGCATCTTCACCGGCGCTGATTTCGAAGGCGTGGGGTCGATTCCCTGCGGCTGGCAGGTGACCGACCGCCATGGAGAACCGATGCAGGAACCTGCGCACCCGGTTCTGGCTCAGGGCAAGGTCCGCTATGTGGGCGATGCCATCGCCGCCGTGGTCGCAGAAAGCCGCGAGGAAGCTCGCGACGCCGCCGAAGCGATTGAGCTCGATATCGAAGAACTGCCCGCCGTCATCGACATGAAGGAGGCCGTCAAGGAAGGCGCCCCCAAGGTGCATGACGATCTCACCTCGAACCTCTGCTATGACTGGGGCTTCGTGGAAGAAAACAAACCGGCAGTGGAAGAGGCCTTTGCCAATGCGGCCCATGTGACCACACTGGAGCTGGTCAACAACCGTCTGGTCGCGAACCCGATGGAGCCGCGCGTGGCGGTGGGCGATTTCAACCGGGCCACCGGGGAATCGACGCTTTATACAACTTCGCAGAACCCGCATGTGATCCGCCTTCTGATGGGCGCTTTCGTGTTGGGCATCCCCGAGCATAAGCTGCGCGTCATCGCGCCGGATGTGGGCGGCGGTTTCGGCACCAAGATCTTCCATTATGCCGAGGAAGCCTTCTGTACCTTCGCGGCCAAGGCGCTGAACCGGGCGGTCAAATGGACCTCTACCCGGTCCGAGGCCTTTATGTCGGATGCCCACGGGCGCGATCACGTGACCAAGATCGAACTGGCGCTGGATGCGGAGAACAACTTTACCGCTCTGCGCACCGACACTTACGCCAATATGGGCGCATACCTGTCTACCTTTGCGCCTTCGGTGCCGACCTGGCTGCATGGCACGCTGATGGCGGGTAACTACAAGACGCCGCTGATCTATGTGAACGTGAAGGCCGTCTTTACCAACACGGTGCCGGTGGATGCCTATCGCGGCGCGGGCCGCCCTGAGGCGACATTCCAGTTGGAGCGCGTCATCGACAAGGCCGCGCGCGAGCTGGGCGTCGATCCCATCGCGCTGCGGCGTCAGAACTTCATCACCGAATTCCCCTATGCCACCCCGGTGGCGGTGGAATATGATACCGGTGATTACAACGCGACGATGGACAAGCTGGAAGAGGTTGCCGATTTCGCAGGCTTCAAGGCGCGCCGCGCCAAGAGCGAGGAAAACGGCAAGCTGCGCGGTCTGGGCGTCAACTGCTATATCGAGGCCTGCGGCATTGCGCCGAGTAACCTTGTTGGGCAGCTGGGCGCGCGGGCGGGTCTTTATGAATCCGCCACGGTGCGAGTGAATGCGACCGGGGGGCTGGTGGTTATGACCGGCAGCCACAGCCACGGGCAGGGGCATGAAACCTCCTTCCCGCAGGTGATCGCGGATATGATCGGCATCGACGAAAGCATGGTCGAGATCGTGCATGGCGACACCGCCAACACCCCGATGGGCATGGGCACTTACGGCTCGCGCTCCCTCGCCGTTGGTGGTTCTGCCATGGTGCGGGCGACGGAAAAGATCATCGCCAAGGCGAAGAAGATCGCCGCCCACATTCTGGAAGCCTCCGATGCGGATATCGAGCTGAAGGACGGTCAGTTCTCGGTTGCGGGCACGGATAAATCCCTCGCCTGGGGCGATGTCACGCTGGCGGCCTATGTCCCGCACAACTACCCGCTTGAGGATATGGAGCCGGGGCTGGAAGAGACTGCCTTTTACGATCCGGCGAACTTCACCTATCCTTCGGGCGCTTATGCCTGCGAGGTGGAGGTCGATCCCGAGACCGGCAAGGTCACCATCGAACGTTTCGCGGCGGCGGATGACTTTGGCAATATCGTCAACCCGATGATCGTCGATGGTCAGGTGCACGGCGGTATCGGTCAGGGCATCGGTCAGGCGCTGCTCGAAGGCTGCGTCTATGACGAGAACGGTCAGCTTCTGTCGGCCTCTTACATGGATTACGCCATGCCGCGCGCCGATGATCTGCCCTTCTATCAGGTGGACCATTCCTGCCAGACGCCCTGTACCCATAACCCCCTTGGGGTGAAGGGCTGCGGTGAGGCCGGTGCCATCGGATCGCCGCCGGCGGTTGTGAATGCGGTGGTGGACGCGCTGCAGGCTGCGGGTAAAGATGTGACGCATATCGACATGCCACTCAGCCCCGGCCGCGTCTGGGCTGCGATGAACAGTTAACACCGGGGCAGGGGCCGGGCAGATGTGCCGGATCCCTGCACCCATGGGAGATTTGAACAAAAGAACAAGGGGGGAGATCCCCCGGCATTCTTTGGGAAGGAAAGCGGAATGTATAATTTCGAGTTTGAAAAACCTGCCTCCATTGCCGACGCGGTTGCCGCGCTGGCAGAGGAAGACGCGCAGGCGCTGGGCGGTGGCCAGACCCTGCTGCCGACCATGAAACAGCGGCTGGCGATGCCGTCGAAACTGGTCTCGCTTGCTGGGATTGGTGAAATGCAGGGCGTCTGCCGCGAAGATGATGGCAGCCTGGCAATCGGCGGCGCCACCACCCATGCCACCGTTGCCTCCGAGGCCGCAGCGCATTATCCCGCGCTGGCCGAGCTGGCCAGCCACATCGGCGATCCCGCCGTGCGCAACCGGGGCACCATCGGCGGCTCGCTTGCCAATAACGATCCGGCGGCCTGCTATCCGGCGGCGGTTCTGGGCAGCGGCGCCACCGTGATCACCAATGCCCGCGAAATCGCGGCGGATGATTATTTCGATGGTCTTTTCACCACCGCGTTGGAAGAGGGTGAGATCATCACCGGCGTGCGGTTCCCGGTGCCGGAGGCCGCGAACTATCAGAAGTTCGTGCAGCCTGCGTCGCGCTTTGCCCTGGTGGGGGTTTTTGTCGCCAAATACGCGGACGGGGTGCGGGTTGCCGTCACCGGCGCGTCCGAAGAGGGCGTATTCCGCTGGAGCGAAGCTGAGCAGGCACTGGGCAAGGAATTCCGCCCCGACGCTCTGACGGATCTGCGCATTAACCCGGCCAACATGATGGGCGATATCCACGGCACCAAGGAATACCGTGCCCATCTTGTCGGTGTCCTGACCAAACGCGCCGTGGCCGCCGCCGCAGGTTGAGCCACTGGGACAGAACAGCAATGTGGCCTCGCAGCGCTGCGGGGCCCCTTTTTCATGCGGGTACCTGTGGTCAGGCGGGTTTGCGCGCCACGAAATCGATGAGGGCGGACATGCCGCTGTGGCCGCGTCCCTCCTGCACCTCCCGCTCATAGGCGCGGTTCTCCAGGATGTCCCAGCCTACGAAATCAGCGGCCAGCTGAGCCTCGGTGTACATGTTCTCGGCAAAGGGCGGCCCGCCGGTGCCGAATTCCAGCTGTTTCGGCGTATAGCCATGCAGCAGCAGCACACCGCCGGGTTTCAGGCTGCGTTTCATGCCTTCGAATTGCACCTTGCGATCCTTGGGGCCGACGAACTGGATGAAAATGCCGACCACCAAATCATAGGCATCCTCAGGCCAGTCATGGGTGAGGATATCAACGTTTTGGAAATCCACCGTGACGCCACGCTCTGCCGCCAGATCACGGGCGCGGGCAATGGCGGTGGGGGCGAACTCATAGGCAGTCGTCTCAAGCTCCCGCTGCGCCATGTAGACGGAATTGCGCCCCTCGCCATCGGCCACCGACAGGGCCGTCTGGCCCGGCGTCAGATAGGCGGCATGTTCGGTCAGGAACCGGGCTGGTTCGGTCCCGAACACATAGTCATCGGAGTTTGCAAATCGTTCTTCCCACATGTCGGCTCGTCCTGATCGCATGGCTGTTTATCAGGGGCGACAATGACAACGCCCCCGGCGCAGTCAAGCACCGGGGGCGGAATGGAAAGGCGGAATTCAGCCAGTCAGAGGCCGGTCCGTTAGGGCCGCCGGCTATTTCTGCGGCAGCGGGCCGATCATCATGATCATCTGACGGCCTTCCATCTTCGGCATGTTTTCGATCTTGCCGATATCTTTGACGTCTTCGGCCACACGCTCCAGCAGCTCACGGCCGAGGTTCTGGTGCGCCATCTCGCGGCCGCGGAAACGCAGGGTGATCTTCACCTTGTCACCGTTTTCAAGGAATTTGAAAACGTTGCGCATTTTCACGCTGTAGTCATTGGTGTCCGTGTTCGGGCGGAACTTGACCTCTTTGACCTCGATGATCTTCTGCTTTTTACGGGCTTCGCTTTCGCGTTTCTGTTGCTCGTATTTGAACTTGCCGAAGTCCATGATCTTGCAGACCGGCGGATTGGCGTTCGGCGAGATCTCCACAAGGTCCAGACCCGCTTCCGCTGCCATCTCCATTGCCTTGGCCGGATGGACAACGCCAACGTTCTCCCCTTCGGCGCCAATCAGGCGGATTTCGGGGGCGCGGATTTTTTCGTTCGTGCGCGGGCCGGTATCACGAGGCGGCGGCGCGTTATGAGGTCTGCGGGCTATGGGTTCAATCCTTTGATGGTTGCCGATTTTCGAGCATGAAATCTAAACCGGGGCGCGGCGTCTTTCAAGCGGGAACCGATGCGGGCGCCCGTGAAAAAAGGCGATTGTCATTGCAGAATGGGCGCAAGCCTCCCGCAGTCGGGCCTGCGGGCAGGTAGGCACCGGCGCCCGGCGGGCAGGGCGGCAGCCAGCCCGGCCTAGTCTGCATCGATTCGGAGGGAGCGGCCGTCAGGGGGGAAAGCGCTCCCGGCCCGGGTGCCGGCAATGCCCCGCCAATCCGCTGGGATCCTGTCGGCGGCGGCTGGCCGATGACGCGTCCGGCGGTTTTTGCCCCTTGTGGCGGGCGCTGCGGGAGGCCAGCTAGCCGGTATCGAATGTCGCAAGAACACGCGCCGGTCTGCCTGTCGCCAGACAGGTTCCGGCCAGAACAAAGGAGAGACATCATGAAACCGGTTATTGTTGCCGTAGCAGCCGGGGTGGTGGCGATTGGCGCTTACTATGCCTTTTCCGTCCAGACCGAAGACAGTGTGATCAGTAACGCGCCGGCCAACACGGATGCCCCCGCAGCCGTGACAGAGCCTGCACCTGAGGCAGAACCAGAACCAGCACCGGTGGTCGAGGAAAGCACCGAGGCAGAGGCCCCCAAGTCAGTGGCAGAGCAGGCCGAAGAGGCTGCTGAAGCGGTTGAGAGTGCCGTAGAGGAGACCGTCGAAGAGGCCGCAGCCGATGCCGAGGCCGCCGTGGAGGGCGCTGCAGATGCGGCAGAGACCGCAGCAGATGCGGCAGAGACCGCTGCAGCTGCTGCAGTGGAGGCGGCAGAGGATGTTGTCGAACAGGCGGATGAGGCTGTCCGCGACGCGGTTGAGAGCGCAACCCAGGCTGCGACAGACGCGGCGGGCAGTGCCACGGACCCCGAGGGGGAGCAGGCCGCAGATCAGGCCATGTCGGAGGCGCTGACGCTGGAAGGCTTCGATTATGAAACCGTGACCACGATGATCGCGGATTCGGACCTCTCCGAGACGCAGAAATCGGTTCTGACCGGGGCGGTTGACGCGGCCAAGGACAGCCCGGTGATGCTGAAGGCGGCGCTGGATCAGGTGAAGGCCGCGCTGAACCTGTAATTCCTACGCTGGATTGCAGCGGCGGGATAACCCACTGGTACAAAAGAAAAGCCGTGCCGCCCGTATCAGGGTGGCGCGGCCTTTTTGTATCTGGCCATTGGCGGCTTGCGTCAGGCGTGCTGGCTTAGTCGAGGAAAGCCTTTTCCACCACATATTGCGCGGGCTTGGAATTGGCGCCTTCTTCAAGGCCGGCCGCTTCCAGCATGTCCTTCAGTTCCAGGTTGAAGGCCAGGTTGCCGCAGATCATCGCCCGGTCGCTCTCGGGGTTGAGTGGCTCAACGCCCAGATCCTTGTAGGCCTCGCCCGAGTTGATCAGGTCGGTGATCCGGCCCATCTTGGCGCTCTCTTCGCGGGTGGTGGTGGGGTAGTATTTGATCTTCTTCCAGAAGCCCTCACCGATCACCTCATTGAGCAGCTCGTCGTCCTTCAGGCTTTCGATCAGTTCCCGGCCATAGGTCAGCTCGCCTGCGGTGCGGCAGGTGTGAGTGATGATGACCTCATCGTAATCCTCGTAGGTCTGCGGCTCGCGCAGCAGCGAGGCGAAGGGCGCAAAGCCGGTGCCAGTGGCGAAGAACCAGATGCGTTTGCCGGGCAGCAGCGCGTCATGCACCAGGGTGCCGACGGGTTTGGGCCGCAGGATGATCTGATCGCCTTCTTTGATGTGCTGCAGTTTCGAGGTCAGCGGACCGTCCTGCACCTTGATCGAGTAGAACTCCAGCTCTTCGTCCCAGGAAGGCGAGGCGATGGAATAGGCACGCAGCAGTGGCTTCTGCTTGCCGGTCTTGGGATCGGGGTCGCCCATCAGGCCAATCATCACGAACTCGCCCGAGCGGAAGCGCAGCGACGCAGGCCGCGATACCCGGAAGGAAAACAGGCGGTCTGTCCAGTGCTTGACCGCGGTCACGGTCTGGGCGTCCGGCAGGGTCGGGGTCGCCTTGGCGGGCTTGGCTTCGGAGGCAGTGTCGGTCACGGCGGTCATCTCGTTCATCGGTTTCACTGCCGGTCTGGTAGACCGGCACCTCTGATTAATCGTTGATTCAGGTCAGGAAAAGCTTTGTTTTTCCCGAATTGCGGTTTGTGGGGGTGTCTGACGCGAGATCAGGCCCGTCTCAGCGGGCGGCCCGGCCGCGTCCCAGACGTGCCTGATAGTCGTGCGCCGGCCAGTTTGCCCGGGCCAACCACTGGTCCTCGGGCTGACGGGCGGCCAGATCATCATCGATCTCGACCTCGTCAAAGCCGCTGCGCCGCGCCATGGCGTATTGATCCGCCAGAACGTGACCATAGGCCCGGAGCCGCCCGGTATAACCCATCTGCCGCAACTGCCGTGCCAGGGTAAACCCGCGCCCGTCGGCAAAGCTGGGGAAATGAATACGGATCATCTCGCAGCCGGGGATGCGGTTCGACAAGGGTGCCAGATCCGCATCGGGCTGCAGGTCCAGCGCGTTTTCACCCTCGTAGCCGACCTGCCAGCTGTCGGGGCCAAATCCGGTGTCGGTCACAATTACAGTCATTTGGGGTCAGCTCCTTTGCGGGTGAGTTTGCCATCCACGATGTGGATGCCGCATTCTTCCTTGTTCTGATCGCGCCAGCGTCCGGCGCGGGGGTCTTCGCCTTCTGCCACCTTCGAGGTGCAGGGGGCGCAACCGATCGACGGGTAGCCCTGCGCCACCAGCGGATGGCGCGGCAGGCGGTTTTCTTCCATGTAGGCGCGCACGTCCTCGGGCGCCCAATGGGCCAGCGGGTTCACCTTGATGCGTCCGGTGCCGTCCTCGACCTCGAAAAAGTCGAGCGCGGCGCGGCTGCCAGACTGGAACCGTTTGCGTCCGGTGATCCAGCCATCATAGCCCGACAGTGCGTTTTGCAGCGGCACGGTCTTGCGCAGGTGGCAGCAGGCGTCGGTGTCCGAGAACCGCAAGGCGCCATAGGGATCCTTTTCGGCGATATCCTCGGCGCGGATGACCTGCACGTTGCGCAGGCCAAGGCGCTCGCTCACCTCCTGCTGATAGACCAGCGTTTCGGTGAACAGCAGCTCGGTATCCACGAACAGCACCGGCACGGCGGGATCGATCACCGCCGCCATATGCAGCAGCACAACCGATTCCGCGCCAAAGCTGGAAACCAGGGCGATCTGTCCGGCATCCTGCAGGGCGCCCTGCATCACGGCGGTAGCCGAATGGTGCCGGTAGCGGGCATTCAGCATCTCCACCTTTTCCGCCAGGGCGGTGTCCGGTGCAGCCCCATTGGGGCTGCTCTCTGCGAGCTTCAGCATCGCTCTAGGCCACCTTTTTGCGGGCTTCGGGATAAAGCACGGCTTTGAACGGTTCCATTCCTACGCGGCGGTAGGTCTCGATGAAGGTCTCACCTTCATCGGTCCGCAGTTCCAGATAGGCGCCGATCAGACGCTCGACCGCCGGAACGATCTCGTCATAGGCGAAACCGGGGCCGGTGCGGGTGCCGATGGCCGCCGTTTCAGTCGCATCACCGCCAAGGGTGATCTGGTAGTTCTCTACCCCGGCGCGATCCAGACCCAGAATGCCGATATGGCCGACGTGGTGGTGGCCGCAGGCATTGATGCAGCCCGAGATCTTGATCTGCAGGTGCCCCACGTCGTGCTCCAGCTTCAGCTCTTCGAACCGGGTTGCAATATCCTGCGCAACCGGGATCGAGCGGGCGGTGGCCAGGGCACAGTAATCCATGCCGGGGCAGGCGATGATATCCGAGATCAGGCCAATGTTGGCGGTCGCAAGGCCGACCTCTTTCAGGCGGGCGTGGATCGCGGGCAGATCCGATTTCAGAACATGCGGCAGGATCACGTTCTGCTGGTGGCTGATGCGCAGCTCGTCATAGCCGAATTCCTGCGCCAGATCCGCCATCACGCGCATCTGTTCGGCGGTGGCATCGCCGGGGGTGGCGCCATGCGCCTTGACCGAGATGGTGACGATGGCGTGGTCTTCGTTGCGATGCGCCGACAGGTTGGTGTCGGCCCAGGCGCGGAACACAGGATCGCTGTCATAGGCGGCATCATAGGCCGCAGTGTCGCCGCTGCGCAGGGCGGGGGGCGTGAAATGCGCCTTGATCTCTTCCAGCAGCTCCTGATCGGCGCCGTTGAACTGGGCGCGGCGTTCGATAAAACGCTCTTCAACCAGGTCGCGGATCTTGTCGATGCCGTTTTCCTGCACGGTGATCTTGATCCGGGCCTTGTACTTGTTGTCGCGCCGACCCAGCAGGTTGTAGACGCTCAGCACCGCCTCAAGATAGGGCAGCAGGTCCGCCTTGGGCAGGAACTCCCGCAGCACCTTGCCGATCATTGGCGTACGGCCAAGGCCACCACCCACGATCACCTCGAACCCGGTCTCGCCTTCGCGGGAGACCATGCGCAGCCCGATGTCATGAGCGCGGGTTACGGCGCGGTCCTCTTCGGCGCCAGTCACCGCGATCTTGAACTTGCGGCCCAGGAACTGGAATTCCGGGTGGTCGGTGGACCATTGCCGGATCAATTCGGCATAGGGGCGCGGATCTTCCAGCTCACCCTTGGCGGCGGCGGCAAAATGGTCCGAGGTCACGTTGCGTACGGTGTTGCCCGAGGTCTGGATCGCGTGCAGGCCCACTTCGGCCAGCGCGTCCAGCATGTCCGGCACGTCCTTCAGGGTCGGCCAGTTGTACTGGATGTTCTGACGGGTGGTGAAATGGCCATAACCCTTGTCCCACTTTTCGGCCAACAGCGCGAGCTGGCGCATCTGGGCGCTGCTGAGTGTGCCATAGGGGATTGCAACCCGCAGCATATAGGCGTGCAGCTGGAGATACAGCCCGTTCATCAGGCGCAGGGGTTTGAACTCGTCCTCGGTCAGGCTGCCGTCGATGCGGCGCTCTACCTGGGCACGGAACTGGGCGTTGCGTTCAGCCAGAAAAGCGGCGTCAAAGTCGTTATACTTATACATTGGAGAGAGCCTCCTGTTTGCCATGGGCGTAGTTCGAGGGACCGGTGCGGCGGAATTCTTCGCGGAAGTGGACAGGTTCGGGGCCATCCGCGCCAGGTTTGGCGTCGGTCAGGTAGATGCCGACAACGTTGAGAGCATCGCGTTCGGCGGCCAGCAGGCGCAGCTGCGCCTCGGCCTCGTCGGTGATCAGCTCGGCCTCGCTCAGCGAGCGGCTCCAGCTGTCCTTGGCGGTGTAATAGATCACGTCGCCCTCAAGGAGGTCATTCGCGGTGATCACTTTGGGCGTAAAGGGACGGGGCATCAGGCGAGCTCCATATTCAGATCGGAGGTAAGGTCAGAGGCGAGGTTGGGCAGGGCGGCGAGGCTTTGACGCGGCGCCAGCCCGAGGAAGGTAAGGGCCGGGCCGGACAGACCTGCCGCAGCCAGATCGGCGGGCAGCCGGTCAAGCGTTGTTTCTAGAACGCGCTGGTTGGCGCGCGAGGCATGTTCGACGATGGTCACCGGCGTAGCCCGGTCGGCGCCGTGCATGATCAAACGGCCCTGCACGAAACGCGCGGATTTCTTGCCCATGTAGATCGCGGCCACCTCACCGGGGCGCGCCAGGGCGGTCCAGTCGTGATCGGCAAAACCGCGCATGTCGTGCCCGGTGAGGAACCGGACCGAGGAATTGCGCCCGCGCTGTGTCAGGCTCTGACCGATGGCGGCGACCGCAGCAGAGGCGGCGGTGATGCCGGGCAGGATCTGGTAGCCGATCCCGGCTGCGTCGCAGGCGGACAGCTCTTCGTCGAGGCGGCCAAAGACGGTGGGATCGCCGGATTTGAGGCGCAGCACCTTGCGGCCCGCGCGGGCATGGGCCACCAGTCGGGCGCAGATCTCCTCTTGCGACATGGAGGGGCCAAAGCCTTCCTTGCCGACATCCTCCAGCGCGATGCCCGGGGCGGCCAGGGCCATGATCTCGGGGCTGACCAAGCGGTCGAACAGGATCACATCTGCGGACTGCATCGCTTTCAGCACCTTCAGAGTCAGCAGATCGGGGTCGCCCGGACCAGAGCCGGCAAAGGCAACCTGTCCCGGCGCGGGGCAGCACATGCCATCTGCGCGCTGAGAGCTGGCAGAGGGAATGATCGGGGCAAAGCTGGACATGTGGCGCCTCATTTCTGGTGTTTGACTTGACCCTCAATATAGGAAATATTCCCATTTAAGCGCCATACGTCCGCCCAAATAAGGACATCTGTTCCGCGTGGTTCGGGGCTTGGTGACCAAGGTTTCGATGCAGAGGGAAAATTAGAATGACAGTGCGGATTGATGCCACGGATCGGAAAATCCTGGCGGAGCTGCAACGCGACGCCAGCCAGTCGCTGGATGAAATCGCCAAGCAGGTGGGCAGCTCAAAGACCCCGGTCTGGAATCGCATCCGCAAGCTGCGCGAGGCCGGGGTTATCGGTCGCCAGACCGTGATCCTGGACGCCGAGGCGCTGGGGTTCGAGGCTTGTTTCTTTGTGCTGATCCGCACTTCTGAGCACGAGGCGGAGTGGCAGGCGTCCTTCTTGCAGGCGCTACGCGACCGCCCCGAGGTGCAGGAGGCGCACCGGCTGGCCGGCGATATCGATTATATTCTGAAGGTGCGGGTGAAGAACGCGCGGGCCTATGACAAATTCTATCAGGCGCTGATTTCTGAGGTACGGGTGCACAATGTGACCGCGCTTCTGTCGATGGAGGAAATCAAATCGACCACGCTGCTGCCGCTGGAGCCAGCGGAGTAGGGGAAGTGGAGGGCGGCGCCGGGTGGCGCCGACCATTAGCGGCTCACCATCAGCCGGGTGAGGCCATGAAAATGGTAGCTGTCTGAATACTCGGGTTTTTCTTCCAGACGCAGATCGGGGCAGCGCTGGAACAGGATGGGCAGCGCGATGCGCATTTCCAGCCGTGCCAGCGGCGCGCCGACGCAGAAATGCAGTCCGCCCCCAAAGGACGTGTTGGTCTTGGCTGGGCGGCTGGGGTTAAAGACCTCTGGATCATCAAGCACTGCCGGGTCGCGGTTGGCCGCACCCAGAAGCAGCGCCACCTGATCGCCCCGCTGGAAGATATGGCCGAAGACCTCGGCCTCTTCATAGGCATAGCGGGTGAACATATGCAGCGGCGGATCATAGCGCAGGATTTCCTCGACCAGTTGGTCGATCCCGTCCTCGGTCAGCCAGGCCGGATCCCAGCCCTGTTCCAGCATCGTCTTCACCCCGTTTCCAAGGGCGTGCACTGTTGCTTCGTGCCCCGCGTTCAGCAGCAGGATGCAGGTGCCGATCAGCTCATCCGTGGTCAGGCTGTCCCCGGCCTCCTCGGCGGCAATCAGGCGGGTGATCAGATCATCCTGCGGATCGCTGCGACGTTGATCGATATAGCTGCGCAGATAATCGGAAAAGGCGGCAGATGCCTCGGCGGCGGAATGCTCGGTCTCTTCCGTGCGCCCGGCCTGATACATGGCCACCATCCGGTGCGACCAATCCAGAAGCTGCGGCGCCATCTCCTCGGGTACGCCGAGCAGGCGGCAGATGGTCACGATCGGAACCTGCGTGCAATAGGCCTGCAACAGATCAAAGGGCTGGTCCGGAAAGGCATCGATCAGATCATGGCACAGCTGGGCGATATCCGCCTCAAGCGCGGTAATCGCGCGCGAGGTAAAGGCCCGCATCACCAGCTTGCGCAGGCGGGTGTGGCGTGGCGGTTCGGCGTCCAGCAGCGAATGAGCCTCGACAGCCAGAAACGGTGCCAGATGGGCCGGGCCGGGCGTGGCCATTTCGGCGGGGATTTCCCGCCCGAAGCGGCGGTCCCGCAGCAGCATGTGAACGGCCGATTTGCGAAAGGCTGCCACCATGTCGTAGTCCTGCCAATAGTGCAGGGCGCCCGCGTCGCGGGCTTTGGCGTAGAACGGATAGGGATCTTGCACAAAGGCCGGATCGGTCGGAGGCTGATGCAGTGTTTTCATGCGGCGACTTTTGCCATGGCGGCTGGTCAATGCAAGGTGAGTTTCATAGTCTGGCCTGCATGAGGCAGTATCGATGATCAAACAAACCATGTGGCAGCGCTGGGGCCTATTGCTGGGATTTGCATGTGCAGTCGCAGGGCTGGCGGCTGCGGTCTGGATCTATGGGTACCGGCAGGCGCTGGACTCGCTGGCAGAGCGCAGCGCGGCGGATCTGGCATTGGCGTCGGACCGGGTCAGCACGCAGTTGCAGATCTATCAGGAACTGGCTGTTCTAACGGCGGATCATCCGGTGCTGGACGGGCTGGATACGGCGGCGGGGCAGCAAGAGGCGGCACGGCGTCTGCGCGAGGTGGCGGACAAGACGGCGGCGCTCGACGTGTTCTATGCAGACCGTTCGGGGCGGGTTCTGGCCTTTGCCGAAGGGGTCGCCGGAGGCTCGGTGGCCGATCAACCCTACTTCAAACGTGCCATGCAGGGCGCGCTTGGCACCGGTCACGCGGTGCTGCTGCCCGAGGGGCGGCGGGCCTATTTCTATGCCGCACCCAGTTTCGCACCCGGCGGCGGTGTGTTGGGGGCGCTGGTGGTGGTGGCCGATGTAGAGGATGTGGAGCAGACCTGGCGCGGCTCCTTGCCTGCGGTCTTCTTCACCAACCGCAACGAAGAGGTGTTTATTTCCAACCGGCCGGAATTGCTGTTCTGGCGACGGGCTGAACGGCTGCCTGGCAGCGCGGCCGAGGGAGGCGATCCGGTTTCCTTCGCGGTGGAAAACCATGGCGGGCACGAGGTCTGGCAGATGTCCGGCAGCTCCTACCTGCCGCAGCAGGCGCTGCACCTGACAGTGGACCTGCCGGTCATCGGTATGCGTGGAGAGATCCTGGTGGATGTCGCCCCGGCGCGGCGTATCGCTGCCTTGCAGGCGGCCGCTCTGACGGCGGTGTGTCTTGCCTTCGGCACACTGCTGTTTTTGGCGACCGAGCGGCGCCGAACGCTGGCCCGGGCCAATGTCATTCTTGAAACCCGGGTCGAGGCCCGCACCCAGGCCCTGCAGGTGATCAACACTCAGCTGCGCCGCGAGGTCCATGAACGACAAGAGGCCGAAGCGGCGCTGAAACAGGCGCAGGAAGATCTGGTTCAGGCCGGGAAACTATCGGCGCTGGGGCAGATGTCTGCGGGCATCAGTCACGAGCTGAACCAGCCGCTGATGGCCATTCAGCAATATGCTGAAAACGGCGCCGCCTTTCTTGAGCGGGAAAAGCCCGAGCGCGCAGCGAAAAATCTGACCCGGATTTCCAGCATGGCCGAACGCATGGCGCGGATCATCAAGAACCTGCGCGCCTTTGCCCGCAACGAAAGCGAACCGATGGCGCGGGTTGATCTGGTGCAGGTGATCAACGCGGCAGTTGAACTGACCACGGCGCGACTGGGCACTGACCATGTGACGCTCGATTGGGCGCCGCCTTCCGGTCCGGTCTACGCTTGGGGCGGCGAGGTGCGGCTGACGCAGGTTTTCGTCAACCTGATCAACAATGCCGCCGACGCGATGATGGAACAGCAGCAGCGGGCGATCCGCATCGCTCTGGAATGGCCGTCACAGCAAGCCGGCGCGCGGCTGCGCGTGCATGTCCGCGACATTGGCCCGGGCATCAAGGAACCGGAAAAGATGTTCGAACCTTTCTATTCGACCAAGGCCGTGGGCAGCGCCGAGGGGCTTGGCCTTGGGCTGTCGATCTCTTACGGGTTGGTGCAAAGTTTCGGCGGCCACATCCGCGGATGCAACAGCAGCGATGGTGCGGTCTTTACCGTCGAACTTGACCCCTGGAGCGAGGAAGAAGCTGCATGACCCGGCGGGTACTGCTCGTGGATGATGATGCGGCGGTGCGCGAGGCGCTGTCGCAGACGCTTGAGCTGAACGACCTGGAGGCGGTGACAGCTGGCTCTTTCGTGGCGGCCAAGGATCTGATCTCTCCCGAATTTGATGGGGTGATCCTGTCGGACATTCGCATGCCGGGGAGGGACGGGTTTCATCTTTTGACCTATGCGCATGAGATCGACGCCGAACTGCCGGTTATCCTGCTGACCGGCGAAGGCGACATTCCGATGGCGGTGCGGGCGATGTCCGAGGGTGCCTTTGATTTTCTGGAAAAACCCTGCGCTCCGGGGGATCTTCTTTCGGTGCTGGAGCGGGCGCGGAAGACCCGGGCACTGGTGCTGGAAAACAGACGCCTGAAGCGCCAGCTGGAGGCGGGCGATCCGGCGGCGCGGATGCTTTTCGGCACCTCCCCGCAGGCAGAGCAGCTCAGGACGCGAGTGCGCGCAGTGGCGCCCACCGGAGCCGAGGTTCTGGTGACAGGTCCGGCGGGCAGTGGCGTTTCCAAGGTCGCTGAAGTCATCCACCTGATGTCGCCGCGGGCGCAGGGCGCCTTTGTGAAGCGACCCGCCGCCGGTATGACCATCGAAGCCTTTGATGCGCTGTGCCAGGATGCAGCGGGCGGGTCGTTGTTTCTGGATGAAATCCCGGCCATGGCCGACGCGGTGCAATACGCGGTTCTGGAACGGCTGGAGCAGGGCGTCGCCGCCCGGGTGATCGCAGGGACCACCAGCGATCTGGCGCAGCTTGCCACCAGCGGCGCCTTCAATGCTGACCTGTTTTATCGCCTGGATGGCATGCGGGTGCGCATTCCGTCGCTGGCTGAGCGGCCGGAGGATATCCCGGTTTTGTTTCATCATTACGTGGCTCAGGCGGCAGAGCAGGCGGGCATCGCGGCGCCCGAGATCAGCCAGGAGAATCTGGCGATGCTGATGGCGCAGGACTGGCCTGGCAATGCCCGCTCGCTGATGTCGGCGGCCATGCGGTTCGTGCTTGGTATGCCCGAGGAAGTCTCGGTCGGCTCTGGTCTGGGGCTGGCGGAACAGATGGCGCAAGTTGAGCGGTCCTTGCTGATCGCGGCGCTGGGGCGCCAGAACGGGCGCGCCTCGGCGGCGGCGGCGGCGCTGAAGCTGCCGCGCAAGACCTTTTACGACAAACTGGCCCGATATGGCATCCGCCCCGAGGACTATCGCCGCGCCTCAGATGCGTGATTCCAGCGGTTGAAAAGACGGCGTTACGGCTGTGCGGAAATCCGCACACCTCGCGCTGATCCCTGTGCGGGTTTTCGCACAGCCTATAATTGAGGCACCTGTGCCCGGGAACTGGGCGTCACGCATCTGTCTGAAAAATTTATAAAAAAATCAAAATCACCCGAATCGCGACTCAATTCTTGAGCGGGGCAGTGCGATTCGCGATCCTTCCCACGGGGCTTGTGCATTGCGCACAGGCTATGGAGAGAAATCTGGGAGGACTATTATGAAGTTCCTGACTGCTACCGCCGCCGCTCTGGCGATGACCGTATCCGCTGGCGCCGTTCAGGCGGCCTGTGACGAAGGCGAGATCGTCGTCAAGTTCAGCCACGTCACCAACACCGACAAGCACCCCAAGGGGATTGCCGCGACGCTGCTGGAAAAGCGTGTCAACGAAGAGATGAACGGCACCATGTGCCTTGAGGTTTATCCGAACTCGACCCTCTACAATGACAACAAGGTGCTGGAAGCGATGCTGCAGGGTGACGTGCAGCTGGCCGCACCGTCGCTGTCCAAGTTCGAAAAATTCACCAAACAGTTCCGCCTGTTCGACCTGCCGTTCATGTTCAAGAACATCGATGCGGTTGACGCCTTCCAGGCGTCTGAAAACGGTCAGGCGATGTTGGATTCGATGCAGCGCCGCGGCCTGCAGGGCCTGGCTTACTGGCACAATGGCATGAAGCAGATGTCGGCCAACAAACCGCTGGTCGAGCCGACCGACGCCAATGGCCTGAAGTTCCGCGTGCAGTCCTCGGACGTGCTGGTGGCGCAGATGGAAGCGATCGGTGGCAGCCCGCAGAAAATGGCCTTCTCCGAAGTCTACGGCGCGTTGCAGCAGGGTGTTGTCGATGGTCAGGAAAACACCTGGTCCAACATCTACGGCAAGAAGTTCTTCGAAGTGCAGGACGGCATCACCGAAACCAACCACGGCATCATCGACTATCTGGTGGTGACCTCGGTGGACTGGCTGGACAGCCTGGAGCCGGAAGTGCGCGACCAGTTCCTGACCATCCTGTCGGAAGTGACCGAAGCGCGGAACTCTGAATCCGCCAAGGTCAACGCCGCAGCCAAGCAGGCGATCATCGATGCCGGTGGCACCGTGCGTCAGCTTTCGGCCGAGCAGCGCCAGTCCTGGGTCGACACCATGAAACCCGTCTGGGCGCAGTTCGCCGGTGACGTGGGTCAGGACAAGATCGACGCCGCACAGGCGATCAACGCAGGCTTCTGATAGCCGCACTCCGGGGCGCGCCATCCAAGGATGTGTGCTGCGCCCCGCTTCGCAGGCGGCGTGGGGATCCGCCGCCTGCACCATTTTATCAACATAGCAGGGGAGACTGGCATGTCGGGGGCAAGAACCGGCCCGGCCGGGGTCATCAATACGCTGGAAGAAACGCTCATCGCGCTGCTGTTGGGGCTGATGACAGTGATCACCTTTGCCAATGTGGTGGCGCGTTTCGTGTTCAACTCCAATATCCTCTGGGCGCTGGAACTGACGGTGTTCCTTTTTGCCTGGCTGGTGCTGCTGGGGGCGTCTTACGCGGTCAAGACGCATGCGCACCTGGGGGTGGATGCCATCGTCAACACGCTTGCGCCGCCTGCACGTCGCGTTGTGGGGCTGATCGCGGTTGGCGCCTGCCTGCTGTTTTCGCTGCTGTTGCTGAAAGGTGCCTATGATTACTGGGCGGTGTTTGCGGATCTGCCGCCGACCTCGGGGCGCTGGTTCCCGACCGGGCTGGACATGAAGGCCCGCAGCCAGAGCTTTTACGAGGTGCAGGACGTGCCGATGGTGGGGATCTTCCGGTTTCTGGAGGATCTGATCAACTACGGCGATTCCTACGAAAAACTACCCAAAGTGGTGCCGTATCTGATCCTGCCGCTGTCGATGCTGCTGCTGGTGATCCGGTTTGTGCAGGCTGCCCTGCGTATCTGGCGCGGTGAGGCCGACCGGCTGGTGGCCAGCCACGAGGTTGAGGACGAGTTGGACGAGGCCCGCGCCCGCGCCACCGGAGAAACGACGGGGGGAGAAAACTGATGGACGTCGTTCTGCTTTTTGCCATGGTGGTTGGCCTGATGCTGATCGGCGTGCCGATCTCCGTCTCTCTGGGCCTCAGCTCCACCCTGTTTCTGCTGGTCTATTCCGACAGTTCGCTGGCCTCGGTTGCCGGCACATTGTTCGAAGCCTTCGAAGGCCATTTCACCCTCTTGGCCATCCCGTTCTTCATTCTCGCCTCGACCTTCATGTCGACCGGCGGGGTGGCGCAGCGGATCATCCGGTTCTCGATTGCCTGCGTCGGCCATTTTCAAGGCGGTCTGGCGATTGCCGGCGTCTTTGCCTGCATGATGTTCGCGGCGCTGTCCGGGTCCTCTCCGGCGACCGTGGTGGCCATCGGCTCCATCGTGATCGCAGCAATGCGCCAAGCGGGCTATTCCAAGGAGTTCGCCGCCGGTGTGATCTGCAACGCGGGCACGCTTGGCATCCTGATCCCGCCCTCCATCGTGATGGTGGTCTATGCGGCATCGGTCGATGTCTCGGTTGGCCGGATGTTCCTTGCCGGTATCATTCCGGGCCTTTTGGCCGGGGTGATGCTGATGGTGACGATCTATGTGATCGCCCGGATCAAGGATATGCCCAAGGGCGACTGGGCGGGCTGGGCCGAGGTCGGTGCCTCTTTCCGCGAGGCGTTCTGGGGCCTGTTCCTGATCGTGATCATCATGGTCGGTATCTATGGCTACCCGTGGTATTCGCCTGAACTGGGGCTTTACAAGGAAGGCGCGATCTTCACGCCGACCGAAGCCGCCGCCGTGGCATCCGTCTATGCTTTCCTGGTGGCAACCTTTGTTTACCGCGACATGGGACCGCTGGCGGGAACCGAGGTGCGCCCGCGCCGCACCGTCCTGCAGGCGCCGCTTGCGCTGCTGTCGGTCTGGTTCCACAAGGACACCAAACGGGCGCTGTTCGATGCGGGCAAACTGACCGTGACGCTGATGTTCGTGATCGCCAACGCGCTGATCCTGAAACACGTACTAACCGACGAGCAGGTGCCGCAGCATATCGCCAATGCCATGCTGTCGGCGGGCTTTGGCCCGGTGATGTTCCTGATTGTTGTGAACGTGATCCTGCTGATCGGCGGTCAGTTCATGGAGCCGTCGGGCCTGTTGGTGATCGTTGCGCCGCTGGTGTTCCCTATCGCAATCGAGCTGGGCATCGACCCGATCCATCTGGGCATCATCATGGTGGTCAACATGGAGATCGGCATGATCACCCCGCCGGTTGGCCTGAACCTCTTTGTGACCTCCGGGGTTGCGGGCATGCCGATGATGGCGGTGGTCCGGGCGGCCCTGCCGTTCCTGGCGGTGCTCTTCGTCTTCCTGATCATGGTGACCTATATCCCATGGCTCAGCACGATGATCCCGAACGCGCTGATGGGGCCGGAGATTATAACGAACTAGAGATTCACGAGTACCGAGTTGTGTAAGAGTTGGAACGAGTGAGGGCGCCCCGGGAGATCGGGGCGCCATTTTCGTCTGCGAGTCTAGAAGCAAAGGCCGTAAAAAAGCCCAGCTCTGCGTCAGAGCCGGGCTTGTCATTCACTTGTGAGGCCGCGCCTCTTGGTCAGGCGTTCTCCAGAGCCGAGATGATCGGAGAGAAATCCGCGGCGGTCAGGCTGGCGCCGCCGACAAGGGCGCCATCCACGTTCGACACGGCAAAGATTTCGGCCGCATTTCCGGGTTTCACCGATCCCCCATAGAGCAGGCGAATGCCTTCGGCGGTCTCGGCGCCAAAGCGGCTGGTCAGCTCGGCGCGCAGGAAATCGTGCACTTCGCCGATCTGCTCCAGAGTTGGGACCTTGCCGGTGCCGATGGCCCAGACCGGTTCATAAGCGACGACCAGTGTGGCGCCGCTGGCGCCCTCCGGCACCGAACCGGCAAGCTGCGTGCCGACGACCGACAGGGTTTCTCCGGCTTCGCGCTCTTCAAGCGTCTCGCCAAGGCAGACCACGGCCAGCAGGCCAGCGGCCATGGCGGCTTCGGCCTTGGCAAGGACGATGGCGTCGGTTTCACCGTGATCGGCGCGGCGTTCAGAGTGGCCCAGGATCACCGCGCTCGCGCCTGCATCCAGCAGCATCGCCGCGCTCAGATCGCCGGTATGCGCGCCCGAGGTCGCGGCGTGACAGTCCTGACCACCGATTTGTACCGGTCCGCCGCGGGTGGTGTCCGCCGCGCGCGACAGCAGCGTTGCGGGCGGGCAGATCAGGATGTCGGTGCCATCCGGCGCCGGATGGCCTTCAGCCAGCGCAGCAAGCTCGACCAGCTCTGCCCCGGTGCCGTTCATTTTCCAGTTTCCCGCCGCCAGTTTCCGCCGCATGTGTCGCTTCCCTTGTTGTTCTGTGGCGTGGTGGTAGCACCCCGCGTCAGAGGGAGCAATTGTGCAAGACGCCGCTGGCGTGGCCATTGGAAACACAAAAGGGCGACCGAAGCCGCCCCATGCAATGAATACCGTAGCTGCAGGCGATCAAGCGCCGGGCATGTCCTTGAAACTGATCGACTCGCCGCAGCCGCAGGCCTCGGCGACGTTGGGGTTGTTGAACTTGAACCCGCTTTCCAGCAGCGTGGTTTCATAGTCGATCTCGGTGCCAAACAGGAACATCTGTGCCATCGGCGCGATCATCACCCGGGCGCCGTCTTGTTCCACGACCTCGTCATTGGGATCGGCGTCATCGACGTATTCCATGGTGTATTCCATGCCGGCGCAGCCGCCTTTTTTCACGCCAATGCGCAGGCCCGCGTGGCCCGCATTCTGCATCAGCTTGGAAATCTGCGCCGCAGCCTTCGGGGTGATGGTTACAGCCTGTTTGCCGGGGATACCGAACATGAAAGTCTCCAGTTTCGCGCGTTACCCTTAATCTAGGGTCCTGCGGCGGCAGGCTCAAGGGGGCGGCGACAGATGCGATGCACAGGTGCCTGTGCGGTGGCGGTTTTTTTGTCTACAGTCCCATGCAGTTGGCGTAATAGGTCACCGTTGCAGGCCAGTCGGAAAAGACACCGGAGACGCCCACATCCTGCGCCAGAACGTCCAGCACCTGATAATAGGCCGAGGCATCCGAGATCGCCGGTTTCACTGACCGGTAATACCAACCGCCGCCATTTGTCAGCGGCCCAGAGCGCTCCATCGACCAGGCGATGATCTTGAGCCCCGCCTCGCGCGCCTTGATGGCATAGGGGGAGGGCACGATCTTCCCGTCCTCCAGCGCCAGCAGCATCCAGATCGGCGGTGCGATATAGTTGACCCCCATATCTGCCAGCTCCTGCATGCTCGGCTTGAAACTCGCGGGGGTGGACGGATCCACCTTGCCTTCATCGGCATCGGATTTGGAATAGCGGTCATCGAGGTACACCGCCTGCGCGCCGAACTCCGGCTCGTTCTCGATCCAATATAGGACATCGCTGAGATCGAAACTTTGCAGCCAGACATCCGATGCTGGCACGCTCGCGGATTTGTACTCTTCCACCAGCTTCTGCGCGTAGTCTTCCTGCGTGAACCCGTTGAAGGGCATCTTTACCGCCGGGGCCTTCAGCTCGGGCGTGAACTTGGCGCCAAGGCTGCGGAACAGAGCGATGGATTCAGCATGGGTCATGCTGCGGGCGCCATCCACATAGAGCGTGCTGCGCCATGGGGCGACGCCGCCCTGATAGGCTTCTGCGGTCTTCGCCGCCTTGTCGCGGCTGTCCATCTTGGGAGTCAGGCTGCGGAACTCTTCCAGTGTGATCTCCGAGGTGCGGCACTCGGCCTTGGCGTCCGCGCCGCCGCCTGCGGGGGTGAAGGGGGTGACGCAGCTGTCGGCCAGATCGCTGGTCAGGATATCGGTGGTGGTGTGAAGATCGTTCTGGGCGTGGCGGCAGACCAGTTCCAGATCCTTGGTAAAGGTCACGTCGCACTCAAGGATCCCGGCGCCCATCTGCGCGGCAGCCATGTTGCTTTCGATGGTGTGTTCGGGGAAGAGCAGCGGTGCGCCGCGATGACCGATGGAGAATTCCGTGCGCTGCGGCACCTGCGCGGCACAGGACTGCAGCCTCTCCTTCAGCGCGCCCGCGGGCAGTTTGTCGATCAGATAGGCCGGACGCGGACCATAGGTCAGGGCGGTTTCGGCGACAGCAGAAGTGGCGGCAAGCGACAGGAGCAGGCCGGGCAGGGTAAGGGCCGACAGGGAAAAGGAAAGGCGCAAAGGGATTCTCCGGAAAAAATCAGGTTTGAAACAAAAATCGCGGCGCCGGGTAACACCCGCGCCGCGATCCCATGAAACTATTGTGATGATGCACGGGGCAGGGATTACATGAACCCAAGTTCCAGGCGCGCCTCGTCCGACATCATCTCCATGCCCCAGGGCGGCTCCCAGGTCAGTTCGACATCGACGGATTTAACGCCGGGTACGGGCGAGATCGCATCGACGATCCAGCCCGGCATCTCACCAGCAACCGGGCAGCCCGGTGCGGTCAGGGTCATGATGATCTTGACGTCATTTTCTTCGTTGATGTCGATGGTGTAGATCAGGCCCAGCTCGTAGATATTGACCGGGATTTCAGGGTCATAGACGCTACGGCATGCGTCTGCCACCGCATCGTAAAGCGGGTGGGAAACAGAAGACGGCGCGATCAGCGGCGCCCCTTCAAGAGGTTCGGAAGCGTTGGTCATATCGGTCCCTGACTGGTTATCCGACCGTTTATATAGGGAACAGGGCAAGCGGCGTCCAGTCTTGGACCGCAGGGAACTTGCGCGCTGGTGCAGATGGTAGAGGCGATTTTTGACTAGTCGTTGATATCCGTGTCAAAGGTCTTCACCTGCCCGCGGGGCAGGGCAAAGGCGCGGCGCAGGACAAGCCAGGCGATGAGCGATATCGCCGCAAAGAGGAAGACCAGCACAGGCAGGCCAAAGGTGCCGCTGCCCATCGCAAGAAGCAGTACCCCGACGCCAAGGGCGCCGATGGCAAAACCGAGGAAGACAAAGCCCGGCGCCAGCACCTCCAGAATGCCAAGTACCAGCGCCGCAGCGCACCAGACCCACCAGAGTGCCCAGAAGGGAGCGGCCATTACTTGTTTCCTTTCAGCATCTTGAAGGCATCGCCAAAGGCCTCAAGCGCCTGCGCCGGGACCACGATGGTCTGGCTGCCGGTGCCTGCACCAAGGGTGTTGAGCGCCTCCACCTGTTTCAGCGCCACCTGATACTGCGCCGCCTCCAGCCCGTTTTCGGCAATCGCCTTGGCCACCACTCCGGTCGCATAGGCTTCGGCATCAGCCTGAATGCGGCGGGCTTTGGCAGTTTGTTCGGCGGAATACAGTTCCGCATCGGCGGCGAGTTCCACCGCGCGTTTCTTGCCTTCCGCCTCGGTCACCTGCGCCCGGCGCGCGCGTTCGGCATTGAGCTGCTGCAGCATCGCATCGCGGGTGGCCTGATCGAGGTTCACGTCAAGGATCTCGGCGCGCGTCACTTCAATCCCCCAGTCATCCACGGCGCTTTCGACGCTGCGCTTGATCTCGCCAATCAGCTGCGAGCGGTTGGATTGCACCTCATCCAGATCCATCTTGCCGATTTCAGCGCGAACAATCCCGGCGACGGTGGTGGCGATGGCACCATCTACATCCCGGATGCGGTAGACTGTCTTTTCCGGCTCCAGGATGCGGTAGAATACCGAAGTGTCGATTTCTACCAGCACGTTGTCGCGAGTGATCGCATCCTGGCTGGCGTTCGGCAGTTGCCGTTCAAGGATCGACACCTTGTGACGGACCGCATCCAGAAAGGGCACGATGAAATTGATGCCGGGGCCAAGCACCGACTTCAGGCGGCCAAAACGTTCGACGACAAATTTTTCCGACTGCGGAACGATCCGGACGCCTTTGAGAATGACGACGATCAGGAAGATCGCCCCGAGAATGTAAAGCAGGCTGCCGGACAAGAGGGCGGTAATCTGATCTTCGTTCATAACTGGAAATCCTGTCTGAAAGGTATGGAACCAAGATCGGGTGGCGGCGGCGCGCGGTCAAGCCCTGCAGCCGCCAGTGGGATCACTTGCGCGCCGTCGCCTGCTTGCGCACCCGCAGGGGGGCGGGGCGCACGTGGTCTTCGATCTCGTCATAGATCAGCCCGGCAATGTTTTTCTTCGAGGTCCGCTCAATACCTTCCAGCCCGGGCGAGGAATTGACCTCCAGCACCTTTGGCCCGGTTTCCGAGCGCAAGAGGTCCACCCCCGCCACGTTGAGCCCGAATGCCTTGGCCGCCTTTACAGCTGTGGCGCGTTCTTCCTTGCTGATCCGGACCGAGACTGCGCTGCCGCCAAGGTGCAGATTGGAGCGGAAATCGCCCTCGGCGCCCGAGCGTTTCATCGCCGCGACCACCTTGGAGCCGACGACAAGACAGCGGATATCCTCGCCATTGGCCTCTTTCACGAACTGCTGCACCAGGAAGTTTGCCTTGAGTCCGCGAAAGGCGGTGATCACGGATTCGGCGGCCTTCTTGGTTTCGGCCAGCACGACGCCTTTGCCCTGGGTGCTTTCCAGCAGTTTCACGATCAGCGGGGCACCTCCGACGATATCGATCAGGTTTTTTGTATCCTTGGGCGAGGCGGCAAAGGCGGTTTCGGGCATGCCGATCTTCTGACGCGCCAGTACCTGATGGGCGTGCAGCTTGTCGCGACTGGCGGTAATGCCAGCGCTGCCGTTGACGCAAAAGGTGCCAAGGGTTTCGAACTGGCGCAGCACGGCGGTGCCATATGGGGTGATCGAGGCGCCGATGCGTGGGATCACCGCGTCATAGCGGGGCAGGCGCTTGCCGTCGTAATGCACTTCGGGCGCCAGCGCATTGATGTCCATGTAACAGCGGGTGGTGTCGATCACCTCGACCGTGTGGCCGCGTTTCTCGCCTTCCTCGACCAGTCGGCGGGTGGAGAAATTGTCCTCGCGGCTGAGCACGGCAATGCGCAGCACCCGGTTCGGCGCGGCCTTGCGGATGTGTTTCGAGGCATAGACGGCATAGTCCAGCTCTGGCTGGCAGAACCGTTCCGAAGGCGCCACCGCGACGTTCTCTCCCAACGCCTGGCGACCCAGAAGCATATGCAGTGTCATACCGCTGCGATCGGTGAGGGTGACTTCGATGGGCCAGCTGTGGCCATCGACCACCAGATCGGTCGAGATGACATAGCGCATTTCGCTTTCGCCATTGGAGGAGGTCACCTCACGCCGGTCGATAATATCGGCAGAGCAGGGGATCCGCAGCCCTTCCTGCCCCGGCACGGGGTGGACGGTAAAGCGTACCTTGGGGGCGGCAGCCGGTCCGAAGGTTTCGATTTCAGTGGCATGCAAGGCAGAGGTGCGGGCGCCGGTGTCGACCTTGGCCTTCATTGCAGGCAGGCCAAGCCCCGGCAGGCTTACCCATTCCTCCCAACCGAGGGTCAGTTTTGCGGCGTGCTCGTCTGTGGACATGCGCTTGGCTCCTTGGCATTAGGGGAATCTTATGGTCGTCAGATGACAGAACTAACGCAGGAAGTCGAAATGTCAGAGCTTTTCAAGTTTGAAATGAAAGCGCAGGACGGAAAAGCACGCACAGGTGTGATCCAGACGCCGCGCGGTGACATTCGTACGCCTGCCTTCATGCCCGTTGGCACTGCTGCGACGGTCAAGGCGATGATGCCGGAAAGCGTGCGCGCCACCGGCGCTGACATCCTGCTGGGCAATACCTACCACCTGATGCTGCGTCCAACGGCTGAGCGGATCGAACGGTTGGGCGGATTGCACAAGTTCATGAACTGGCAGCGTCCGATCCTGACCGACTCGGGCGGGTTTCAGGTGATGTCGCTGGCGGGCCTTCGCAAGCTGACCGAGAAGGGCGTGACCTTCAAAAGCCATATCGACGGCTCCCGGCACGAGCTGACGCCAGAACGCTCGATGGAGATCCAGCGGCTCTTGGGCAGCGATATCGTGATGTGTTTCGACGAATGCCCGGCGTTGCCTGCGGACCGCGACCGCATTGCCGAGTCGATGCGCCTGTCGATGCGCTGGGCCGAGCGGTCCAAGGACGCGTTTGGCGACCGGCCCGGTCATGCCCTGTTCGGGATCATGCAGGGCGGGCTGGAACAGGACCTTCGCGAGGAAAGCGCCAAGGCGCTGACCGACATCGGCTTTGATGGCTACGCAGTGGGTGGCCTTGCGGTGGGCGAGGGGCAGGAGGCGATGTTCGGCTGCCTTGACTACGCGCCGGACATGCTGCCGCAGGACAAGCCGCGCTACCTGATGGGCGTTGGCAAGCCTGACGATATCGTCGGGGCCGTGGCGCGCGGCATCGACATGATGGATTGCGTGTTGCCGTCGCGATCCGGCCGGACCGGGCAGGTCTTTACCCGCCGCGGGGTGGTCAACATCAAGAACGCGCGGCACGCGGATGATCCGCGTCCGCTGGATGAAGAGTGCAGCTGTCCGGCATGTTCGAACTATTGCCGCGCTTACCTGCACCATGTGTTCCGCGCCAACGAGATGATTTCGGGCATGCTGCTGACCTGGCACAACCTGCATTACTTTCAGGAGATCATGCAGGGCATGCGCGATGCGATTGCGGCGGGGACGTTCGAGGCCTGGCAGAAGGACTTCCACGACACCCGCGCTGAAGGTGATATCGAGCCGGTGTAATCGGGGGGGTATTAGACCGCTGACCACCCTTTTCCGGGTAAGAGGCGGGGGCTGATTGCCCTGTACCTGCGTGGTGACCGGTTATGCCTTGTTCACCAGTTGTGAAGACCTTTTTGCTAGTTTCCCGCCAAAAGGGGAGAATGGTGATGAGGTGGTATCTGGCGCTGGCTTTTGCGGCCTTGATGGGCGGCTCGATGGCAGCTCAGGCGCAGGCGACACAGGATAACACCACGCCAGGATCGCTGGCAGAGGCATCAAGTTTCTTCAAGGCGCCGCGCCTTAACGGTTGCAGCATTCCGCTAGAGGATCTGGTCAAAGGTGGCTCTGCCGGGCTGCGCGGCCAGTGGATCGTTCAAAAAGGCCCGGGAGAGATGTCGACGGCTGTCGGCGGGCGCATCGAGATGGTGCCGCTGCCGCAACGCAGCGGCGATACCCTGTCGCTGCGGTTTCGCAATGGCAGGCTGGTGGCGGATTCACCGGTGCTGGGGCTTATTGGGATCTCTGTACAGGACCGGGGCCCACTAAAGCCCGGCACGGGGCTGCGCGCCGAAAGCGTCGGCCGCGGCGATCTGCCGGATGATGCCGAGGTGTTCCTGGATGAGGTGTCTCTGGGGCCGCTGCCCTGCGGCGCCGATCAACTGATCAGGCTGACCCTGCTGGCCGAGCGTCCAACCGGCACCGGAGAGGTCTTGCGGCAGGAGGTGCGCCTGTTCCTGATCGATGAAACACGGATGAGCGGAACCTATATCGAAACCGGGCCGGGCGGGCGGATGGAGCGGGGATTCATCACCCTGATGCGACGCTGAATTGACCCGCATGGCCCAAACCGGGGGCAGCTCGCAGCCCCCTTCACCATTTGCTCACCCTTCCTGCATTTGCGCCCTTGTGGTCGCCGCCCTGCAGGGGCAATGTGAGCGCAAAGATTGAGGCGCTGCGGTTGAAATACATGCTGAACCGCACCAGATAACAGATCAAAGAGGAGACGCCTGCGGCTGCCGCTACCTGGGGCCTGGACGTCTTGCCAAAGAAAAGGACCGAGTATGCAAGAGCCACTCAATTCTTCCTATCCCGTGCTGCCGCTGCGTGACATCGTGGTGTTCCCGCACATGATCGTGCCGCTGTTTGTCGGCCGGGAGAAATCGGTACGCGCCCTGGAAGAGGTGATGGCCGATGACAAACAGATCCTGCTGTCCAGCCAGATCGACCCCTCAGAGGACGATCCGGAAAGCGATGGCATCTACCGCGTCGGCGTGCTGGCCAATGTGCTGCAGCTGCTGAAGCTGCCCGATGGCACCGTCAAGGTGCTGGTCGAGGGGCAGACCCGCGTCAAGATCACCGATTTCCTGGAAAACGACAGCTATTTCGAAGCCCGCGCCGAACTGCTGAACCAGATGCCCGGCGACGTCACCACCACCGAGGCGCTGGTGCGCACCGTTGGTGATGAATTCGAACGCTACGCAAAAGTGCGCAAGAATATCCCCGAAGAGGCGCTGAGCGCCGTGGGCGAGACCACCGAACCCGCCAAGCTGGCGGACCTTGTTGCCGGTCACCTCGGCATTGAGGTGGACCGCAAGCAGGAGTTGCTCGAGACCCTCTCGGTCAGCGAACGTCTGGAAAAGGTCTATGGGCTGATGCAGGGCGAAATGTCTGTCCTGCAGGTCGAGAAGAAGATCAAGACCCGCGTCAAATCCCAGATGGAGAAGACCCAGCGCGAATACTACCTGAATGAGCAGATGAAGGCCATTCAGAAGGAGCTGGGCGATGGCGAGGAAGGTTCGGGCGAAGTGGCCGAGCTGGAAGAGAAAATCGCCGAGACCAAGCTGTCCAAGGAAGCCCGCGAAAAGGCCGATGCCGAGCTGAAGAAGCTCAAGAACATGTCGCCCATGTCGGCCGAAGCCACGGTTGTGCGCAACTATCTGGACTGGATGCTGTCGATCCCGTGGGGCACCAAATCCCGCGTCAAGAAAGACCTCAACCGCGCGCAGGATATCCTCGACAAGGACCACTACGGCCTTGAAAAGGTCAAGGAACGCATCGTCGAATACCTTGCCGTGCAGCAACGCTCGGCCAAGCTGAAGGGGCCGATCCTGTGCCTCGTTGGCCCTCCGGGTGTGGGTAAGACCTCGCTTGGCAAATCGGTTGCCAAGGCGACGGGACGCGAGTTCATCCGCATCAGCCTTGGCGGCGTGCGCGACGAGAGTGAGATCCGCGGCCACCGCCGGACCTATATCGGCTCGATGCCGGGTAAGATCATCCAGGCGCTGAAAAAGGCGAAGACCACCAATCCGCTGATCCTGCTCGACGAGATCGACAAGATGGGTCAGGATTTCCGGGGTGACCCGGCCTCGGCGATGCTGGAAGTCTTGGATCCGGAACAGAACTCCACCTTTGTGGACCACTACTTGGAGGTGGAATACGACCTCTCGAACGTGATGTTCCTGACCACCTCGAACAGTTATAACATGCCGGGTCCGCTTCTGGACCGGATGGAGATCATTCCGCTGTCGGGCTACACCGAGGACGAAAAGCGCGAAATCGCCAAGCAGCACCTCGTGTCCAAGCAGGTGAAGAACCACGGCCTCAAGGCCAAGGAATTCGAACTGACGGATGAGGCGCTGACCGACATCATCCGCACCTACACCCGCGAGGCGGGCGTGCGGAACCTGGAGCGTGAAATCGCCAAGGTGGCGCGGAAATCGCTGACCAAGATCGTCAAGAAGGAAGCCGAGAGCGTCAAGGTCACCCATGACAACCTCGACGAATTCCTGGGCGTGCCGAAATACCGCTTTGGTCTTGCTGAAAAGGAAGATCAGGTCGGTGTCGTGACCGGTCTGGCCTATACCTCGGTCGGCGGGGAGCTTCTGTCCATCGAGGCGCTGCGCCTGCCGGGCAAGGGTCGCATGAAGACCACCGGTAAGCTGGGCGATGTGATGAAGGAAAGCATCGAGGCTGCCTCCAGCTATGTACGCTCGGTTGCGCCGCAGCTGGGGATCAAGCCGCCCAAGTTCGACAAGTGGGACATCCACGTGCACGTGCCCGAAGGTGCCACGCCCAAGGACGGCCCGTCGGCGGGGCTGGCCATGGTGACCTCCATCGTGTCGGTGCTGACCGGGATCCCGGTGCGCAAGGACATCGCCATGACCGGCGAAGTCACCCTGCGTGGCAATGCGCTGGCCATTGGTGGCCTCAAGGAGAAACTGCTGGCAGCCCTGCGCGGTGGCATCAAGACGGTGCTGATCCCCGAGGAAAATGCCAAGGATCTGCCGGACATTCCCGACAACGTGAAGGAAGGTCTGGAGATCATCACGGTGAGCCACGTGTCCGAAGTGCTGAAACACGCACTGGTGGGCAGCCCTGAGCCGATCGAATGGGACGAGGAGGCCGAAGAGGCCGCCGCTGCCCAGGCCGCGCTGGAGGCGAAATCCGCATCGGCAGCGCCCACCGCGCATTAAGCGCAGCGGTTATAGAAACAGGAAAGGCGGCCCGGTTGGGCCGCCTTTTTCTTTTTGTGACTAGGGCTTACCAATACTCCGGCTTGCGGAAGGGCGCGGCGCAGGAGGCGGGGCCGATCAGCGGCGCGAAGGCTTCCCCGGTCAGCGATTGGCCCAGCCATCCGTGCGGGTAGGACAGAGGCATGGGCGCCGCCGCTTCCTGCTGGGTGATCTGCCTGAACCCGACCTTGGCGTAGAAATTGACATCGCCATAGGTCAGGATGATATCAACACCATCCCTTTTCAGCTGGCTGAGGCCATGGCGCAGAAGCGCCTGACCAGTGCCCTTGCCCTGCTGATCCGGCGCAACCGCTACCGGCGACAACAGAAAGACGACCCGGTCGTCCTGATCATAGCGCATCCGCGTGAACAGGATGCTGGCAACCACCGCGCCGCCCTCTAGCACGGAGAAGACAAACAAGTCCTCCTCTTCCACCGTGGTGAGGAGGGCGCGCACCAGCGCAGCGATGGTTTGCCCTTCGTCGGCGCCTTCCGACGCGGTGAAGGAGGCGGCGAACAGGTCGGTGATCTCTGCTGTTCGCCCCTTGTGGCCTGACACAAATTCCATGGTCTGCTCCTTTGATGTCATGATGTTATCGTTGGTTCAGCTGCGCGCGTACGGCTTTGATCCCCAGTCGCGAGGCGCGATAGGGTTTGCCGTCGCGCGATTGGATGAAACGGCGTTTGTGCAGGCGCTGAAAGACGCCAAGGGTGCAGTCCGACAGAACGTTGCCCTCGCGGGTGTAGCAGGTGATACTGCGGATCTTGCCGTTTTCAGTGCGTTCATGATGGATGCTGCCGCCAAGGGCGAGCTCGTGCAACACGCGTTGCTCGTGTTTTGAGATATTCAACGGAAGTCTCGATTTTATGAGAGTGCAAGGAAAGAGGTCACTCAGCCGATGCCGTGAGTGTCCTTGTTGCGTCCTGCGTTCCCGATGTGCTGTGACGGGAACGGGCTTATGCCCGGGTCTCTTCCATAAAATCTCCAAATGCACGAGGCGTCAGCCCCATGTCTTCTGCCCTAAATAGGGAGGCAAACCCGCGCTGACAAGCGGCAGCGCCAAATGGCAGCTGCCGCTGTTGCATCTCTGTATTCGTTGGGGTGGGCTTAAGCCGCTGCGGCCTGCGCCATCTTCGACCGCACGGTGGCAATGGCCACAGCATCCGGGCTGATGTCCTGCTGACGCGCCTGGTTGAGCACCTCGGCCATGGTCGCATCCAGCGCCGTGAGCTTCTCGGCCACATAAGATTCGCGATCCGCGATTTTCAGGATCTCGGTTGCCACGTTGATGATGCCGCCGCCATTGGCGATGAAATCGGGCGCATAAAGGATGCCGCGTTCATGCAGGGCCTGACCGTCCTCGGGGGTGGCGAGTTGATTGTTTGCGCCGCCCGCGACAATCCCGACCTGCAACAGGGGAATGGTCTCGGCGTTCAGGATGCCGCCAATGGCGCAGGGGGCAAAGATATCCGCCTGCACGGTGCAGATCTTGTTGATGGCAACCGGGCGGGCGCCGAATTCCGCGACCGCGCGTTCGATGCGCTGTGGGTCCACATCTGTGACGATCGGACCGGCGCCCGCGTCATTCAGGAACTGGCACAGGTACCAGCCTACATGACCCAGCCCCTGCACAGCCACCGTGACGCCCTGCAGATCGGCGCTGCCGACCTTGTGCACCCGGGCGGTGCGGATGGCGTTGAAGATGCCGCGCGCGGTGATGGGGGAGGGATCGCCACTGGCAAACTCCCCATTGGCAAGCCCGGCGACATAGGGCGTTTCATCGGCCAGCAGCGCCATGTCGGCAGGGCTCATGCCCATATCCTCGGCGGTGATGTAGCGGCCGTTCAGGCTGTCGATCGCCCGGCCAAAGGCGCGCAGCATCTCTGGCGTCTTGCTTGTTGTCGGGTCACCGATGATCACCGCCTTGCCGCCGCCCAGTGGCAGGCCCGCCGCGGCGTTCTTGTAGGTCATGCCCTCGCTCAGCCGCCGAACATCCTCCAGCGCCTCATCCGCAGTGGCATAGGGGCGCATCCGCAGCCCGCCAGCGGCCGGTCCGGCCTCGGTTGAATGGATGGCGATGAAGCCGGTCAGACCGACGGCGGGATCGTCGACACGGTAGATTTCTTCGTGACCGGGAGAGGCGATTTTGGTGAGGGTCATACTGACAGGCTCCTGAACTAACGGCACCAAGATACCGGGTATGGGCTTCGGGAATTTTCCAAAAATGCCCTCAGGAGTGGTTGGTTTTGAAGTAATTTGCTAACATGGCGCTAAATAATGGAGGAAATCACTATGGACGCCATTGATCGCAGGATTGTCACCGCGCTGCAGCGGGACGGTCGCATGAAACTGGCTCAGCTCTCAGAAGAGGTCGGCCTGTCGCCCACCCCCTGCGCCCGGCGGGTGTCGATGCTGGAAGAAGCCGGGATCATCACCGGCTATTCCGCGCGGGTCGATCAGGCCAAGGTCGGGCTGGCCGTCACAATCTTTGTCGCTGTTGAGCTGGAGCGTCAGTCGAAGGATGCGCTGCAGGCCTTTGAAAATGCCGTGCGCCAGTTCGATCAAGTGATGGAGTGCTACCTGATGACTGGCAGTCGCGATATCCTGCTGCGGGTGGTGGCGCAGGATCTGACGGATTTCGACCGCTTTCTGGAAGAGCAGTTGATGCGGGTGCCGGGGATCCGCAATACGCGCTCCAGCTTCACCCTGCGCACCATGATCCGTCGCGATGTGCTGCCCGGCGGACCTGGCTGAGGCGGCCAGTGCAGGAGGGATGTGAAAAGAGGAAGCCGAAAAAGAAGCAGACTGGTGAAAATCTTCATATCCCCCTCTTGCAGAGCGGTGATCCTGACGGTAATACCCGATCCCACGGGTGATTAGCTCAGTGGTAGAGCGCTTCGTTCACATCGAAGATGTCAGGAGTTCAAATCTCTTATCACCCACCATTCCCTCTTTTCGAATTTACTCGATTGAGTGTTGGCGCGCGCAGGGAACTGCCGATTTTAGTCTCGGTCATAGGCTTAATATCGACCGTAATCGCTCTATGGAGACCTCGTTCGCGGGTTTGTCCAGAACCACCGTTCCGGCGTCGAGGCCGAGATACCAATCGGAAATACCGGTCAGAAAGCTGAGGTTCTGTTCGCACAACAGAATACCGGCCCCGGCTTTCGCACGGTCCATCAGGCACTCCGCCATATGGGCGATGTTTTCCGGCTGAACGCCCTCGGAGGGTTCATCAAGGACAATCACCTTTGTGTCCTCGATCATAGCGCGGACAAAGGCCAGGATTTTACGCTCACCGCCGGACATGGTGCCTGCGGGCTGGTCCAGCCGTTCTGCCAGCCTTGGGAAGCGGTCGAAATACCTCTCCGGTCCCTCCCGGTTGCTGCCGAGGGTCAGGTTTTCCCGGACCGTCAGATCGTCGAACACCATCGATGTCTGGGGCATGTAACCGATGCCGCGTTTGCGCCGGGCATGCGAAGGACGTGAGGCGACAGAATGCCCTTCCAGCCGGATATCACCAGCCCCCGCAATCAGGCTGCCCTGCACAAGCCGCGCAAGGGTGGTCTTGCCAACACCGTTCCGGCCAAAGACCCCTAGAACGCTGCCTGCTTCGATCCGGGCCGAGACGTTGAACAGAACATGGGTGTCCCGGTAGCCGCCGGTCAGCTTGTCGATTTCCAGAAGCGAGGTCATTTGGTGCCTCCCGCATAGACGGCCTGAACCTCGGGATTGCTACGCACCTTGTCGAAGGTGTCAAAGGCGAGCACCTGCCCGAGGTGCAGGACCAGAACCTTGTCCGAGATCGCCTGAACGATGCTCATATCGTGTTCGATGACGATGACCAGACCGCCGGTTTGTAGCTGATATGTCCGCACAAGTTCGGTCATCAGCGCCGTTTCATCCGGGGAAAGCCCTGCACAGGGTTCGTCCAGCAGCAATATCCGAGGCTCAGATGCGATGGTCATGGCGTATTCCAGAAACTGACGGTGGCCTTGTGGCAGATGTGCGACCGGTGCGACCAGATCTTCCTGCAGAGGCACCGCGGGGCGTTTCAAAAGCTCCGTCAGCGATTCTGATCGCCAGTGCAGGGTCGCGGGGCGCAGCAGATCCACCAGCCGTGCCCGGTTGGCCATCATGGCAAGTGCCAGGTTTTCTGAAACGTTCATGGAAAAGAACACGGAGGGCACCTGCAACTTGCGGCCAATGCCGCTGCGCAGCGCCTTGTAAGGAGGGCGCGCGTGGATGTTGCGCGACCCCAATGCAATGCTGCCGCCGGTGATCTGCAGGTTGCCGGTGATCGCGTTGAGCGTGCTGGTCTTGCCCGCGCCATTTGGCCCGATGACGCTGATGATGCCGGTCGAGGGCGTCTCAAAGGTCACGCCGTTCAGGATTCGGACGACACCGATCTGTAGATGCACATCGTCAAATCGCAGCGCGCCTGGGGCGTCGGTCGGTTTGCTTGGCGGAGCCGCGATGGAGGGCGCGCGCCTGCCGGGCGTTGCGGGCCGGATGCGCCGGTATGCGGCTTCCAGCAGCTCCGCGATGCCGCCGGGGGCCTTCAGCACCACTAGAATGAAAGCCAAGGCCATCAATAGTTCCCAATAGGGGAAACTGTCGCGCAGCTCGGCTGAGGCCCAGCCGACGATGACGGCTCCGATCAGCGGGCCAAGCACGTGAAACCGGCCGCCCACAGCGGTCAGGATGACCATTTCAGCGGAGAGGCCGAACCCCATCGAGGTGGGCGTCACGATCCCCTGATGCGAAGCAAAAAGCCCCCCGGCCAGGGCCGCAATGGCGGCAGAGAAAGCAAAGGCTGCGCCTTTGATGACATGGGTCGGAAATCCTAGCAGCTGGAGGCGCGGTTCGTTGTCGGCCACGGCCTTGGCGATCAGGTTGACCGGAAGTCGGTTCAGGATGAACAGCAACAGGCTGACCAACACTGTGGCTGCGACGATGACGTAGTAAAAACTTCCGAAGGGATCGAGATTGCCGAGGCTGGGAAACCCACTCATCCCGTTGAAGCCGCCGGTAAGCGGCGTGGCGGTTCCGGCGATCTGTTCGGCGATCATCACCAAGGCCAGTGTGATCAGTGAAAAGTATGGACCGCTTTCCTTCCGACCGCGAAAGATCAGCGTGGCCAGAAGGAAAGCAAACACGGCGATGGCAGCCAATACGGTGACGGCCAGGAGGAGGTCGATGCCGAGTCCGTTTCCTGCGCGCAGGGTGCCGACCGTGACATAGGCGGCAAATCCGAAGAACAGTGCCTGCCCCAGCGGCAGCACCCCGGTCTTGCCCCAGAGGTAGCCGATGCCTTGCGCTGCGATGCCATAGATCAGGTACAGCCCGATCTGGTAGGCCGTGAAGTCGCCGAACACCTCGGGGATCAGGAGAAGCACTGCCAGAAGCAGGCTAACGGGAAGAAGAACGGATACCATCAGGTTTCAGCCAGAGAAAGAGAATGGAAAGAGTGAGAACAGCCAGATAGCCATAGGTCTGATTGGCAACGGCCCCGAGGACGGATTGCGTTCCCGCGATAATGCCCGCGCCGATGCCCAGCCCTTCGAGGGAGCCAAGACCGCCGACCACAAGGGCAAAGAACGAGCGGATCAGGTAATCGAGCCCCATCATCGGCTCGATCCGGATGGTGGGCGCCAGGATCAACCCGGCCAGCCCGGCGGTGCAGCAGCCGAAGATAAAAGCGCCAGCCGACAGCCGGGCGGTATTGATGCCCACAGCCTCGGCCAGGTCCGGATTGCCGACCATCGCCTTGATCCGGGTGGCGACCTTGGAGCGGCTGTTCCACCAGAACAGCGCGACAAAACCTGCGAGGATGCCAAGGATGACGGCAATGCGATAGGCAGGGTAATCGGCGCCAAGAACACTGATCGTGCCGCTGATGGGCGGGGTGACGGATTGATATCCCCGCCCAAAGATCAGCTCCACCGCTTCGCGGAGCAGGATGGCGATGCCCCAGGTGGCCAGCAGGCTGTCGAACATTCGTCCATAGAGATGACGGATGATCGTGCGCTCAAGCACGAAGGCCACCAGGGCAACGGTCAGCAGGCAAACCGGAACCTGCAGCCATGCAGGCAGACCCAGCGAGGAAGTGATGACCGGGGCATAGGCCCCGATCATTACGAATTCCCCATGCGCCATATTCATGATCTGAAGCTTGCCAAACACGATGGCCAGCCCCAGGGCGACCAGCGCCAGGGTGCTGATCTGCCAGGCAAGGTTGAGGACAAGAACGGAGGACATGGGCGTAGGCTCAGTCCGCGCAGGCTTCGGAGGAGGCCACCTTGTCGAAGGAGGCAACGATGTCGAAGGTGCCGCCGCTGCCATCGGCGAGATAGATCGTCTGCGCCATATGGCGTCCGGTCAGTGTGTTTTCACCGCGGGGCGTGCTCCATGTGGTACCTTCGGCGGCGGCATCCATCGCGGCAACGCCAAGGCTGCCTGCCTTGTTCGCGAGCGCGGCCAGCAGCATCAGCCCTTCATAAGAGGACTGACCAAGGCCATTCAGAGCCGGTGCATCCGCCCCGAAGGCTGCCGTGTAATCCGCTGCAAAGGAAACCGCAGCGTCTGAGTCGATGGAGGCAAAGTATCCCGAAGAGGAGAAAAGCCGGTCCGCGTTCTCTGCGCCGATGCCCGCAAGGGTGTTTTCCTCGATCAATGTACCAAGGCGGAGGGCCTGCTCATCCAGACCAAACCCCGCAAAGCTGACGTTGAAGCCGACGGACCCGCCCCCGACCAACGTGATCAGAATGGCGTCGGCGCCGCTTTCCTTGATGCGTTGCAGCGAGGAGTCGAACTCAGAAACCGTGAAAGGCACGTATTCCTCGCCCACCACTTCACCGCCTGCCTCGGCGATATAGTTCTTCGCGAGCGCATTTGTGTCGCGCGGCCAGTTGTAATCATGGCCGATCAGATACCATTTCGACGCGCCTTCATTTGCTGCCAGATATGGGATCACCGGTGCCAGCTGCTGGCTGGGGGTTTCGCCGGTGACATATAGGCCGGGCGCGCAGGAGTTGCCTTCGTATACAGGGGTGTAGACATATGGAACTTGCCCGTTGAAACGCCCGATCAGTGCTTCGCGTACTGCGGAATCATGCATGCCGACAAAGGCTTGCGCGCCTTCGCCCTTCCACAGGCGCAATGCGGCCTGTGCAGCCTCGGCCGGGGGCACGCCGACATCGGCGAAGACCAGTTCGATTGCCTCGCCGTTGATGCCACCGGCCGCGTTGATCTGCTCGGCCGCCAATGTGGCCGAGTTGCGGGTGGAAGGGCCAAACAGGCCTGCCGGGCCAGAATCCGGCACCAGCACTCCCACCTTGATATCGGCGGCGGCAGAGACCGTCCCAAGGGCTAGCGCCACCGCAGCGCTGGTAAAAAGTTTGGTTGTTGCTTTCAGCATTTTTATTCTCCCTGTGTGGATGTCGGCGTCTATCGCGCCATTGATTTTTCTGCGGCCCGCGCCAAAGCGAGCAGCGCACGGTCCTTACCGGGCAGGCCGTCAAACTCGATGCCGACCGGAAGGCCCGAGGAAACGGGGCACGGAAGCGAGATGCCGGGGGCGCCGATATTCGATCCAAGGTCGGTATTGCGGATGTAGGTGGGGAAGGTGGGGCATTGGTCACCGTTCAATGTAACGGTTTCGTCCTCACCGATGGGCCGTGCGGGCAGGGGCGTAGTCGGGAAGACAATCGCGTCCAATCCGTTGTCTTCGAAGACCTTGCCGTAGATCTGCCGCATCGCTGGGCGGTGCACATCCATCGCAGCCCGGTAGGCGGCTTCCGGCATCGCCTCGTCCCCCAGCTGACTGCCGATGGCGCCTGCCACATCAGGGGATCCGATGCCCTTGATGAGTGTTTCAAAGGAAACCTCTGGCGCGTGTTCGGCCAGATAGGCAGGAAGGTCACGCATGACCTCGTAGAAAACGACCGGGAAGCTGAAGGCTTCGTTGTGCGGCCAGATGCCATCGAAATCGACGTCGACAAGCTTAGCTCCCGCCGCCGACAGCACCGAAAGCTGCGCCTCGACCGCTGCGGCAACCACCGGATCGAGGTTGTCATAGAACATGTTCCGGGGCACGCCCAGCGTGACATCGGTCATAGCTCGCTCCGCGAGCGCGGCATCATCGCCGGATAGGACGCCATCGAAGAGGGCGATGTCGCGGGTGCTGCGGGCCAGGGTGCCGACAGTGTCGCGGGTGTGGGAGATCGGCACTACTCCGTCGCTGTCATAGCGCCCGGTGGTTGGGCGGAAACCAATCACTCCGCACAGTGCTGCAGGAATGCGGCAGGAGCCGCCCGTATCCGTGCCGAGACCCGCCGGGAATATCCCGGCTGCAACAGCGGCAGCGGTGCCGCCGGAGGAGCCGCCGGCGATCAGGCCGGGATCTGCCGGATTGTGCACCGCGCCGGTGACCGCATTGTTCGAAGTGATCCCGAAGGCGAGCTCGTGCATCCCCGCCTTGGCGCCGATGAAGCCGCCCGCCTTGGTGATGCGCTGCACAACACCAGCATCGGTGGCCGGAGTATGCCTTAATAGCGCCTTGGTACCGCCGGAGGTCGGATAGGCCGTTGTGTCGATATTGTCCTTGGCCACGATGGGCAGCCCGGCCAGCGCCGCCTCCGGGTGGGCTTCAAAGGCTGCGGCCGCCGCCTGGACAACCTGCCCGGCATCGAAACTTTGCAGCGCATTCAGATCGGCGTGTTTCGCGGCCCGCTCTGCCAGGGCTTCGGCATAGGCCGCCGGTGAAACCGATCCTTCCTTGAGCGCAGCGACCGTTGCAACGGCGTCCAAACGTTCCAAATCCAGCGTCATTCCTGTCTCCCTGATGGTTGGGAAACAGGATAGGTTTCGGCAGGATTACATTCCTATCATCACAAATGATGATTTTTCTCAGCCAAGAAAGGTGCCAGCTGGGTACGCCGGTTCAGCCCGGATTTTCGGAAGATGGAGGCGATGTGGGAGCGCAGGGTCGGTTTGGAAAAGCCCAGCTTTGCGCAGAGTTCATCATCGCTGAGGCCGGTGATCAAGAGATCGGCAACCTCGGCCTCGCGCACCGTCAGACCCAGATCATCGGCGATATGTGCAAAGCGGAGAGAGGGCGTTTGCTGCGTGGAACTGCGCGCGCGGACCAGCGCGTTAACAAGGCTGGGCCCGACGGCATCTACGATCCGGGCATCCCGTGGCGTGAAATCCTCGCGGTTTGCGCCGCGCCAGATCCGCAGGTCGCCGATGTTGTCGCCCCGGTCATAGGCAAAGAAATCCATACCGTAGCACAGGCCATCTTGCTTCAGGAAATCGTTGTAGAACTCGGTCTTGACCAGCCGGTCGTGGCGCATCACTTCGCTGACCGGTGTCGCCTTCTTGCGCTTTTGCAGGGTTGGTGTGATCGGGTCGTTGAACTGAAAATAGCTTTCGTAGCGGCGTAGGTTGTCGTCGCTCATGTTGATCTGAACGCAGGACACGAACCTCTGCTCGGCATCATCCCAGACGTAAGAGGCGAAATAATCCGCCTTGAGAAGATCCAGCATCTTTTGGCCGACACGGCGACGGACCTCGCAATGGTCAAAGGCACCACTGAGGTCTCGCATGATCGAAAAGATCAGCTCGGTTTCTGTTTCGGTTAGCTTCACTGGCACCAGTCGAAAGGGAACACGGCTTTACTGTTGCAGAAAGAAACATCCACAACAAGAGGAGCGCGTTGCAAGGTCGAATCCCGATGCGGGCAAGGTGGGAAAATGGGCTGTATGGGAGGCTGCGCGGCTGAAGACCAGGCAGTTTTATGTTCGGGCGCAACCAGAATTCGTCATCCCGTGCTGAATGCGAAAACTCCGCACAGACCGGGTGGCGCGACTGCAGGTGGCGTCCGCAGGCGTCAATAAGGGGGCTGTGCAAAGGTAAGGCCAGGGGCGCCCGGCAAAAAAATGCGCTGGCCCCCGGTCTGGTCTGCATACGTGGTGAGAACGGTCAGTCCTGTTCGGCGTCCCAGTTCCAGGGCGGAGCGGTTTCGGCCTGCCAGATGCCGCGCGCATTGGCCTGCGCGATCGAGGCCTGCGGGACATAGCGGCCGTCATTTTCATGCGCCCAGGCCAGTCCTTCTTCGACCAGCAGAGCCCCGACGTCGACCCCATCGGCATCGCAGGTGGCCAAGTGTCGGCCATAGTGATCCTGATCGGTGCTAAAGCATTCCACCCGCTCAGCTTCGTTCACAATGGAGCGCACCCGTTGGCGCGCCTGGGCGGCGCAATCCCAATAGGACCCGTCCGGCGTGTTGCAGCGCTGCACCGCGAGCGGCGCATCAATATCGACGAGGCGGATGTTCAGATCGCCCATCGCCAGCGAATCGCCATCGATAACCCGAAAGTCCCGGCCCGGCGCCGAAACCAGCGGCACGACCTCACCGGCCAGTTTTTCGATGCTGTGCAGCTGTAGGAAGATCTTTGCGGAAATGGGGTCGCCGGGCTGCAGATCGGCAGACATGGCAGCGCTGGCGGCAAAAGTAAGGGCGATACGGGCGGCAAGGTGTTTGATTTTCATCGGCGTGGCTTCTCTGATGATATTTGTCAGGTGGTGCTGATGGTTAAAAACTCGAATGAGCAGGATCATGCCCTCAAACAGGCCAATATTTGGTTAATGGCGGTGCAGACAGTGCCAGAGCGGTTCATCAGGGGCCCGCATGGCACGCCGTTGGGGCGCCGTATTCTCCCCCAGAAATCATACCGCTATGCCCCGCATCTCACCCTGGCCGAGCGGGGAGACAATCCGGGGAAGCCGCCCCGGGCAGTCTCAGGTGTTCAGTCTGCAGGTCTGCAGAGAGGCGGGATTAGGGCCCTTGTGGGTCGCGCCGCAGTTCGGCTGCCACAAGGCTGCGGGCATAGGTGTCGGGATTAGGGTTTCAGCCGCTCAAGGATTTCCAGGTTGGCGCAGAAGGAAGGCGCAGCGGTCGCATCGGGTTCTGCGTTGCGCCAGTGTTCGCATTGCCGGGCGCAGTTGGAGGAATTGCAGCGATGCACCATGGTGGCATAATCCACTGCGGTGATGTCACCTTTCTTCATGGCGGCGCCAAGATCGACACCGGCAGCTCTGGCGGCGGTGGACATCAGGCCGATGGATTTGCTGAGGTAACCGGGCCTTGTCAGTTTTTCTGCTGTACTCATCAAAAAAGTGTCTCCGACCCACGCCAAAGGCGCGGCTGCTGTTGGTTCGTCGCGTGTTCAAGGCGACCATTCATGTCGAGACCGGCGGAGGAGCCGACCACGTCATCAGTTGCGTTTCCAATCTGACCGACAGCGACAGTTAAGGTGAAGAACGCGGCACGAATGGGGCACCAAAGCGCCAAACGGTAAGTTTCCGCAAAGACTAGTTACGATTTTATTAGAGCTGTCCTTATGGCGGTCACGCGACACGGCCTGAGAGAGAACCAGAGGGTGGTACTCTCGCGTTCTCGGCCCGGTCTGTCCGAGTTCGGAGCTGGGGGTGTTTCTTGGACTTTTACGCCGCGATGGGGCGACCAGCCTGGTTAATGGGCGTTGCAAAAGAGATAGGCTTTTCTTGCGCGCTGCCCGCCCATTCCACCGGCGCGGCCATGCTCATCGATGGTCCGGTTTGAACGACGGCCACTCGGTACGATACTCGCTACATCCGAAAGCCAAACCCTTTGGGAAGGCCCCAAAGGTGGGCATTTGGCTCTGGTTCCTGACAACGGGATACTGATTACTGGCACATTCGGGCAAGGGAGAGGAGCACAGCCACACCTCACTATAACGTGATACAACCCTGGGTGGTTATGGGGGTATTCCAGACCTCTGCGTGGTTTGCTGCTCCGCTTGGTCGTTGGCGCCAGATTACCGCGCCCTTATGACCTGGTTCAGCGGGCCGGGGAGAGGGTGGGCAGGCGCCGCCAAAAGGCGCATTGACGCCGGTTTCACGGCAGCACAGAGTCCCGATATGAATGCTGCCTTTGACATCACCCGCCTGCCGCGCCCCTTTGATTCCGAACTGGGTGCAGAAACCCGTGCTCTGGTGCCGTCGGCTTCGGTCGAAGTGGCTGAGCTTCTGGCCGGGACCGGCGGCTCCAGCCCCTATCTGAAAGGTCTGATCACGCGGGAGGCAGCCTGGCTGCCCGAAGCCCTGGCAGATCCTGAGGCGGCGCTGGAGGCCGTGTTTGCCGACTGCCGCGCCATAGCGCCCGATCAGCTGAAACCGGGGCTGCGTCAGGCCAAGCGCCGTGTGGCCCTGCTGACGGCGCTTTGCGATCTGGGCGGTGTCTGGCCGCTGGAACGGGTGACTGGCGCGCTGACCGATTTCGGTGCGCTTTGCGCCGATGTGGCGATCAAGTCGGAAATTGCGGCGCTGATCCGGCGCAAGAAGCTGCCGGGAATGACAGAAGCAGATGTGGAAACGGCAGGCGGGCTGACCATCCTCGCCATGGGCAAGATGGGCGCGCATGAGTTGAACTACAGCTCTGACATCGACATGATCTGCCTGTTTGATGAAACCCGGTTCGACCCGGATGATTTCTACGAGGCGCGTCAGGGCATGGTGCGGGCCACCCGCAATATGTGCGCGTTGCTGAGTGACAAGACCGGCGATGGTTATGTCTTCCGCACCGATCTGCGCCTGCGCCCGGACCCTTCGGTGACGCCAGTGGCGATGGCGATGGAGGCGGCGGAGCGGTATTATGAGAGCCTCGGGCGCACCTGGGAACGTGCCGCCTATATCAAGGCGCGCGCCTGCGCCGGGGACATTGCCGCAGGCGAGCGGTTCCTTGCGGCATTGCGGCCCTTTATCTGGCGCCGCCATCTGGATTTCGCGGCCATCCAGGACGCCCACGACATGCGGCTCAGGATCCGTGAAAACAAGGGCACTGGCGGTGTGATCACCGTGCCGGGCCATGACATGAAACTGGGACGTGGCGGTATCCGCGAGATCGAGTTCTTCACCCAGACCCGGCAACTGATCGCGGGCGGACGCGATGAAAGCCTGCGCCTGCGTGGCACGGTCGAAGGACTGGCGGCGCTGGCGGCGCGGGACTGGATCCCCGCCGATGTCGCTGCAACCCTGACCGATCACTACCGGTTCCACCGCGAGGTCGAGCATCGCATTCAGATGGTACATGACGCGCAGACCCACCGTATGCCTCAATCCGAGGATGGCATCGCCCGCGTCGCCTGCCTGATGGGGCGGGATCCGGCTGAGCTTCAGTCGGAAATCCGTGACCGGCTGACCGAGGTCCATACCCTGACTGAAGGCTTCTTTGCGCCGGACGCAAAACCGGCGGCGGCGCCTGCGCTGCCCGAAGGGCTGGATGAATCGGTGATTGCCCGCTGGCCCACCTATCCGGCGCTGCGCTCGGCCCGGGGGGCGCAGATCTTTGACCGGCTGAAACCGGATCTTCTGGCGCGGCTGGCGCGTACCGCAAAACCGACTGAGGCGCTTTTGGCACTGGATGGCTTCCTCGCTGGTCTGCCCGCCGGGGTGCAGCTGTTTTCCCTGTTCGAGGCCAATCCGCAGCTGCTGGATTTGCTAGTGGATATCGTCGGCACCTCTGGCGAGCTGGCGGCCTTCCTGTCGCGCAATGCAGGCGTGTTCGACGCAGTGATCGGCGGCTCCTTTTTCGATCCCTGGCCGGGCGGTGCGACGCTGCGGCAGGATCTGGAGGCGCTGCTGGCGGCCGAAGGGGATTATGAAACCCAGCTGGACACCACCCGGCGCTGGTGCAAGGAATGGCATTTCCGTATCGGGGTGCACCACCTGCGTGGCCTGATCGATGCCGAGGCTGCGGGCGTGCAATACGCCGAACTGGCCGAGGCGGTGATTGCCGCATTGGTGCCCTGCGTCGAGGCGCAGTTTGCCGAAAAACACGGGGCCGCGCCCGGGCGCGGCGCAGCGGTGGTGGCGATGGGCTCGCTCGGGGCCGGGCGCATCAATGCGCAGTCCGACCTTGATGTGATCGTGATCTACGATCCGCAATCGGATGAAGGATCCGAAGGCAAGCGACCGCTGGCGACGCGCCCCTATTTTGCCCGGCTGACGCAGGCACTGATCACCGCGCTGACCGCACCGATGGCGCAGGGGCGTCTTTATGAGGTCGACATGCGTCTGCGCCCCTCGGGCAATCAGGGGCCGGTGGCGACCAGTCTCGCCAGTTTTACCAACTACCAGCAGAACGAGGCCTGGGTTTGGGAACATCTGGCGCTGACACGGGCGCGCAGCATCGCCGGGCCTGCGGATCTGATCGCCGATATCGAAGACCTGCGTAGCGCGGTGCTGAGCGGCCCGCGTGAGTGGCTGCAGATCCTTACCGAGGTGGCCAACATGCGCGCCCGTATCGCGGCGGCCAAGGCCCCGGTGGGGGTCTGGGATGCCAAGACGGGGCCGGGCAGGATGATGGATATCGAACTCGTCGCGCAGGCTGGCGCGCTGCTCTCTGGTTCGGGGGCGCGGGATGTGGCGACTGGTCTGGACGGCGCCGTCGCATGTGGCTGGCTGGATGCCGCAGATGGTACCAGACTGGCGCAGGCCTATCGCCTATTCTGGTCGGTGCAGACCGCAGCGCGGCTGTTGTCGGCCAAGGCGCTGGATACCGCAGCAATCGGTGAGGGCGGCGCGCAGTTCCTGTGCCGCAGCACCGGATTTGAAACGCTGCAGGGTTTGGAGCGGGACTTGGAAGACAGCTATGCGGCCTGTCGTGCGATGATCGACGGGGCGCTTGATCGGGAAGGTGCAAATGGCGCAGATGAGTGAGCAGGACCAGATGGACCCCAAGGGGCTGATCCGGGAATCCTTCCGGATCGACGGGATCGACATGTCGCAGTGCCGCAGTATCTTTCTGGACTGGGCGCTGAGCCTGCCCGGAGGGATTGATAACCGCGATGCGATGCAGCGCCTGCTTGCCAAATATGAGGACGGACAGCCGGACCACCCGATGGTCATCGTTCTGCGTGAGGGGCTGGCCGAGGTCGTGAAGCCGCGTCGGCGCGGCGGCTGGCGCAGTCGGGATCGCTAGGCGTTCGGCACCGCGCGCTATTACCGACTGGCGCGCTGCGGCCTCTTCCCCTCTATCTGCCTTGCGGCTATGAGGGGGCATGACAGACACAGCCTCCGCGCCGCAGCGCCCCCGCGTAAAACTGAAGCCCAAGGCCAATGCCCGTGCGATCCGGCATGGGTTTCCCTGGGTTTATGCCAATGAACTGGTCACCGACCGGCGCACCCGGAAACTGGCGCCGGGCACATTGGCAGTGCTTGAGGATGAGGCGATGCGGCCGCTGGGGCTGGTCTCGGTCAATCCCGACAGCAAGATCATCGGCCGGATGCTGGACCGCAATCCCGAGGCGCAGATTGATCAGGCCTGGTTCGAGGCGCGCCTGTCGCGGGCGCAGGAAATGCGCGCGCAGCTATATGATGCGCCCTTCTATCGACTGGTCCATGCCGAGGCGGACGGGCTGCCTGGCATCGTCATCGATCGGTTCGGAGATGCTTGCGTTGTGCAGCCCAATGCGGCCTGGGCCGAAACGCATCTGGAGGCGCTGACCTCCGCACTGGCAACCGTCACCGGCGCAGAGGTGATCCTGAAGAATGCCTCAGGGCGCACCCGGGGGCTGGAGGGGCTGGACGATGTTAATGCCACCCTGCAGGGCGAGACGCCGGACGCTCCGGTGCCGGTTCAGATGAATGGTGCCACCTATATGGCGGATCTGACTGGCGGGCAGAAAACCGGCCTGTTTTTCGATCAGCGCGAAAACCACGCCTTTGCTGCGCGGCTGGTGGCACCGGGGGCAAAGGTGCTGGATGTGTTTTCCCATGTCGGCGGTTTTGGCCTTGCCATGCTGGCGGCTGGCGCAGCCGAGGCAACCTGCGTTGATGGGTCTGCCGCGGCACTTGATCTGGCGGGGCAGGGCGCGGCTGCGTCGGGCTGGCAGGATCGTTTTGTCGCGCGGCAGGGCGATGCCTTTGACGTGCTGGCGGCGCTGGGCAGCGAAGGCGCGCAGTTTGACGTGGTGATCTGCGATCCGCCCGCATTTGCACCCTCCAAGAACGCGTTGGAGGCGGGCCTGCGCGCCTATGAACGGGTGGCCAAACTGGCCGCGCCGCTGGTGGCGCCAGGCGGGTATCTGGGGCTTTGTTCCTGTTCGCACGCGGCGGATCTGACACGTTTCCGCAATGCCTCGGCCCGCGGGATCGGTAAGGCCGGGCGGCGGGGACAGCTCATTCACACCGGATACGCCGGGCCGGACCATCCGCAGATGCCACAGCTGGCCGAAAGCGGATACCTCAAGGCCGTGTTCTTCCGACTGGACTGATCGCGCGTGAAACTGCTCCTTGATACTTGCGTTCTTTATCCCACGGTGATGCGGGAGATGCTGCTGGGCGCGGCGCGGCTGGGGCTTTATGCGCCGCTCTGGTCCGAGCGTATCCTGGAGGAATGGCGCCGCGCGGCGCTGAAACTCGGCCCCGAAGGGGCGGCGCAGGCCGCGTCCGAAGTTGCGCTGTTACAGGCGAACTGGCCCGGTGCACTTGTGGCGCCCGCACCGGGAGTGGAGGCGCGGCTGTGGCTGCCGGATGCGGCGGATGTGCACGTGCTGGCCGCCGCCATTGCGGGGCATGCCGATGGCATCGTCACCATGAACGCCAAGGATTTTCCGCGCCACACCCTGTCCGAGGAAGGGTTGAAACGCATCGGCCCGGATGAGCTGCTTTATGATCTGTGGCTCAAGGAACAGGCCGGGATGCAAACGGTCGGCACGGCCGTTCTGGATGAGGCCAACCGCCTGTCCGGCGGCGGCTGGCAGATGCGCCCCTTGCTGAAAAAGGCACGCCTGCCACGGCTTGCCAAGGCGCTGGCGGGCTGAACCTAGATCTCTTTCAGGATTTCTGCGGCGATCTCGAACGAGTGCATCCGGGCCTGATGGTCGTGGATCTGGCCGGTCAGGATCACCTCATCGGGCTGATACCGTCCAATGATCTCCGATAGCTGGCTGCGCACACTCTCTGGGCTGCCCACGGCGGTGATGCGCAGTGCCTCGTTCACACCTGCCAGCACATGCGGCTCCAGGTGCGCATTGATGTCATCCACCGGGGCGGGCAGCTTGCCCGGACGGCCCAGCCGCAGCCGGGCAAAGGCCTGCTGCATGGTGGTGCGCAGCCGGATGCCTTCGGCGTCACTGTCGGCGGCAAAGACGTTTATCGCCATCATCGCGTGCGGCTTGTCCAGGAAGGCCGAAGGCTGGAAAGAGCGCCGGTAGACCTCCAGCGCCTCCTCCAGCGCCTGCGGCGCGAAATGGGAGGCAAAGGCATAGGGCAGGCCCAGATGCGCGGCGAGCTGCGCGCCATAAAGGCTGGAGCCGAGGATCCAGACCGGCACATTTGTACCCTGGCCCGGGAAGGCGCGCACCGGCGCCTGCGGGTCCTCCGGCGCCATGAAACCGATGAGGTCAATTACATCCTGCGGAAAACTGTCGCCACTGGCAGCAGCCCCCATGCCGCGGCGCAGGGCACGGGCGGTCTGCATGTCGGTGCCTGGCGCCCGGCCCAGCCCCAGATCAATCCGGTCACCATAGAGGGAGGCCAGAGTACCGAAGGCCTCCGCCACCATATAGGGCGCATGGTTCGGCAGCATGATGCCGCCCGCGCCGATACGCATGGTGCTGGTCTGGCTGGCGATATGGCCGATCAGAACGGCAGTCGCGGCGCTGGCGATGCCGGGCATGTTGTGATGCTCGGCCAGCCAGTAACGGTGATAGCCTAGGCTTTCGGCCTTTTGCGCCAGTTCGGTGCTGTTCTTTAGCGCCTGCGGGATGGCAGAGCCTTCCGGAACCGGGGCAAGATCGAGCAGGGAATAGAGCATGAGCGCGGCCTTTTGATCGAGTGTTTTCCAAGATGTGGCGCCTCTTCCTGCGGGGCGCAAGGCGTGTGGCAGAGCAGGGAGGTACAAAGGCGGTATGACCTTCCGTCAGGCCTTGGCCCAGTCCGCCTCCAGCCGTTCGATGGCGGCGATGCGCTGTTCGGTCTTGGGGTGGCTCATCAGCCAGGCTGGCGCCATGCCCGCGCGCGACTGGGTCAGTTCCTCAAGCTTGCGGAATAGACTTTTTTGCGGTTCGACCCCGATGCCTGCCTTCATCAGCAGGGCGGCCGCATATTCATCCGCCTCGTATTCATCCCCACGCGACAGCCGCGCAGCCAGAAGATTTGCCAGAAGTCCGGCAATCCAGGGGCCGACAAAAGGGATATAGCGCCCGAGGATCATCATCAGCGCGGTCCTGAGGGCGTTCTGGCCGGAAAAGTCGATGATGCGTTTCTTTGAATGCCCCAGCGCCACATGCCCCAGTTCATGCGCGATGACCGAGGCGAGCTCTGCATCGCTGACATCGCCCGCCTGATACTTGGCGTAGAACCCGCGGGTGATGAAGATACGTCCATCGGGGGCTGCAAGACCGTTCACCGGGTCGACCTCGTAGATGAAGACGGGGATATCCGCCACCTCCAGCGCTGCCGCCATCTGGTCGGTCAGCCGCTTCAGTTTCGGGTCTGCCAGACGGGTTGAACGGGCATCAAGTTCGCGGTGGGTCCGCCAGACCGAAATCCGGTAGGAGACGAGGCCATAGAGCACGGCCAGCAGAATGGGAGTGAGACGCAGCATGAGGTAGATATGGGGCGGGCAAGCCCCGCGCTCAAGCGGATTGTTGGCCGCTTTTCGTGGAAACCTGCGCGAGGCTATCCCATTCGCAGTCGCCCTGCAGGGACGTCGCAGGCCAGCCGCTGGCCGTGATCGCATCCTGTAGCGCGGCATAGCAATCCGGATCGATGCCGGTGCCGGACATCTTGTCCATGATCTTGTAGGCTTCCTCCAGCGGCATCGCATCGCGATAGGGGCGGTCGGCGGTTAGCGCGTCAAAGACGTCGGCCACGGCCATGATCCGCATGTCCCGCGTCAGCGCCGCGCCCTGAAGCCCATAGGGATAGCCCTTGCCATCGGGGCGTTCGTGGTGGGCCACGATCACTTCGGCCATCCGCCGGAAGGCGCCAACCCGGCTCAGCACGTCATAACCCCAGACTGGATGCTGACGGACGACATCCATCTCATCCATCGTCAGCTTGCCCGGCTTGTCCAGAATGGTGTTCGAAATGCCCAGCTTGCCAATATCATGCAGCAGCGCGGCGCGGGCCATCCATCGGGTGTGGCAGGGCGCGAGGCCCAGCTGTTCACAAATCATGCGGGTATAGCGGGCGACACGTTGGGAATGGCCGTGGGTAAAGGGACTTTTAGCGTCGATCACCAGCGAAAAGGCATGACTGATCTCATCAAGGTAGTCCTCGTTCACCTCTGCCGTGTGCAGGGCATGGGCGCAGGAGAACACCTGTTGCTCCAGTTCCGGTGACAGCAGGTCATGGGCGAAACCGGGGTCACGGATCAGGCTGGTGAAGACGCGGACCAGATCGGGGTCGAACCAGACGCCCGCGCGGTTTTCCATCTCCCGCGCGGCAGCTTCGGCGCCGAAATCCAGGGTAAAAACATCCGTCACCTGCGCCATCAGGGCGATGCGCGACAGGAGCGGGATCTGATCGCCCTGCAGGCCCAAAGGCCGCCCACCGCCGTCCCAATGTTCATCAAGTGAGGCGATCGCCTCGGCCACCTCTTCGGAAAACCGCATGCGGCGGGCGATTTCCGCCCCGCGGCCGCAGCGATTGCGAACCAGCTCCTGCCCGATTTCGTCCCGGTGTCCGATTACATGGCGCAAAGTCTTCAGCCGCGTCAGCGGCGGCGCCCCCCGGGCTGTGCTGCGCAGCACAAAGGGCATGCCTTCGCGGCAGCCTTTGACGCGTTTGAAGGTCCGTTTGAAGGCCAGATCATCCATCATGTAGAGTTCGTTGATCCGGGCCGCGTTAGAACTGCAACCGGTGTCTTTCATCAGCAGTGTGAAATACAGATCGGTGCGCATTTGCGGCGGCAGGTCCAGCGCCTCGGCCACCTGCATGCCGATCCAGGCGCAGCGGATGCAATGGCCCTTGGGCTGGCCTTCGGTCATATCCAGCGCGTGGCTGAGTGCGCCAAGGACTTCTCCAAGACGAAGCTCCGGCCCGGCGGTGCCGTCAAAGTTTGTGCCAGTGGTCATTAAATGGCTGTACTCGATAGGGATGCAGAACTGGGCATCGACGCTAATCGCGCGTGTTTGACGATTGATTAACGGTTTCCCGCGTCCGAAATCAAAATACGCAGGAATTTATTTAAGTTGGTGTGAAGTGCAGCCTGCGAGCCGGAGCTTACCGGGTCAGCTCGCGCATGCCTTTTTCCAGCCCGTGCAGAGTCATCGGCACCATGCTGTCCTCGAAAATCTCGCGGATCATGCCGATGGAATGGGTATGGTCCCAGTATTTCTCTGGCACCGGGTTGATCCAGAGATTGGATTTCCAGTGTTCGCGCGCGCGTTGCAACCACACCTGTCCAGCCTCCTGGTTCCAATGCTCATTGGCGCCGCCCGGATAGGCGATTTCATAGGGCGACATCGAGGCATCTCCGACGAAGATGCATTTGTAGTCCGGCCCATAGGTGCGCAGCACCTCGTGCGTCGGCGTTTGTGCATCCCAGCGGCGGCGGTTGTCGCGCCAGACGCCTTCGTAAAGACAGTTGTGAAAGTAGAAGTATTCCAAGTGCTTGAACTCAGACCGCGCGGCCGAGAACAGCTCTTCCACGACCTTGATATGCGGATCCATCGAACCGCCCACGTCAAGGAACAGCAGCACCTTCACGGCGTTGTGCCGCTCGGGCCGGGTTTTCACGTCCAGATAGCCATGTTCGGCGGTGGCGCGGATGGTATTGTCGAGATCAAGCTCTTCTTGCGCGCCTTCGCGGACCCAGCGGCGCAGGCGCTTCAGGGCGACCTTGATGTTGCGGGTGCCAAGCTCCACATCGCCATCGAGGTTCTTGAACTCGCGCTTGTCCCAGACCTTCACCGCGCGGCGATGGCGGCTTTCCTTCTGGCCGATGCGCACCCCTTCGGGATTATAGCCATAGGCGCCAAAGGGCGAGGTGCCGGCGGTGCCGACCCATTTGTTGCCGCCCTGATGGCGCCCTTCCTGTTCCTTCAGACGCTCTTTCAGGGTTTCCATCAGCTTGTCAAAACCGCCAAGCGCCTCGATCTCAGCCTGTTCTTCTGGCGAAAGATGCTTTTCCGCCATCTTGCGCAGCCAGTCTTCGGGGATGTCCACGGCGTCCAGCACGGCTGAGGCAGGCAGTGCCTCCAGCCCTTCGAATGTGGCGGCAAAGGCGCGGTCGAACTTGTCGATATTGCGCTCGTCCTTCACCATGGCGGCGCGCGCCAGGTAGTAAAAGGCGTCAAGATCGTAGGTCACCAGCCCCTTTTTCATGCCTTCCAGAAAGGTCAGGTACTCCCGCAGCGAAACGGGGACCGAGGCCTGGCGCAGGTTTTCGAAAAAGGGTTGAAACATCTGGGACCTTTCTGGGCAGTTACACCGCCATCCGGTGAATGATCAGGGTGGCGAGCATCCCGACAATACCAAAGGCAATGGCATAGACAGCGCCATATTGCAGCATGTCGGCGAGATTGCCGTTACGTTTCCGGGCCGTCAGCGCACCTGTCAGCGCCCCCAGCAGCAATGCAGCGATTACGATCATCTTGTCAGTCCGCCTGTGTCATATGTTCCATGGATCCCCGGCCGGTCTTAGTGCGGGCGCAGATTTGCGACCTCCCGCAGCTTGGCCCGGACGGCCCAATCCGGGCCGAACCCGTAGCGTGCCCATCCAAGGCTGTCCAGCCTGACCGCGGAGGCGGCGTCGAATTGCCCCGCAAGGTCTAGCGCTTCGGCCTGCATCATCAAGGCCGTGGACAGCAGCGCGGCGTTTTCATAGCGGGCTGCGATCTCGGGAACCGGTTCCAGCAGCGTCAGGGCCGCATCGGGCTGGCCTCGGGCGATGGCGTAGGCCGCCATGCGTGGGCGGATGCGGGCCTGGTGCAGCTCCATGCCGGGCTGACCGCGCAGGATTTCCATTGCGGAAGCAAACAGGGTCTGGGCGCTGTCCGGGGCATCGGCCTGTATCAGGCGGCCCAGAACATAAAGCCCCTGCGCCTGCCTATGGTCCCGCCAGCCACTGTCGCGGCCGATTTCCACGGCGGTGCGGGCCGCCAGCCTGCGCTCTGACAGGCGAGTGTCGGGGCCAAGCGCGGTTTCGATGGCCGCGATCCAGCGGCGCGGCGTTGCGGGCAGCGGGCGGGGCGGGATGCCCTGGCCGCGAGGGTTCAATCGGGCCAGGATGCCGGGCAGGCGGGCGGCGACCTCGGAACGGGACATGCCGGTGCGCAGCTCCGGCGCATAGGTGGCGCGCAGGATCAGCATGTCAAAGCCGGTCAGAACGGTGTGCACATTGTCATCGTTAAAGACGGAATCCGACAGCCGGTACAGATCGTTCAGCGGGCCAAGCGCCTGCGCCAGCTCTTCGTGCAGGCAGTCGCGCAGCTCTTGCGGGCTGACGTCGCTGGGCAGGAACAGCGCCAGATTGTCCCGCTGGCGCATCCGGGTCCAGTCGGTGTCCGGGCTGCGCCGCTTGCGGCGGAAATCCCTCAGCGATGTGACGTTAGGCACCACGAAACAGGCCGCCTTGGGCAGAGCCTTGCGGATCGCCTTGCGCGAGACGGTTTCGATTGTGATCCGGGCGCTGTCACCATTCGCCCGGGTGATGTCGATCCCGGCCTCATTGCGCAATCGTGCCAGAAGGCGGGTCAGCTCGTGCTCGAAACCGGGGGGCGGGGCGCCTGTTACCCGCAGCGTGATGGGGCCGTCAAACCGGGTAAAGACGGGCAGGGTGCCGCCGCCTTCGAGATTGAAATGCAGATCCAGGAAATCCCGAGCGATATCGCGGTTTGCCCGTTGTGGTGGCTGAGGGTGCGCGGCGGCGAATGCCTTGGCCGGGGGCAATGTGCTGTCGGCGATGGCGGCGCGGCCCGGCTGGCTGCCGTCAAAGGTGCCGGTGCAGCCCACAAGCGCAGCGCAGGCGAGGGCAAGCAGGACCCGGGGCGCCCGGGCAGTGTCACGATGCGTTCTTCTGAACAAAAACGGCGGTCTCCGGAAAAACGGGCTGGCGGGATGCTGCGGTGCCATCAGGCGGCTACGCCCCGGCAAGGATAAGCTATCGCGAAAATAAGTAAACGTAGCATCAAAACGCAGGAACGACCGCCGCTACTGCCGAAATGGGCGGCAGCGGTGAGGTCAAGAGTGGTGCCCTGGTAAGCGTCAGCCTCGGCGCCCGCGTGCCATGAAGGCCAGCCGTTCGAACAGATGCACGTCCTGTTCATTCTTCAAAAGCGCCCCATGCAGCTTCGGCAGCGCATCGGCACCGTCGCGCGCGAGATCCTCGGGGGTCAGATCCTCGGCCAGCAGGAGCTTCAGCCAGTCGATGACTTCGGAGGTCGAAGGCTTCTTCTTCAGACCCGCGGTGTCGCGGATTTCGTAGAACTGTGTCAGCGCCGTGGTCAGCAGGCTTTCCTTGATACCAGGGTGGTGCACTTCGACGATCTTTTTCATCGTCTCGGCATCGGGGAAGCGGATGTAATGGAAGAAACAACGGCGCAGGAAGGCGTCCGGCAGTTCTTTTTCATTGTTCGAGGTGATGATCATGATCGGGCGCTGCTTGGCGCGGATCGTCTCGCCGGTCTCGTAGACGTGGAACTCCATCTTATCGAGTTCCTGCAAGAGGTCGTTGGGGAATTCGATGTCGGCCTTGTCGATCTCGTCGATCAGCAGCACGACCTTCTCGTCGGCCTCGAAGGCCTCCCAAAGCTTGCCCTTCTTGATGTAGTTCTTGACGTCATGCACGCGTTCATCGCCCAGCTGGCTGTCGCGAAGGCGGCTGACGGCATCGTATTCATAAAGACCTTGTTGCGCGCGGGTGGTGGATTTCACGTTCCACTCGATCATCCGCAGACCCAGAGCGTCCGCCACCTGTTTGGCCAGCTCGGTCTTGCCGGTTCCCGGCTCGCCCTTGACCAGCAGCGGCCGCTCCAGCGTGACGGCGGCGTTGACCGCCACTTTCAGGTCATCTGTTGCAACGTAATCCTTGGTGCCCTGAAATTGCATGTCTGTCCTGCGTCCTCTGGTTACTCTGTGCCCGTTTCCGGGCTGCAATGATGCGGTTTGGTCGCTTTTAACCCGGCTGGTTTACTATTGTGTAGTGACAATCTGCGCGGCAGGGGATAAACGCTGCGGCATGGGGAGCCGCAATGTTTGGAACGATTTGAAGAGACCAGCATTATGGGCCAGACCGAAGGAGCCGAGATGAAGCAAGAAATGTTTCTGCCGGAAGACTATCGTCCGGCCGAAGACGAGCCTTTCATGAACGAAAGGCAATCTGAATATTTTCGTCGTAAGCTGCTGAACTGGAAGCACGAGCTGCTTGCAGAGAGCCGCGACACTATCGAAGGATTGCAGGACAACACCCGAAACATTCCCGACGTTGCAGACCGCGCAAGCGAAGAGACGGACCGTGCTCTTGAACTGCGCACCCGCGACCGCCAGCGCAAACTGGTCGCAAAGATCGACGCGGCCATCCGGCGCATTGATGAAGGCGAATACGGTTATTGCGAAGTAACCGGCGAACCGATCTCGCTGAAACGCCTGGACGCCCGCCCCATCGCCACCATGAGCCTGGAAGCGCAGGAACGCCACGAGCGCCGCGAAAAAGTTCACCGCGACGACTGATCGTCTCTCGGCGAAGGCAGAAACATTGACGTCGGGGCCTGTGGCTCCGGCGTTTTTCGTTTAAGGGAAACCGGACCGGAGAATCTGCGTAGGCGACCCATGGAACTGACGGATAAGAAAATCACCATTGTGGGCGCTGGTATTGGCGGTCTTGCGGCGGCGGTCGCCCTGCGCCGCAAGGGTGCGCGGGTCACGGTTCTGGAGCAGGCCGAGGCGATTTCCGAAGTGGGCGCCGGGTTGCAGATCACCCCGAACGGTCTGGCGGTGCTGCAGGCGCTGGACCTGGCCGAGGATCTGGCCTGGACTGCCCCGCGGGCCCGCGCTGTGGTGCTGCGCAGCCATGCCAAAGGGGCTGAGGTTCTGCGCCTCGATCTGGAGCAATACGCGGCGGATCTGCGATACTATTTTGTGCATCGGTCGGATCTGATCGGCCTTTTGGCGGATGCCGCTCGGCAAGAGGGCGTGAAGGTGCGCTTGTTGCAAAAGGTCGAACGGGTCGAGCCGGGCCCGGAGCCGATGGTGCATCTGGCCAATGGGGCGGGCTGTGGCGGTGATCTGGTGATCGGCGCAGACGGGCTACATTCGCGGGTGCGCGCGGCACTCAACGCCCCGCGGCAGCCGTTCTTCACCGGGCAGGTCGCCTGGCGCGCCATCGTGCCGAACCATATCGGCCTGACGGCTGAGGCTCAGGTCTTCATGGGGCCGGGCCGCCATCTGGTGGCCTATCCGCTGCGCGACGGCTCCATCGTCAACCTTGTTGCCGCGCAGGAGCGGCGTGGCTGGGCCGAGGAAGGCTGGAACCTCAAGGACGACCCCGACAATCTGCGCCGCGCCTTTGCCGGATTTGGCGGCGATGCAAAGGATCTCCTGGACGCGGTCGAGGATGTGGCGCTCTGGGGGCTGTTCCGGCACCCGGTGGCAGAGCATTGGTATGGCGACTCCATGGCGCTGTTGGGCGATGCCGCCCATCCGACGCTGCCCTTTATGGCGCAGGGGGCCAATCTGGCGCTTGAGGATGCCTGGACGCTCTGCGCCGCGCTGGAAGAGGCCCCTGACATGCAGACCGGATTGGCGCTTTATCAGAACCGTCGCCGCGCCCGCGCGGAAAAAGTGGTGGCCGCCGCCACCGGCAATGCTTGGAAATACCACCTGCGCCCGCCGCTTAACTGGCCTGCGCACCGGGTGCTGAAACTGGCTGGACGGCTGGCGCCGCAGATGATGGTGGGGCAGTTCGACTGGATCTACCGCCACGATGTGACAGCGCCGCAGCCGGACTGATCCGGCTGGGCGGAGGCGCCGCGCCGCGGCCTCAGATATCGAGTTCGACCCAGACGGGCACGTGATCCGACGGCTTTTCCCGCCCGCGCACGTCCTTGTCGATCTGGCAATCCGTCAGCAGATCCGCCGCCTGCGGGGTCAGCAGGAAATGGTCGATGCGGATCCCGTCGTTGCGGTTCCAGGCCCCGGCCTGGTAATCCCAGAAGGAATAATGGCCCGGCCCCTGATGGCGGGCGCGGAAGGCTTCGGTAAAGCCGAGGTTGACGATCCGCTGGAAGGCGGCGCGGCTTTCAGGGCGGTGCAGGGCATCCTCGGCCCAGGCCTCGGGGCGTTTGGCATCCTCGGGCTGGGGGATGATGTTGTAATCCCCGGCCATCAGTGCGGGCATCTCATCGGCCAAGAGGGCCTTGGCGCGCGCTTGCAGCCGCTCCATCCACGCGAGTTTATAGGCGTATTTGCCGCCGGGCACCGGGCTGCCATCGTCGGTCAGCTCCACCGGGTTGCCGTTGGGCAGGTAAAGCCCACAGATGCGGATTGCCTGTTTGCCGACCACGGTGGCCTCGATCCAGCGCGCCTGCTCGTCACTGTCATCGCCGGGCAATCCGCGGCTGACATCTTCGAGCGGCAGTTTTGAAAGGATCGCTACGCCGTTGAAGCTTTTCTGACCATGGGTTTCGACGTTGTAACCACGTTCTTCGAAAATCTCGCGCGGGAAGGCCTCGTCGACCGATTTGATTTCCTGCAGCAGAACAACATCCGGCTGTGCTTCATCGAGCCAGTCGGGCAGGGCATTGGCGCGGGCTTTGATGCCGTTGATGTTGAACGTGGCGATTTTCATGTCGGATCTCCAGGCGCGCCCGGCGACCGCAGGGGTGCGGGCGGGGCATTTGGGGTTGCCGATCTATCGCCCAAACAGGGGGCCAGAGCAAGGGCTGGCCACGGAGGGGCGAATCACTTATGCGGGCTGGCGCTGACGGGTGAAAGGCGTGTTTTGCGACTTTGCATGTATCCACCTAGGGTTGTTGTTTTTGGCCTTGCAGGACTGCCTTTGTGGATAAGGATTAGTATAAGGTGTGTATGGTTTTAAATACCTGTAATTAAACGGTAATTTGCAATTCAAAGTTAAAGTGATTGTCGCGGAAAAAGCAACCTGAAATTGCAGATTCCGGTTTTGGAATTGCCAACTCCATGCCAGCGTTTTGGTGGCGATAATGCCCAACACTCGGAGGTTTCCATGACTGCTTTGCTCAAGAAAAATGACGTTCAATCAGCCGCTACTTCATGCGTTGAGGCTGCCGCTGCCAGCCTGTTTGGCGGCGAAGCTGTCGAGATGTTTTCGTCCGGATCGGCGCCCTCTGCGGACCTGATGACAGGCGGCGGTGCGGAGATGTTCAGCTCCGGTTCCGCGCCGTGTGCGGCGGATAGTTTTGGCGGTGAGGCGGTTTCGCTGTTCAGCTCGGGCTCTGCACCGGTTGCGGATGGCAGCCAGTCCAGCGGCGCGCTGACCGGTCTTTTTTCCTCTGGCTCGGCGCCGCAGGCCCGGGCGCGCACCGATCAGGGGGATGTCACCGGCCTGTTTGCCTCGGGCAGCTGAGGCAGGTGCCCCTATAAAAACCGCACCATAAACAGGGGCGATGATCATGACCTGATCATCTAAAAGCGGGGGCACCGCCGATCCGATCCGGGGGTGTCCGCAATACTGATCCTTCCACCGCCCACCACCCACTGCACAGCGCACAAAAGGAGCTCGCCTCCATGGCACAGGTTCTTGCCTTTCCGACAGATCGTATCCGGCCCCCGCGGGGCAATGTGGCTGTGCTAAGCGATACCTTTGCGCGGCAACGGCGCAGCCGGGAGAATGTGTTCTGGCTGAAGGAAAACGCCGAGTTTCTGAATATTCTCGAATGCACGGGGGCAGAGGTGCCTGTCGTGGCACTTGCACCTTTCGAGGCGTTTTACGACACAGCAGAGCGGCGGTTGAGTTTCTTCCGGCAATACTACCGCTTCATCCTGTCCATCTGTCTTGACCTGGAGGATCTGGGAGTGGATGGCGGCAAGGGTGAAGAGATGGCTGCCTGGGTTGAGGGCAGCGATCTGGTGGGCGCCGAATTGTCCGACCTGCAACGGGCCGAGGCACGGCGGCTGCTGGCGCGCCGGGGGATCATGCTGGACTTGCCTGGGCTGGATCAGCGTCTGCATGATTTCATCGAGACTTCGCAGACCTTTGCGCTGCCGAACAAAAAGGCGGGATATGAGCTCACCCATATCGTGTTCTACCTGTCCGAATACGGTCGCAGGGATCCGGGGCTGTGCCAGGCAGCGCTGCGCAGTCTGGAGTACGCCGGGGTGGTGTCCTTTCTCGATCAGGATGCGGATCTGCTGGCCGAGGTCTGCATCGCGCTGCGCTATGCCGGGGGAGAAGTGCCTGTGATCTGGGAGGACTGGCTGGCCGCGCAAACCGATGGTTTCGCCGTAATACAGCAGGGCTTTACCGGCGGGGGCGATGACTATCACTGCTATTTTGTCTGCAACTGGCTACGCGCCCTGACTGGCGGGAAGGCCTTTGACCACCGGCTGCCGCAGGGCGCGACGCACCTGAAGGCGCCTGAGGGCGCCGGGGTTCTGCGCAGCCTGTCCATGGCTCTTTATGAGGCAGACGTGGCGGGCGGCGGGGACTGGGCGTTGGCACGGGACAGGCTGGCGTCAGGGTTGGATCCGGCGCAGCGAAACGTACTGGCGCAAGCCGAAAACAGCTGTGCCTGCTTCGGGCAGTTCTTCGAAGGCTTCCTGCGCAGCGGCCATGCGGGGCGGGCGTGATGGGATTGCCCTTTGCCCTGACCGGCGCGGTGTTCGCTGTTCTTTATACCGGGTTCATCGCCTCGGCCGATGGCATTACCAAGCTGTTGGCGGGCGGCTATGCCCCGGCGCAGCTTTATGCCCTGTCCGGGGCAGTTGTGGCGGGGCTTTGCGCTGCGACCACCCTCATGCGCGGCGGCGCCCGGTCGCTACCGGACGGGCTGCGCACGGACTGCCGCTGGGCCATGGGGCTGCGGTCCGCGGCCACGGTGGCGGCGGCCTTGTGTTTCTTCTATGCCTTCCGCCTGCTGCCTTTTGCCGAGGTGTTCATCTTCATCGGACTGATGCCGCTTCTGGCCGGGCTGATGTCGGCGCCGATCCTGCGCGAGCCGGTGCGTCCCGGCGCCTGGCTGGCACTGGCGGCGGGTTTCGGTGGGGTGATCTGCGTCTTTCCGGGCGGTCTATCCAGCCTGACAGCGGGCCACGTGGTGGCGCTGGGGGCCTCTGTGCTGGGGACGCTGTCGATCACGCTGTCACGCTATATCGGTCGGCATGAGCAGAACGTGCTGGCGCAGGTGTTCTATCCCAATCTGGCGCTCAGCCTTGTCATGCTGCCGGTGCTGCCCTTTGTCTGGCTGCCAATGCCAATGGTGGATGTCGTCTGGGCGCTGAGCTATGCCGGTCTGCTGTTCGGGGCGCGTTGGCTACTGGTGGCGGCGCTGAGACGGTTGCCATCCTATGCGGTGACGCCGCTGATGAACCTGCAATTCGTCTGGATGGTATTGATCGGCGCGCTTGGGTTTGGCGAGGTGCCGGAGCAGGGCACCTGGATGGGGGCTGCGGTGATTGTGGCCTCGGGGATCTATCTTGTCTGGGATCAGCTAACCCCAGGTGGCAATGTCTGGAGCAAGTCGATGATCAATGCGCGGCGGCAGGTCCGGCACCGCGCAGGCGTGGCGATGCGCACGGACCCGTAATCCGGTCGTCGCCTGCCAGATCTTTTCGAGGCGTGGGAATAGTCTTTAACGATCGGGGCACCGACGCGAGCGTGGCGACGCCCAGATGAGAAGATTTACATCGAGAAGGAGGTGCCGCAGCCGCAGCTGGAGGTAGCATTCGGGTTCTCGATGGTGAAACGCGCACCGATCAACTCTTCGGTGAAATCGATGACCGCGTTTTCCAGAAACGGCAGCGAAACCGCATCCACCACAACCTTCTCACCGCCGCCTTCGAGCACCAGATCCTCGGGCGTCGGGGTGTCGAGGCCGATCTCATACTGGAAACCGGAACAACCGCCCCCTTCGACGGCGACCCGCAAGGCCTGACCCTGACCGGCGGCGCCGATCTCGGCGAGGCGCGCAAAGGCGCGTTCTGTGACTTTTGGGGGCAATTGCATATATTTTCTCCCAAATATGTGGTGCCGCGTGCTAACCCATATATAGAAAGTCCTGGGCGGGCGACAAGATTTGCAAAGGATAAAGATCAGAAATGAATGCGCCTTTTGCGACGATGCCAAATCGGAGCCGTGGCCGGTTGGTCGCCGAGGAAGAAAGCTACTTCCGCTCTCCCTTTCAACGGGACCGCGATCGCATCATCCACGCCAGCGCCTTTCGCAGGCTCAAGCACAAGACGCAGGTCTTTGTCGAACACGAAGGTGACAACTACCGCACTCGGCTGACCCATTCGATCGAGGTCGGGCAGGTGGCGCGGACGATTGCCGGGGCGCTGGGGGTCAATCAAGAACTGACCGAGGCGGTCGCGCTGGCGCATGATCTGGGGCACACGCCCTTTGGCCATACGGGCGAGGATGCGCTGCATGCGTTGATGGCACCCTATGGCGGCTTTGATCACAACGCGCAGGCGATCCGCATCGTCACTAGCCTTGAACGCCACTATGCCAATTTCGACGGGCTGAACTTGACTTGGGAAACGCTGGAGGCCATCGCAAAGCATAATGGCCCGGTCACTGGCCCGCTGCCCTGGGCGCTGGCCGAATTCAACGACACCATGGATCTGGAGCTCAGCACCCACGCCAGCGCCGAAGCGCAGGTGGCGGCACTGGCCGATGATATCGCCTATAACAATCACGATTTGCACGACGGGTTGCGAGCAGAGTTGTTTAGCGATGCGGAAATCGCCGATCTGCCCATCGTCGGGTCGGCCTATCGCGAGGTGGACCTGCGCTATCCTGGGCTTGAGCTGAACCGGCGCCGACACGAGGCGCTGCGGCGCGTCTTTGGCGTGATGGTCGAAGATGTAATCGCGACCTCCCGCGGCCTGTTGCGGGAGGCCGGGGTGCAAAGCGTCGAAGATGTGCGCGCGCTGGGCACGCCGGTAGTGGCCTTTTCCGACGGGTTGTGGAGGGATCTGAAGGAGATCCGTGCGTTCCTGTTCCTGCGCATGTACCGGGCGCCGAAGGTCATGAAGAAACGCGCCGAGGTGGCGCAGGTGGTCGAAGCGTTGTTTCCCTACTTTCTGGCCAACCCTTATCAGATGCCGGAACGCTGGCACGCCGAGATCCGCGCTGCGGACAGCCAGACCGTTCTTGCGCGTCTGGTGTCGGATTACATTGCGGGCATGACGGACCGATTTGCGCTGCAGGAACATGACCGGCTGATCCTGGGGAAACCTGCGGCCTAGTCCTGGGGAAACCTGCGGCCTAGCGCAGTGGACTGGCGCGCATGAGGGCCATTCGGGCGTTGCGGACCAGTTTGCGCTGCCCATTGGGGCATGACAGGCCTTGTGGCGGTCGCTGATGGTTGACCCCTGACGCAGGCGTGGGTATCCGCTAGATCAAACCAATAGGACGCCCGATATGAACCTCTTCAACGATATCCGCTCGCTTGTGATCGACAGCCTGAACGCGTTGACCGCGGACGGCACGCTGCCCGGGGGGCTTTCTTTCGACAACGTGGCGGTGGAGCCGCCCCGCGATCCGGCGCATGGGGATATGGCGACCAATGCAGCCATGGTGCTGGCAAAACCAGCCAAGAAAAAGCCGCGCGACATCGCCGAGGCACTAGCGGCACATCTGGCGCAGGATGATCGGATCACCTCTGCCGAAGTGGCCGGTCCGGGCTTTTTGAACCTGCGTCTGGCACCGTCCGTCTGGCAGGGTGTGCTGGGTTCCGTTCTGGCGGATGGCACGGCCTATGGGAAGTCCGAGCTGGGGCAGGGCAAACGGGTCAACGTGGAATATGTCTCCGCAAACCCGACCGGCCCGCTGCACGTGGGGCACACGCGCGGTGCGGTCTTCGGCGACGCGCTGGCCTCGCTGCTGGCCTATGCGGGTTATGACGTCACCCGCGAATATTATATCAACGATGGTGGCGGTCAGGTCGATGTGCTCGCCCGCTCCGTCTACCTGCGCTATCTTGAGGCGCACGGTCAGGAAGTGGCATTCGAGGATGGAACCTATCCCGGCGATTACCTGATCGAGGTCGGGCAGGCGCTGAAGGACAAGGTAGGCGATGCCTATGTCGGCAAAGGCGAAGAGGTTTGGCTGCAGGAAGTGCGCAATTTCGCTACCGACGCGATGATGGATCTGATCCGCGAGGATCTGAAGCTGCTCGGCATCGAAATGGATGTCTTCTTCTCCGAAAAATCGCTTTATGGCACCGGCAAGATCGAAGCCGCGCTGGAAAGTCTTGATGCCAAGGGGCTCATCTACCAAGGCGTGCTGGAGCCGCCGAAAGGCAAGAAGCCGGAAGACTGGGAACCGCGTGAGCAGACCCTGTTCAAATCCACCGAACACGGCGATGACGTGGATCGTCCGGTGAAGAAATCCGATGGCGCCTGGACCTATTTCGCCCCCGATATCGCCTATCACTATGACAAGGTGGAGCGTGGCTTTGACGAACTGATCGACATCTTTGGCGCCGATCACGGCGGCTATGTGAAGCGCATGAAGGCCGCTGTGTCGGCCCTGTCCGATGGTAAGGTGCCACTGGATATCAAGCTGTGCCAATTGGTGAAGCTGTTCAAGGACGGTCAGGAATTCAAGATGTCCAAACGGGCAGGGACATTTGTCACCCTGCGCGACGTGGTCGAGGCCGTGGGCCCTGATGTTACCCGCTTCATGCTGCTTACCCGCAAGAACGATCAGGGCTTTGACTTTGATCTCGACAAGGCGCTGGAGCAGTCCAAAGACAACCCGGTCTTCTACGTGCAATATGCCAATGCGCGGATCTGCTCGACCCTGCGCAAGGCGGAAGAGGCGGGAATCGCTTCTGATGATGCGGCCCTAGCCGATGCGGATCTGTCGCTGCTGGCCGCTCCGGCGCAGCTGTCGGTGGCCCGCAAGCTGGCGGAATGGCCGCGCCTGGTGGAAATTGCGGCCCGCAGCAACGAGCCGCACCGCGTAGCCTTCTACCTCTACGATCTGGCTTCGGATCTGCACGGCCTGTACCATCTCGGCAAAAGCGACAAAAGTTTACGATTTGTTAACGAGAGCAGCCAATCGGCAACACATGCCAATTTGGCACTTGCACGGGCCGTTTCCATTGTCATTTCCGCTGGTCTTGGTATTCTTGGCGTGACCCCGGCGGAAGAGATGCGATAAAAATACGCACAGACCGCCGGAACGAGGCAGTTCAAGAGACCCGAAAATGCGGCGCAGGTGATGTGGCGCATGAAACGGGCAGTGAGGCGGATAATGGCGTATTTTACGCAGGCGGGCACGCGCCCGGCCTATGACCAGAGCGGAGTCGCAGATGGCGATTCTGCCGGTGGTGTTCAGTATCAGCGACAGCAGCAGTTCGGTGCCTATGACCCGTCGGTCCAGCCGCAGGCACAGCAGAGTTTTGTTTCACCCCAAGCCACCGCAGCCCCTGCCGCGCCCTATGCACCGCAGGGTTTTGGTGGCTTTGATCCGGCGCAGGCCGATGGGACCGGCTATGAGGCGGATGCCTATATGGCCGATGATTACGGCTACGCCGATGATGCCGCGCCTGCTGGGCGGGCAGGATTTGGCCGGATGGCCGGAATGCTCGGTGCGGTCGCTTCGCTGGCGCTGGTCGTCGGGATCGGCGTCTGGGGCTACAAGCTGGTGATGCGCGATGTCAGCGGCGTGCCTGTGGTGCGCGCGGTCGAAGGGCCGATGCGCGTGCAGCCGGAAAACCCCGGCGGCCGTCCGGCAGACCATCAGGGGCTGGCAGTGAACGCCGTGGCCGCAACCGGCACTGCCGAGGATCCAGCAGAGCGTCTGGTGCTGGCGCCGCAACCCATTGAGCTGACCGAGGACGACCGGCCGATGTCGGAACTGGCGCAGCAGGCCGAACAGAACCGCGCCGACCGCGAGGCGCCCGCAGTTTCGGATCAGTCTCTGGCCGCCTATCAAAGCGGTGACATCAACGCCCTGGTGGCTGAACTTACCGATGGGGTAACGCCTCTTGGTGCAGAGACACCGGATGCAGCGCCGGAGCAAGTTTCCAATGCCTCTGTCGCGGCCCCCGAGATCGTACAGCCGCAGCCCCTGAAGCCGGTTGAAATCGCCGCTGTTTCGTCCGCGCCGCAACCTTCTGCCGCGCTGCTGAAGGCGCCAGGCGTCAAGGTTTCGCTGCGCCCGAACCTGCGGCCTGCGCGGTTCACCCCCGCAGCTGCCCCGGCCGCAACTCCCAGCTCTGCTGTCGCGATCGAGGTTTCTGCCGACAGCCTGCCCGCAGGTACGCGGCTGGCGCAGCTTGGCGCTTATGAAAGTGCTGAGGTCGCCCGCTCCGAATGGGACCGGATCTATGCGCAGTTCGACGACTACCTTGCCGACAAGAAACGGGTGATCCAGCGCGCCGAAAGCGGTGGCCGCACCTTCTACCGTCTGCGGGCCATGGGCTTTGACGGGCTGTCTGATGCCCGCCGGTTCTGCTCTGCACTGGTGGCAGGCAATGCCGACTGCATCCCCGTGACCACCCGATGACAGGATTTGGCGCGACCATTCTGGATGCAGAGGGGCTGCGCCTCACCCAGAATGAAAAGGCCCTGTTCCGCGACGCGGATCCTTTTGGCTTTATCCTGTTTGCCCGCAATATCAGCTCTGCAGATCAGGTCCGTGCCCTCTGCGGAGAGCTCCGCGATTCCGTGGGCCGCGATTGCCTGATCACCATTGATCAGGAAGGCGGCCGGGTGCAGCGCCTGCGCCCGCCACTGGGGCGCGACTGGCTGCCGCCGATGGAACACGCGGTTCAGGCTGGTGACGGCGCCGAACGGGCCATGTATCTGCGCTATCGCCTGATTGCGCATGAGTTGCACGCGCTTGGCATCGACAGCAACTGCGCCCCGATTGCAGATATCGCCTCTGCCGACACTCACCCGTTTCTGCGCAATCGCTGCTATGGCGAGGCTTTGCCGGATGTGACCGTACTGGCTCGCGCGGTGGCCGAGGCGCATCTTGATGGCGGCGTGGTGCCGGTTCTGAAACATATTCCCGGCCATGGCCGCGCGGTGGCGGACAGCCATCTGGACCTTCCGCATGTGGCCGCATCCGCTGCCGATTTGGAGGCTACGGATTTCGCGGCCTTCCGGGCGCTGAATGACCTCCCGATGGCAATGACGGCGCATATCGTCTTTGACGCGCTTGATCCGCGCCCCGCGACCCTGTCGCCCCCGGTGATGGAACGGATCCGCAAGGGCATAGGCTTTGACGGGCTGATCATGACCGACGATATCTCGATGAAGGCCCTGCAGGGGGCACCGGCAGATATCGCCGGGCAGTCCCGCGCGGCGGGCTGCGATATCGTTCTGCTGTGCAATGCCGATCTTGCCGTGCGTACGCAGGTGGCAGAGGCTGCCGGAACCCTGGATGAGGTGGGGCAAAACCGCGCCCTGCGGGCCATCGCGGCGCGCAAAACCCCCGCTGCGCTTGACATAGAGGCTGCCGAGGCCGAACTTGCTGCCCTGATGGGCGGAAAGGTTTATGTCTGAAGAGTCACTTTTTCCGGAAGAAGTTCAGCCCTCGGTCGAGGATCGGCTGGCGGCTGAGGCGCTGATTGTCGATGTCGACGGCTATGAGGGGCCGCTCGACCTGTTGTTGACGCTGTCGCGCACCCAGAAGGTGGATCTGCGGCGTATTTCGGTTCTGGAGCTTGCCCGGCAATATCTTAGTTTCGTGGAGCGTGCCAAGGAGCTGCGGATCGAACTGGCGGCTGATTATCTGGTGATGGCGGCTTGGCTGGCCTTCCTGAAATCGCGGCTGTTGCTCCCCCCCGACCCCGAAGAAGAAGGCCCCTCGGGGGAGGAACTGGCGGCGCATCTGGCGTTCCAGCTGGAGCGGCTTCAGGCCATGCGCGATGCGGCGGCGCGGCTGATGGGGCGTGACCAGTTGGGGCGGGATTTCTTTGCCCGTGGGCAAAGCGAAACGGTCGAACGTATCCGCACCGTGACCTATAGCGCCAACCTTCTCGACTTGATGCAGGGCTATGCCAGGATCCGCACCCGCGACGATTTCCGCCCCTTTGTGATGGACCGGGATTCAGTCTTCACCATGGAGGAGGCGCTGGAGCGGATGCGCGGCCTCATTGGTTTTACCGGCAGCTGGACCGATATGCTGAGCTACCTGCCAGATGGCTGGCACAGTGATCCCGTGAAACGGCGCTCGGCCACGGCGGCGACCTTTGCCGCCTCCCTGCAGCTGGTCAAGGAAGGCCAGCTGGAAATCCGCCAGAACGAGACCTTTGCGCCGATCCAGTTGCGCCACCTGAACGGGAACACCTGATGGAAGATTTCAGCAACCAGGAGCCGGACAAGGCGCAGCAGGAGTCGGACAGCCTGTTCGATGCCCCGCCCATGGCCGAGCAGGAGCGCATGGTCGAGGCGGTGCTGTTCGCCAGTACCGAGCCTGTCACCCTGCGCGATCTGGAGGCCCGCATGCCGCATGGCTGCAATCCCGGCGAGGCGCTGGAATACCTGCGCAAACGCTACGAGGGGCGCGGTGTCAGGGTGGTGCGCGTGGGCGATGCCTGGGCAATCCGCACGGCGCCGGACCTTGGCTTCCTGATGCAGAAGGAAATCGTCGAGACCCGCAAGCTGAGCCGGGCGGCAATCGAAACCCTGGCTATCATCGCCTATCATCAGCCGGTGACGCGGGCCGAGATCGAAGAGATCCGCGGCGTATCGGTGTCCCGGGGCACCATTGATCAGCTTTTGGAAATGGAGTGGATCCGCCTTGGTCGCCGCCGTATGACGCCGGGCCGCCCGGTGACATTCGTGGTAACACCGGTGTTCCTGGATCACTTCGGTCTGGAAAGCGCCCGCGACCTGCCGGGGGTGAAGGAACTGCGCTCTGCCGGGCTGCTGGAAAGCCGCCCGCCGCCGGGCAGCTTCCCGACGGGGCAGGGCGGTGACGACGGGGACGAGGATCCCGAGGAGCAGCCAGAGCTGTTCGAAAGCTGACGATTTCGTGTGCGGGGGCAGCCTGCCAAGAAATCGTCCCATTCCGATGTCACAATGGCATTTGAACGGAACCGGAGCCTATTGATGAACGTCGAATCCATTCTCAACATGATCATGCGCCGCCTTGTCGGGAGGGCCGTCAACTCCGGCGTGGATGCGGGGCTCAACGCGCTGTCGGGGCGCAGTGGAAAACGCGGGCGGGGCGGGCAGGCGGAAAACCGACCCGAGACACCGGCAGAGGCGGAAGAACGCGCTGAACGCGAAAGGATCCGCGAGATGCGGCAGGAGCGGCGTGCGCGGCGCGCCCAGCGGGACAACCGCTGAGCTTTTCCGCCTGGGGGCGCTTCCGGCGTCAGCTAGATTGTGGCTGTTTGAAGTGCTTGGACAGTTTCAGTCCCTGTCCCTGATAGTTGGAGGCTATGCCCGCGCCATAAAGCTGCTGAGGTACCTCAGCCATACGTTCATAGACCAATCGACCGACGACTTGCCCGTGTTCCAGCACGAAAGGCGCTTCGTGGCAGCGCACCTCAAGCACGCCACGCGATCCAGCTCCGCCCACTGAAGCGTGACCGAAGCCGGGATCGAAAAAGCCCGCGTAATGCACCCGAAATTCCCCGACCATGGCCAGATATGGCGCCATTTCGGCGGCATAGGCCGGCGGGATATGCACGGCCTCGCGGCTGACAAGGATGTAAAAGGCGCCGGGATCCAGAATGATGCGGCCCTTGGTGGTGCGCACCTCTTCCCAGTAATCCTGCGGATCGTATTCGCCGATCCGGTCCAGATCGATCACCCCGGTATGCGGTTTGGCCCGGTAGCCCACTAGATCGGTACCTGGCAGTTGCAGGTCCACGGAAAAGCCCAAGCCATCCTCGATCACCGCCTCGCCATCCACCAGCGGGCTTTCTGCGTGCAGCGCGCTGAGTTCCTGATCGCTCAGCACCGCCTGACCGGTGCGGAAGCGGATCTGATTGAGCCGCATGCCGGGGCGCACCAGCACGGAGAAGGAACGCGGGCATATCTCGGCATACAGCGGCCCGGTGTAACCCGGCTTGATGCGGTCGAATTCCTCGCCGCCATCGGTGATGGTGCGCGTGAGCAGGTCCAGCCGCCCGGTTGAGCTTTTGGCATTGGCCACGGCGGAGACGTCCTGCGGCAGGGCCAAACCTTCGAGGAGCGGCACCACGTAGACGCAGCCCTTTTCCAGAACAGCGCCGCCATCCAGATCAATGCGGTGCATTTCAAATTCAGAGAGGCGATCAGCGACCGTGTTGCCGTGTCCAGAGAGGAAGGAGGCGCGCACGCGGTAAGCCACATGGCCCAGCCGCAGATCCAGACTTGCAGGCTGGATTTGCCCGTCGATCAAAGGCTCGGACAGGGTGATCTCGCCCTGCTGCAGCATGGTTTCCAGTGTCTGGCTGGGTAAAACGCCTGTCATTGTCTTTCTCCCGTCTGGCCGGGCATCCGCCCGGTCGGGCTGCTGTTCAAGACGACCCAGATGATGGTCCCGATCCGTAACCCCAGGCTACACATACACAAAACGCCTGGGTGCGCAAACACCCAGGCGTTTTGTATGGTCGGGCTAGCAGGACTCGAACCTGCGACCTTCCGTCCCCCAGACGGACGCGCTACCAGGCTGCGCCATAGCCCGTTGAAGCGCTTTCTACCGTTTTTCCCGGCGGGGGCAAGAGGCATTGCCAAGTTTTTCCGCTGCTTTGGAAAATTAATGTGCTTCCAGCCATTGGCGCAGCTCGGCGGCGCATTCGGCAACTTCGGCGCGCACTTCGGGCCGCAGTTCCGTTGTCTGCGACAACAGGGCCAGAACACCGGGACGCAGGTTGACCTGGGCGGCCAGATTTTCGTCGGGCACGGAAATGATTCGCGGCTTGGATTCCTCCATCGGGAGATCCCCGGTCGGGGGAAAGCCTGCTTCGGGCGCATCGGTTGCAGCGTCCTGCTCCGCATTGTCCGGCAGGCCCGGAGGGGCAAATCCTTCCCGCGGTGCATCTGCATCCATGGCATCCTGCAGGGCTGCATCTGCGTCGGATTCGGCTAGTTCCTCGTCCATTTGCTCTGAGAGTTCCTCAGGCAGGATGGCTTCGACAGGGGCTTGCTCGGATGCGGGTTCAGGCTCGTCATGCTCCGTAGCCATAGCCTCAGTCGGCGCTTCCTCGGCCATCAGGTCGGCGTGGGCGTCGCCCAACTCGGCGGGCTCGCTCTCACCCAAGGGCGTGGGAGCGTCGAGGTGGCTGGTGAGCGGCACAGCAGGGTCAATCGGCGCGGTTGGCGGCTCGGTCTCATCCGGTGCGAAGCTGACCTCGAAGGCAGGCTCGGCCTGATCGTCGGTTGGCACAAGCGCTTCCGCCTCCGCATTCGGTTCCGACTGGACCTCGCTGCCAGTGTCATCCGTGGTGCTGTCCGCTTCTCCTGCGAAGGGGGCTGGTTCGGCTGTTGCCTCCGGCGCGGCGGTTTCTTCGATCACCGGGTCTGCCTCGCATTCCGGGGCAGGGGCGTCGTGGCCGCCAAGGTCCATCATGATCTGTGCAGGTTCCGGCTCTGTGGAGACGGGCTGCACCTCGTCGAAAGGCAGGCTTTCTTCGCCGCTCAGGTCGTCTTGTGGCGGGGGAAGCTCTTCCGACAGGTCAGAGGCAATAGGTTGATCCGTCGATGTGTCGGGCTCCGCATTGGGGGCCTCGGACAGGGCATCGTCTGGCTCCGCCTGCACCAGTGGCGACTCATCCTGATCCAGCTCCGAGATGGTCTCTGGAATGCTCTCAGCTTGCGATGCACTGGGCTGGGCGCCCGCCGGGCTTTCGTCAGCGACCTCTGCAAAGGGATCAAATTGTTCCTGTTCGAAAAACGGCAGATGGCTGGCGGCGCGCGGCGAGTCTTCTTCCGCTCCTGCGCTTTCACCCGCGATCTCGGGGTCGCCCTCGACGCTGGGCCCTGGCGTTGCGCCAGCGCGGGGATGCGCTGCGGCAGATTCTGTGGCTGCATTGCTCTGGGCGAACCCACCGCCGGTTCCGGTTCCGTCCGGTTCTCCGGGGGAGGCCGTATCAAGGCTATGGGACATCTCGGAGACATGGGTAATGCCAAGGTCGCGCAGAATTGCCTGAACTTCCTTGATGGACATGCCATCGTCATGCAGCAGCTTGCGAATGCCACCCAGGAGCAGCATGTCCGCAGGGCGATAGTATCTGCGCCCACCGGCTCGCTTGACCGGTTTTACCTGGGTGAATTTGCTTTCCCAGAAGCGCAGGACATGCGCTTGCACCCCCAGCCATTCCGCCACTTCGCTGATGGTGCGGAAGGCGTCTGGTGATTTGGACATGGGTATTGATTCCGTTGGTTCTGGACCGGTCGGGGCAGCCGTCTTCAGCTGCGGTTGCCGTCAGCGACTCGGTCTTTCATCAGATGGGAGGGCCGGAAGGTCAGCACACGGCGTGGCTGAATCGGAACCTCTTCACCGGTTTTGGGATTGCGCCCCACACGTGCCGTCTTGTCCCGGACGCTAAAGGTCCCGAAAGAAGAGATTTTCACCTGCTCCCCGCGGACAAGGGCGTCTGACATGTGCTGCAGCATGCTTTCAACCAGTTGCGCGCTTTCATTGCGGGAGAGGCCAACCTCGCGGAAAACGGCCTCGCTCAGATCCATTCGCGTCAGAGTTTTTTCGCTCATACCAGTCCCCGTTGTTTGCTCAAGCATAGGGGCTGGGGAATTTCACTGTCAATATCAATGAATTGCGCGCTGCGAGATTGCGCTGTCCCGTGCTACCAGCGCAGCACGACCGCGCCCCAGGCCAATCCGCCGCCGATCGCCTCGGTGACGATCAGATCCCCGGGCTTGATCTGACCGCGTTCCTTGCCGACCGACAGGGCCAGTGGAATCGACGCAGCAGAGGTGTTGCCGTGGTCCTGAACGGTCACCACAACGTTATCGAGGCTGAGGCCCATCTTCTTGGCGGTGCCCTGAATGATGCGGATATTGGCCTGATGCGGCACGATCCAGTCCACGTCTTCGGCGCCAAGGCCCGCGCGTTCCAGCGCTGTGGTTGCGGTCTTGGCCAGTTTCTCCACGGCATGGCGGAAAACCTGGTTGCCCTGCATGCGCAGATGGCCGGTCGACTGGGTGGAAACACCGCCGTCTACATAAAGCAAATCCTTGTAGCGCCCGTCTGAATTCAGATCGGTGGCCAGAATTCCGCGGTCATCGCTGGTGCCCGCGCCGGTCTGTGCCTCAAGAATCAGCGCGCCGGCGCCATCACCGAAGAGCACGCAGGTCGATCGGTCGGTCCAGTCCATGATGCGCGAGAAGGTTTCGGCGCCAATCACCATAACCCGGTCAGCCTGACCGGAGGCGATCAATGCGTTTGCGTTGCAGAGCGCATAGACGAAGCCGGCGCAGACCGCCTGCACGTCAAAGGCAAAGCCGCGGGTCATTTCCAGCTGCGCCTGCACCATGGTGGCCGCCGAAGGGAAGGTCAGATCGGCGGTCGAGGTGGCCACGATGATCGCGTCGATATCGTCAGCCACAAGACCGGCATCGGAGAGCGCCGCCTTGGCCGCTGCGGTTGCCATCGAGGAGGTGGTTTCGCCCTCTTCGGCGAAATGGCGGCGTTCAATCCCGGAGCGGGAGCGAATCCATTCGTCCGTGGTGTCCAGGGTGGCTTCGAATTCCGCGTTTTCGACCACGCGTTTAGGGAGATAATGGCCGGTGCCTACAACTACTGCACGTCGCGTCATTCTGTGACTGCCTTCTTGGTCTTATTTTGTTGAGATCCGGTCGTCGTCGTCGGAGCCTGCGGCATCTTGGGTAAGCTCCACGGCGGATGCAACCCGCGCGGCCAGTTTTTCGGCAAAACCCTGCTCGGCCAGACGGAAGGCCAGTTTTACTGCGGCCGATACCCCGGTGGCATCGGCGCCGCCGTGGGATTTTACCACGGTGCCGTTTAGGCCCAGAAACACGCCACCATTGGCGCGCCGCGGATCGATCCGTTTTGCCAGCCGCGACAGAGAGGTATAGGCCAGCAGCGCCGCGATCTTGGACAGGAAGGAATATTCAAAGGCCTCGCGCAGGGCCGAGCGGACCAGGCTGGCGGTGCCTTCACCGGTCTTGATCGCGACATTTCCGGTAAAGCCGTCGGTGACGATGACATCTGCCACATTGCCGGGGATATCGCTGCCTTCGACAAAGCCGACAAATTCATAATCGGCGATCCCGGCATTTTCGGCGATCAACGCATGGGCTTCTTTCAGCTCGGCGCGGCCCTTGTGTTCCTCGGTGCCGACGTTGAGCAGGCCAACGCGCGGGCGGGCGATATCCATGGAATTACGAGTATAGGAGGTGCCCATCAGCGCGTATTGCAGCAGATCCTGCGCGTCGGCGCGCACATCGGCGCCCACATCCAGCATCACGTTGAACCCCTGCGGGTTCCGTGATGGCCAGAGAATCGCAATCGCGGGGCGGTTGACGCCCGGCACCTTGCGCAGGCGCAACATGCTGAGCGCCATCAGCGCGCCGGTATTGCCGCAAGAGACGACCCCGGCGGATTCGCCGTTCTTCACGGCGTCCAATGCGGACCACATCGAGGTGCCCTTGCCATTGCGCATGACCTGGCTGGGCTTGTCGTCCATGGTGACAACGCTGTCGACATGACGAATAACGACGCGATCCGCCAGGATGCGCCGTTTGGCAACCAAGGGTGCCAATTCGTCTTCGGGGCCATGTAGAATGAATCCGATATTCGGGTTCTTCTCGGCGGATTTCGCGATACCGGCCACCACTACGGCAGGGCCGGCATCTCCGCCCATGGCATCGACAGAAATCACAATTTTACCAGTCTGCGCTTTGGATTGATCGGGTTTGCCCGTCATAGGTAAAGCCTGCCTGGCGTTATGTGATCAAAGGAGGGCTTACGCCGCGTCCTCATCCATGTCGATTTCGTCGTTCGCTGCAACGATTTCTTTATCGTCGTAGTGGCCGCAGGACGGGCACACGTGGTGCGGACGCTTCAGTTCGCCGCAGCTGGAGCATTCGTTCGGGTTTGCAGCAACCAGGGCATCGTGCGCGCGACGGTTGTTGCGGCGCGATTTGGATACTTTGTTCTGTTGGACGGCCATGTCTCAACCTTTGTCTGCTTGGCGCCTTGGGGCCATCCCCGCCGCGCGATTTCATTGTTTTGTCGTGATCGGTGTGACGTGCGTGTAGGCCGCAGCCTCTCCGATGTCCAACCAAAAATTCCGATGAGCGCGCGAAAATACTGCGAATCCTCTGCGGCGCAAGCGGTTTTTTAGGGCAGGCGGGGCGTCAGTACCAGCAGGAAGTTCACCATACGGTATTTTTCCGCCTCATTTACCGTCAGTCGTCGCCTTTCAACTGTTCCTTGAGAGCCGAAAGGGCGGCAAAGGGGCGGGTGTCTTCGTCGCGCATGGGTTTAACACCCGGTTCAGCGAACACTGCTTCGCCCAGTTCCTGGCCTTCTTTGCGCGGGTAAGCGGGAATCGCCAGGGTCAGTGCCTCAATCATTACTTCATAGGGATCGATGCTGCTGCTCAGCGGTTCGATGGTTTCATCCTCGGTCATTTCTGCTTCGGCGTCTTCCGGTTCCTCGTAGGATGCCATGTACTGTCGCCGCACCTTCTGGTCGATCCGGGTGGTGACCGGATCCAGCGTGACCACGCAGTCCTGCACCACCGTGGCGCCCAGGGTGGCGGTCAGCACCCAGTCCCGGCGCCCGCTGGCGCGGATCTCGCCTTCGAACCGCAGCTTGCGCAGGCTGTTGACCTCCAGATCCCGCGCCAGGGCAGCCAGGGCATCGGCATCGGGGCGGATATCAAAGGGCGTCGGGGCGTTCTGCGGCAGATCCGCGACCCGGAAAGCAGTGCTGTCAGCCATTTTGCAAACTTTCGTTTCTTGAACCAGAAGGCTGCATTAGGTAATCGGGATGGGCGGCGTAATCAAGCCGGGGTCGCGGCAGTCTTTCGGGGGGCATCATGGGTGCACAGTCAATCAAGCTGAAATCAGCGGCAAAGCTGGCGGCGACACTGCTGCTGTGCGGATCCTTGACCGCCTGCGCGGCCAGCTATCGCAAGCACGGCTATGTGCCATCCGAGGAAGATCTGGCAGAAGTGGTCGTCGGCGTGGACAGCCGAGACTCGGTTGCGGAGAGCATCGGTATCCCTTCGTCTTCCGGCGTGCTGAACGAAAGCGGCTACTACTATGTGTCCACCCGGATGCGCCATTATGGCGCTGCGGAGCCCAAACCGGTGTCCCGCGAACTGGTTGCGGTCAACTTTGACACGCGCGGCGTCGTTAGCGGCATCCAGCGTTTCGGGCTTGAGGATGGCCGGGTGATTCCGCTGCAGCGCCGCGTCACATCCTCCAGCATCGAGGACAAAACCTTCCTGCGTCAGTTGATCGGCAACCTGGGCAACTTCTCCCCGGATGCAATCCTCGACCAGTAAACAGTGGTGGCCATGGGCTGCGGTGTCTGTCGTGCGGTTGTGATCTGGGGATGCTAGTCTGACTGCGCCCTATGGAAACGCGGGTGGGGTGCCGGATGAGAGGTCTGGCCGCCACATGGGGGATCGGCAATGGCGCAGTCTGCAACGCTCCTGACGGAAACACTCCTCAGCAAAGGCCGTTATCTGGCCCGGTTCGCAGGGACAGATGCGGATCTTCACGCGGCGCAAGAGTTGCGCAGCAAATGCTTTGGTACTGTAAAGCCGGATCGTGATCCCTATGATTCCCGCTGCCGCCACATACTGATCGAAGAGCGGGACACCAGGGCACTGATTGGGTGTTTCCGGATGCTGACGCTGGAGAACGGTCAGGACATTCCCCAAAGCTATGCAGCCCAATACTATGACCTGTCCCGGCTCAGTTCCTATGAGGGCCGCATGGCCGAGATCGGGCGGTTCTGCATTCGGGAAGGCGCCGCGGATGCAGACATCTTGCGCATCGCCTGGGGGGCGATCACCGCCCTGGTGGACGCCGAAGATATCCGGATGCTGTTCGGGTGCAGTTCCTTTGCGGGCACGGAGGCGGCGCCCTACCTCGACAGTTTTGCAATGCTGCGGCAGCGCCATCTGGCGCCCGGCATGTGGCAGCCTGTGATCAAGGCGCCGCAAGTGGTGCGGTTTGACCACCTGCCGACGCGCATACCGGACCAGAAGGTGGCCCTGCGCCATATGCCGCCTTTGTTGCGGACCTATCTGTTGATGGGCGGCTGGGTCAGCGATCACGCGGTCGTGGATGAGGAGCTCAATACGCTGCATGTCTTTACCGGCGTCGATGTCGGGGCCATCCCGGAGACGCGCAAACGCCTGCTGCGCGCTGTGGCAACCCCGGTATAGCCGATTTCCACGGCTCCCAGCCGTGGTCGGCGTTGACGGCGCGGGCGGGCCGGTTTAGCTGGCTTTCATGGCACGAATTCCTCTTTTGCAGATGTCCGGCATATCGCTCACCTTTGGTGGCGATCCGGTGTTTTCCGATCTCGACCTCGTGGTGCAGCCCGGTGACCGGGTTGCCCTTGTGGGCCGCAACGGCTCGGGTAAATCCACCCTGATGAAGGTGATGGCGGGCCTCGTCGAACCGGATCAAGGCAGCATCGTGGTGCCGCCAGGTAAATCGGTAGGCTATATGGAGCAGGACCCGCAGATGACCGGGTTTGCGACGCTTGGTGATTTCGCCGCCAGCGCCCTGGAGCCGGGCGAGATGTACCGGGTGGAGCGCGCGGGCGAGGGGTTGAAGTTTGATCCCGCGCGCCCGGTGGAGACTGCCTCGGGCGGGGAACGGCGCCGCGCGGCCCTGGCTAAGCTGATGGCCGAAGCGCCCGATCTGATGCTGCTGGATGAACCGACCAACCATCTGGATATCGAGGCGATCACCTGGCTCGAAGGGGAGTTGAAATCCACCCGCGCGGCCTACGTGCTGATCTCTCACGACCGGGCCTTCCTGCGCGCGCTGACCCGCGCCACACTGTGGGTCGACCGGGGGCAAGTGCGGCGTCAGGAAAAGGGATTTGACGCCTTCGAGGCCTGGCGCGACAAGATCTGGGAAGAAGAAGACCAGCAGCGGCACAAGCTGAACCGGTTGATCAAATCCGAAAGCCGCTGGGCCGTCGAAGGTATTTCGGCTCGGCGCAAACGCAACATGGGCCGGGTGCGAGCGCTGCAGGACCTGAAGGCCGAGCGCGCGTCGCAGATTAAACGCCAGGGCGCGGCCGAACTGGCGCTGGATGCCGGACCCAAGTCAGGCCGCAAGGTGATCGAAGCCGAGGGCCTTTCCAAGGCCTTTGATGATAAGACCATCGTCTCGAACTTCTCGCTGAAGGTGCAGCGCGGCGATCGCGTCGCCTTTGTGGGGCCCAACGGCGCGGGCAAGACGACGCTGCTGAAGATGCTGCTGGGGCTGGAAGAGCCGGACGCGGGCAGCGTGACCCTTGGCACCAATCTGGAGATTGCCCTGTTCGATCAGACCCGCGATCAGCTCGATCCCGATGCCAGCCTCTGGGAAAACCTGACAACGGATCCGGCGCTGGGGATTTCCGGCAAGGCTGATCAGGTTATGGTGCGGGGACAGCCCAAACATGTGGTGGGCTACCTCAAGGAATTCCTGTTCGATGAACGGCAGGCGCGGGCGCCGGTGCGCTCCCTGTCAGGTGGGGAAAAGGCGCGGTTGTTGCTGGCCCGACTGATGGCGCGGCATAGCAACCTTCTGGTGCTGGACGAGCCGACCAACGATCTCGATGTGGAAACGCTGGATCTGCTGCAGGAGCTTTTGGACGCTTATGACGGCACGGTGCTGCTGGTCAGCCACGACCGGGATTTTCTGGACCGTGTTGCCACCACCACCATCGCCATGGAGGGCGACGGGCGCGCCACGGCTTATGCGGGCGGCTGGAGCGATTACCTGTCCCAACGCGCACCGAAAGAGGCGGAGGAAAAGGTCGAAAAGTCAAAACCTTCCAAGCCAAAGCCGAAACAGGAGGCGGCGCCGAAGGAAGGTCTCAGCTTCAAGGAAAAACACCGGCTTGAGGCCCTGCCGGATGAGATCGACCGGCTGGAGCAGGAGATCGCCAAACTGGAACAGCTGATGGCGGATCCAGAGCTGTTCACCCGCGAGCCGGTGAAGTTCAAGAAAGCCACCGAAGCCCTTGTAGAGCGCCAGGAAAAACTGGCGGCTGCAGAGGAAGAGTGGCTGGAGCTGGAGGAAAAGGCGGGCGATGCCTGAGTGGATTTGTTTCGTGCGCGAAACATTGTCTAAAGTCAGCATCTTATCGTTAACTATTCATTTAGAGGTGCGGTGATTAGACTGCCACAAGAAAAGGGGCGCCTGATACGGCGCCCCTTTAATATTTTAGATTAACGTATTGTTAATCCGCTATTTTTAACGCATGCGCAGGGCGCCGTCGATGCGGATCACTTCGCCATTGAGGTATCCCATCTCGACGATGAAGCCTGCGAGGCGGCCGTATTCCGCCGGATCGCCAAGGCGCGGTGGGTTCGGCACATCGGCGGCCAGTTGCTGTTGCACTTCTTCGGGCAGACCGGCCAGCATCGGGGTCATGAAGATGCCCGGTGCGATGGTCATCACCCGGATGCCCGAGGACGCCAGATCCCGCGCCATCGGCAGGCACATGCCAACAACGCCGCCCTTGGAAGCGGAATAGGCTACCTGGCCTTTCTGGCCGTCAAAGGCCGCGATGGATGCGGTGTTGATGATCACGCCGCGGGCGCCATCGGGCTCGGGCTCGTTCTTGGCGATTTCCACCGCTGCCAGCCGCGCCACGTTGAAGGTGCCGACGAGGTTGATGTCGATGGTGCGCTTGTAGGCCTCCAGCGGATGTGCGCCCTCCTTGCCGACGGTCTTGATACCATAGGCGATGCCAGCGCAGTTCACGCAGGCGGAAATCCGGCCCATCTTCTCGGCGGCAAAGGCAATCGCTGCGGCAACCGAGTCTTCGTCGGTGACGTCGGTCTGAACGAAGAAACCACCGATCTCGGCGGCGACTTTCTCGCCACGCTCGGCGTCGCGGTCAAGAATGGTAACCTTGGCACCGCCTTCTGCAAAATGGCGGGCAGTCGCCTCGCCAAGGCCGGATGCGCCGCCGGTGATTACCGCGCATGTCTGGTCAAGTTTCATGAGCAGGGGTCCTCCCAGTATCTGAACATGTGTTCAAATAAACATGGGGGATCAGATCTGTCCAGCGGTACCCGCCGTCATCATGCGCCGGTCCAGCCGCGCCAGTGGTGCCAGCAGGCGGCCCATCGGCGGCCAGAAAATCCAAGTGCCACCAAGACGGTGCAGGTCGGCGCCGGTGCCAAGTTTGAACCGGGCGAGGCCAGGCGCGTCTTCGGTGTTGATAACGCCAAGATCCAGGCTCTTGCAGCCCTGGGCGGACAGCCAGCTCATCGCTTCCCACATCAGAAGGTTATGGGCCGACAGCTGTTTGCCGCGGTCGCTGCTGTGGGACAGGTGGTAGGTCGCATGCTCCCCGTGGCGCAGCACCAGAATCGCCGCCACAGGTTCTTTACCCTCGAAGGCCTGAAACAGTTTCGCCATGCCGGGATTGGCCTGCGCATAGGCCAGCGTCAGGCCGACGGGCCAGCTGCGATAGCCGCGTTCGGTTTGTTTTGCCTGATCGGCCGCAAACAGCCAGTGAGTCGGATCCACCGGCATGTTCTGCCGCGTCAGGCGCAGGGATTGAGATTCACCGTGTCTCAGCCGGTTGCGCCATTTCTGATGTAACGCGGCGCGGCGGGCGTCGGGGCAGGGCGCCAGATTCAGTCGGGCGACACTGGCGGGGCCCATCAGAGGCACCGCGCCGTGGCGGGCCAGTTCGGGTGTGGGGGTTTCCGGTGACAGGATCACCGGCGTGCGGCGCAGGCCTTCTTCCTGCAGCATTTCCAGAAGGCGCAGGGGTTTGTGCACCGTGGCCCGGTTGACCATGGCGACGTCGATGCGGCCCCAGAACCGTTGCCGCAGGACGGTGGTATTGTTCATCCGCTCAAGCACCAGCGGATCCTGCCCGGTCGCTTGCAGCGCACGCAGGAATTCCTCGGATTGGGGCAGGGAGTCGTGCCGTCCGGGCTGGGTCGAGGTCTGGGCCGTTCCGGCAGGAATGAAATCAAACATGCCTATATGTTTACCGAGTGGAAACCTAATTCAGGGTTAATGGGGCGCATGAAAAAACAGTCCCAAGTTCTGGGCCGATGCGCCCCCAGCCCCCGGATCACCAAGACCGCAGCCCTTCTTGTGGCGACGGGCCTGTCGGTTCCGGTCTTCATCCTGCTGACGCTGGCGGAGTTTCTGTTCTTCTAGCCCTGCCGCTGGGTGCGGTGTGCTCTGCGCTCAATAACGGGGCACTCCCACTCCTGTTAGGAGAAGGGCCGACACGGCAGGCAAAGCAGCGCAGGCAGCAACAAAAAAGAGGCAGGAAGCCCTGCCTCTTTAACGTTCTTCATCACATAGCCTGTGGCGCTTAGTCCGCCAACTGCACCAGCGCGTGGCGTTTCTTGCCCGCGCTCAGCTTGATCGGAGAGGCCAGTGCACCCGCGTCGATCATCAGGCCTGCATCGCTCAGCGGGGCATCGTCGATGCGCGCGCCATTCTCGGAGATCAGCCGCTTGGCCTCCTTGCCGGATTTCGCCAGACCCGACTTCACGATCAGCTGCACGATCGAAATTCCGTCGCCCAGATCGGCGGGTGTCAGGGTCAGGGTCGGCAGATCGTCCCCGACGCCGCCTTTCTCGAACACCTCGCGTGCGGTGGCCTCGGCAGCGGCGGCCGCGTCGGCGCCGTGCAGCAGGGTGGTCACCTCATTGGCGAGGATCACCTTGGCCTCGTTGATCTCGGATCCGGCCAGTGCGCCCAGACGCTCGCATTCGTCCAGCGGCATCTCGGTGTACAGCTTCAGGAACCGGCCCACGTCGGCATCGGTGGTGTTGCGCCAGAACTGCCAGAACTCATAAGGGGAGAGCATATCCGGGTTCAGCCAGACCGCGCCGTTCTGCGACTTGCCCATCTTCTTGCCGTCTGAAGTGGTCAGCAGTGGCGAGGTCAGACCGTAGATCTCATGGTCCAGCACCCGGCGGGTCAGGTCGATACCGTTGACGATGTTGCCCCACTGGTCCGAGCCGCCCATCTGCAGGATGCAGCCATAGCGGCGGTTCAGTTCCAAAAAGTCATAGGCCTGCAGGATCATGTAGTTGAATTCGAGGAACGAAAGCGATTGTTCCCGGTCCAGCCGCGATTTCACGCTTTCAAAGGACAGCATCCGGTTGACCGAGAAATGCCGCCCGATGTCGCGCAGGAACTCAAGGTAGTTGAGATCGCTTAGCCATTCGTCGTTGTTGATCATCATGGCGCCATTCGGGCCATCGCCATAATCGACATAGGCCGAAAACACCTTTTTGATCCCGGCGATATTGTCGTCGATCTGTTCGGGCGTCAGCAGCGGGCGCTCATCGGCGCGGAAGGAGGGGTCGCCCACCTTGGTGGTGCCGCCGCCCATCAGGGTGATCGGCTTGTGGCCGGTCTTTTGCAGCCAGCGCAGCATCATGATCTGGATCAGGGATCCCACGTGCAGCGATTTTGCGGTGGCGTCAAAGCCGATATAGCCGGACTGGCCAGGGGTCATCAGCGCCTCGTCCAGACCTTGATAGTCCGTACAGTCGGCGAGAAACCCGCGCTCCATCATCACGGTGATGAAATCCGATTTGGGATGATAGGTCATGGCATGCCTCGGCTTGTCTATTGCGACGTGGTGTATAAAACGCAAAAGGGGCACATGGAACCTGCTTTTGCGCAGAAAATCCATGCGCGTTGGGCAGTCTGCAGGCAGGCGGGCCCGGTTGATCTGGCTGAAGGGCAGGGAAATGACACGAGCGATTGCAAAAACCGGTAGGGTGATCGCGCTTGGCGCCATGAGTGGCACCTCGCTGGATGGCGTTGATGCGGCGCTGGTCGAGACCGACGGAGAGCGGATCTTTGCTTTTGGTGACAGTGGTTACCGCCCCTATAGCGAGGCGGAGCGCGCGGTGCTGCGCGCGGGGCTCGGCCATTGGTCAGGGCCAGAGGTTGAGGCCGCAGGCGTGCTGACCGATCAGGTCCATGCCGAGCTATTGTCCGGGTTTCCCGCCGCGCAGATTGTCGGATTTCACGGTCAGACCCTGGCCCATGCGCCGCGCAGACAGGGCACGCTGCAGGTGGGCGATGGCGCGGCCCTGGCCGAGGCGTTGGGACGGCCCGTGATCTGGGATTTCCGCTCTGATGACGTGGCCCTCGGCGGTGAGGGCGCGCCGCTGGCGCCATTCTTCCACTTTGCCTGCGCCAAATACATCGGCGCGACGCGCCCGCTATGCTTTCTGAACCTCGGCGGGGTTGGCAATCTCACCTATGTGGACCCGCGGTTCGAGCGGCCCGAAGATCCCGGCGCGCTCTTGGCCTTTGACACCGGGCCGGCCAATGCGCCGCTCAACGATCTGCTGCAGGCGCGGCTGGGGTTGCCGTTTGACAAGGATGGCGCGATTGCCCGCAAGGGGCAGGTCGAAGAGGGCGCACTGGAGTTGTTCCTGGCTGAGGGGTTCTTTGCAAAGATGCCGCCGAAGTCGCTGGATCGGAACGATTTCTCCGAAATGGTAGAGCTGGTCGGGGAGCTGAGCGATGCGGATGCCGCAGCGACGCTGACCGCCATGTGTGCCGCCGCCGTGGCGCAGGGGATGGAGCATTGCCCCGAAGGACCCGAAATGGTTCTGGTCACTGGTGGCGGGCGGCAGAACCCGGTGCTGATGGAGATGCTGCGGGTCTCGCTCGATTGCCCGGTCAAGCCGGTCGAGGACGTTGGCCTTGATGGCGATATGCTGGAGGCGCAGGCCTTTGCCCATCTGGCGGTGCGGGTGGCGCGGGGCATGCCGACCTCCTGTCCCGGCACCACAGGCGTACGCGCCTGTGTCGGCGGTGGTGTGGTGAGCGTGCCGGGCGAGGGGTAGGTGGCCTTCATGTAGAACGAAGGGGCGGGCCTGACCCTGGGAGGGGGCGAATGCGCCCTCCCGTGGGGAGGGTCGGGCGCGACCCGGCCCTACGGGCGTGTCAGAGGGTGCGCGCCAAAGGGTTATGCGCGCGGAATATCAAACCCCGGTTCTGCCAATTCAAAGCCTTCGAACTGGAACCCAGGCGACACAGTGCAGCTGACCAGCGTATAGTCTCCGGTCGTGCGGGCAGCCTGCCAGTGGCCTGTGGGCACGATCAGCTGCGGCGCGCCCTTGGTCAGATCCGGGGCCAAAAGGTGATCCCTGGCGGGGCCTTCATCTGTTTCGGACAGCGACAGCACCAGCGGCGCGCCTGCGTGGTACAGCCAGATCTCGGCTGCATCGACGCGGTGCCAGTGGCTGGCCTCCCCCGCTTTGAGCAGGAAATAGATGCAAGTGCCGGTGGGGCGACCCTCGTTCTCGGCAACCCAGGTCTGCCGGTACCAGCCGCCCTCGGGGTGGGGTTCCAGTTTCAGCTTTTCGATGATCTGATCCGCCGTCATCCGTGCCTCTTTCCTGCTGTCTTATGCCTGTTTGATCTGGCAATCCGTGCCTTGCCGCATATGTTTGGGCCATGACATTGCACATCCCCTTTGACAACACATACGCGCAGCTTGCGCCTCAGTTCTACAGCAAACAGGCGCCGGAACCGGTGTCCGCGCCCCGCCTGCTTGCCTTCAACAACGATTTGGCACAGCTCATGGGTATCACCCCGGGCGATCTGCCGGAGATGGCCGAGGTGTTCGGCGGCAACCGCATCCCCAAGGGGGCCGATCCGCTGGCGCAGCTTTATGCCGGGCATCAGTTCGGCAACTTCAATCCGCAGCTGGGAGATGGGCGCGCGATCCTTTTGGGCGAAACCATCGGCAGCGACGGCAAGCGCCGGGATATCCAGCTCAAAGGCTCAGGCCGTACGCCCTATTCGCGGCAAGGCGACGGGCGGGCCTGGCTGGGGCCGGTGTTGCGGGAATACGTGGTGTCCGAGGCGATGCATGCGCTTGGCATCCCCACCACCCGGGCGCTGGCTGCTGTGGAAACCGGCGATCCCGTCTGGCGTGAAGGCGCCAAGCCCGGCGCGGTCTTGACGCGGGTGGCGGCAAGCCATCTGCGGGTGGGAACCTTCCAGATCTTTGCTGCGCGCGGTGATGTCGCGGCGCTGCAGCGGCTGACGCAATACGCCATTGATCGCCATTATCCCGACGTGCAGGGGCCGATGGGCCTGTTGCGCGCGGTGCGCGATGCGCAGGCGCGGCTGGTGGCGCAATGGATGTCGGTCGGCTTTATCCACGGCGTGATGAATACAGACAATTGCGCCATTTCGGGCGAGACGATCGATTACGGCCCCTGCGCCTTCATGGATACGTACAACCCTTCGCAGGTCTTCAGTTCGATCGACCGGATGGGGCGCTATGCCTACGACAACCAGCCGGGGATCATCGTCTGGAACCTGGCGCAGCTGGCCACGGCGCTGATCCAGCAGCTGGACGATCCGCAGGCAGGCGTCGAGGAAGCCACCGAAATCGTGCATGCAATGCCGGGAGTGATCGAGCGCGAATGGCTCAGCCGCTTTGCCGCAAAGGTCGGCATCGCCACGCCGGAAGAGGGCGACATGGCGCTGATCGAGGATCTGCTGGAGCGTATGGCGGCGGGGCAGGCGGATTTCACCAATGCCTTCCGGGCTTTGGCGGGTGAGAATGCCCGTGACCAGTTCCTTGACCCGGCTGCCTTTGACAGCTGGGCGATGGGCTGGCGCCAGAGGTTGGAGACAGAGGAAAACCCCGAGGCGCTGATGCGGCAGGTCAACCCGGCCTTCATACCGCGCAACCACCGTATCGAAGAGATGATAGCGGCTGCGGTCGATGGCGACATGGCGCCGTTTGAACGGCTCAATCTGGTGCTGGCGCGCCCCTTTGAGGAACAGCCGGAGCGCGCGGAACTGCAAAATCCGCCGCGCCCCGAAGAGGTGGTCGCAGCAACTTTCTGCGGCACCTAAGGCAGAGAAGCATGGGCAGCGCTCCCGCGCGGGCTCGGCCTCCTTGCGGAGGCGCTCTCCCCCTTGGGCCCGGCGCCGTGCTGCGCACGGCGTGCGCGCCTTGACGCACCAGACCCAAGGGGAGCGGATACATCTGTGATGCGTCCGCGACGGGCGGGAGAGCTTGCTTATCCGATTGTGGTGCGTTTGTCGGGGCGGTTGATCAGGAAGACGCCTGCCGCTACCAGTGCCAGTGCCAGCCAGACCTCATATGACAGTGTCTCGCCAAGGATCAGCCAGCCCATCACCACCGCCAGCACCGGCGAGAGAAAGCTGAAGGAGGCGACCGAGCCGGCCTTGTAGATGGTGAACAGCCAGAACCACAGCAGGTATCCGAGGCTGGCAATCGCAATGGCCTGAAACAGCACGCCTGCGATATGGATCGGCTCGGGTGCGCGCAGCAGCGGCCCGAAAAGCGGCGACAGCGCCAGCAAAAGCACGGCCGAGACCGCCAGTTGGTAGATCAGCTGCGTCACCGCGGGCACCCGCGACAAGGGCGTTGCCCGCACGCAGAAGGCAAGCCCGGCCCAGCACAGGGTCGAGATCAGCGCCAGCACATCGCCCAGAACCGAAGCGCCGCTGGCGTCCCGATCCAGCACCGCCAGAACCACACCGCCCATCGCCAGCACCAGGCCAACAACGCGCAACCCGCTCAAGCGTTCTCCCGGCAGCCATAGATGCGCGGCCAGCGCCAGCCACACGGGCATCGAGTTGAAAATGATCGTCACCCGCGACACCGATGAGACATCCAGCGCCCAGAACAGGCAGATGAATTCACCGGTGAACAAGAGGCCCACCACGATGCCCCAGCCGTGGACCCCCGCTGGCATACCGCCTTCGGGGCGCAGCTTGGAGCGGCGTAGCCAGACCCAGATGAGGATCACCGCCAGTGCGATAAGCGAGCGCAGCCCGGCCTGGAACACCGGGCCAAAGCCACCGTTGGCGATCTTGATAACAACCTGATTGAAGCCAAGAAGGGCGGCAAAGCCGGTCAGGGCGAGGGCGCCCGCGGCGTCCATGGATCTCTTTTCTGTCATGGGCGCATCAGCACCGGGAGGTAACGGACTGTCAAGCAAGACGTTTCGCCAAAATCGGCTGCAATCGTGCGCGCCTTGACGCAGGCAAGGCGATCTTGGCTTGCACCGGCTTTGCGGGCGATGAACACTGGCAGGGAAAGGAGCCCTCATGCCCGTGACCACCCTGCGTCTGGCCAGTTACAACATTCAGAAATGCGTTGGTCTGGACCTGCGCCGCCAGCCACGCCGTATCCTGAACGTGCTGGAGGACATGGGCGCGCGGATCGTGCTGTTGCAGGAGGCGGACAAGCGTCTGCCGCCCCGGCCCGCGGCGCTGCCGCATTTCGTTCTGAACGAGGCGGGTTGGCAGGATGTGGATCTGGGCGGTGCCGGATCGCTGGGTTGGCATGGCAATGCGGTGATCTGGAAGGGCCAGGGCATTTCCCTGCGCGACAAGGGCCACATCGACCTGCCAGGCCTGGAGCCGCGCGGCGCGGTCTGGGCGGCCTTTGACACCCCCATCGGCCCCCTGCGGGTGGTTGGCGCGCACCTGGGGCTCACCGGGCGGGCGCGGCGGGCGCAGGTGCGGCATCTGGCGCAGCACAGCGCGAAATGGACCGATATGCCGACGGTCTGGGGGGGGGATTTCAACGACTGGTCGCGCAGCTCTGTGCTGGACCGGCTTGCGCCCATGATGCGGTTCCTGCCGCCTGCCCCCAGTTTTCCGGCGCTGCGACCGCTTGGCGCGCTGGACCGAATTGCCCATAGCACAGGTCTGGAGGTGGTGCGGGCTGGGGTGCATCAGGCGCAGCCAGCGCACATTGCCTCGGACCACCTGCCGGTCTGGGCGGATCTGCGGCGCGCCGGTTAGGCATCCGCCGCACAAAGAAAACCGCCACGCAATGGCGCGGCGGTTTCCGATTCTTCTGATCTGTTAGCAGCTTTGGCTTAGCTGGAGCGACGGCGCTGGCCGCCTTGTCCGTTGCCCTGGCCGCTGCCACCTTGACCGCCGCTTTGACCCTGGCCACCGCGGCCTCCGCCGCCGCCACGACGTCGACGGTTGCCACCGGGGCGTCCGCCGCCGCCGGGTTTGCCGCCGCCACCCGGGCCGCCACGACGTCCCTTGGGCGCTGCCGGATCGGGCAGCACTTCCCACGGGCGGCCCGAGGCGACCGGAATGGTGATCTTCATGGTCTTCTGGATCGCTTTCAGCTCATCCATCTCGTCCGGTGCGCAGAATGCGACGGCCTGACCGTCCTTGCCCGCGCGTGCGGTGCGGCCGATGCGGTGCACATAGGCATCCGGCACATTCGGCAGTTCGTAGTTGTAGACGTATTTCACGTCTGGGATATCCAGACCCCGCGCCGCCACATCGGTGGCCACCAGCACCTTGATCTCACCAGACTTGAAGGCGGCAAGGGCACGTTCGCGCTGACCCTGGCTCTTGTTGCCGTGGATTGCGGCAGCGGCGAAACCGGCCTTGTCCAGCACCCGCATCAGCTTTTCCATGCCGTGTTTGGTGCGGCCAAAGACCAGCGTGCGCTCGTCCTTGTGCTCGGTCAGCAACTCTTTCAGCAGGCTCAGTTTTTCCGCCTTGGCGATGAAATGCACCGATTGGGTGACCTTGGCCGCCGGTTTGCCCGGAGGGGTCACTTCGATGCGCACCGGGCGCTGCAGGTAGGAGTTGGCGATCTCGTTCATCTGTTTCGGCATGGTGGCAGAGAACAGCATGGTTTGGCGCTCTTCCGGCAGAAGGGCCGAAATCTTGCGCAGGGCGTGGATGAACCCGAGGTCCAGCATCTGGTCGGCCTCGTCCAGCACTAGGAAGTCGCAGGAGCCAAGATCCAGCGCGTTACGGTCCAGAATGTCCAGCAGGCGACCGGGGGTGGCCACCAGAATATCGGTGCCGCGGGCAATACGCTGGATCTGCGGGTTGATCGAAACACCGCCGACCACCAGGCCGATCTTCATCGGGGAGCCTTCGGTCAGCCCTTTGAGGGTCGCGGCGATCTGGTTGGCCAGTTCACGGGTCGGCGCCAGAACCAGACCGCGCACGGTCTTGGCCGCTGGTTTGCGGCCGTAGTCCTGCATGCGGGTGATCAGCGGAATGCCAAAGGCGGCGGTCTTGCCGGTGCCGGTCTGGGCCAGACCCAGTACGTCCTCGCCGTTCAGGGCATGGGGAATGGCGCGCGCCTGAATCGGGGTCGGATCCTTCAGACCCATGTCATCAAGGCGGGCGAGAAGCTGCTGCGGCAGCCCCATAGTCGAAAATTCAGTCACTTGTCGTCCTTTCGCGGCCTTCGCATCATGCAAAAGACCGGTGCCGCAGCTCCGGGACCGCGTCCCGGATTGCGGAGATGGGTGGGGCAGGGACCTCGAGCGGGGGCTGGCCGGATGCCAGGCCGCTGGCCTCTGCAAACGCCCCACGCGTGATTTTGGGAACACGGGCATATCACTAAGACGCCGGGAAATGCCTGCACCTCAGGTGCAACCGGGCCGTCTCTGCTCACGCGGCAGGGATGGATGCCTGACGCCCAAATGGAGGCCCCGGCCCGGAATGTCAATGGGCACGACAGGTGATTTGACGGTTTGCGCCCCGAGTTTGGTTCGTTACACAGGGAGCCCAGAAACGGAGAGGACTGCGATGGCAGAATCGATTATCGCCCGCTGCGAGGCCAAGGGCCTGCGTATGACCGGCCAGCGCCGTGTGATTGCGCGCGCCCTGCAGGACAGCGATGATCATCCGGATGTGGAGGAACTCTACGCCCGGGCCAGCGCGCTGGATGCCGGGATTTCGCTGGCCACGGTGTATCGCACGGTAAAGCTGTTCGAAGAGGCCGGTATTCTGGACCGGCTGGAATTTGGCGACGGCCGCGCCCGTTACGAGGACGCAGACCGTGAGCATCACGACCACCTGATCGACATCAACACTGGCGAAGTAATCGAATTCTGCGACCCCGAGATCGAGGCTCTGCAGGAAAAGATCGCGGCCAAGCTTGGATACCAGCTGAAGGGGCACAAGCTGGAACTCTACGGCGTGCCGACAAAAAAGAGCTGACAAGCTACATTCATCACGATGCGTGATGATTAACATCACAACATGTTGCGTCATCCTGTCGCGAAACCGCTTGCCGGTGGCGGCAATGCTGGGCATGCCCGGATTTGCAGGGCGCCTATCGCGGGGGCCGGGCACAGGAAGGGCGCGCGCATGAACAACATCAACGGTATTCTTCTGGTCATCGGAGCGATGGCAGCCTTCACCCTGGAGGATATGTTCATCAAGACCCTGTCCGAGGGGCTTCCGGTGGGGCAGATCCTGATCCTTCTGGGGCTCGGCAGCGGCAGCGTCTTTGCAGTTCTGGCGAAATTGCAGGGGCACCGGATCTTTGCCCCGCGCGCCTGGCGCCGGAGGCCGGTGCTGCGCGCCCTGACCGAGGCGCTGGCTGCGGTCAGCTTTGCCACATCGCTGGCGCTGGTGGATATTTCCGTTGTGGCCGCCGTGTTTCAGGCAACGCCTTTGGTCATCACTATGGGCGCGGCGCTGTTTCTGGGTGAGCAGGTCGGCTGGCGGCGCTGGAGCGCGATCCTTGTTGGTTTCGCCGGGGTTCTGATGATCATCCGGCCGGGGCTCAGCGGATTTGAGCCTGCTGCCCTGCTGGTGCTGGTCTCGGTTGGGGCGGTTGCCGCGCGGGATCTGCTGACACGTGTGATGGACAGTGCCGTGCCCTCCACCGTGGTCAGTTTTCAGGCCTTTGCAGCCGTCATTCCGGCGGCGGCGCTGCTCTTGGTGCTGACGCCCGGAGAGGCGCGGGCGCTGGAGGGGGGCGAAACGCTGATGATGCTGGGCGGCGTTCTGTTCGGTGTGTTGGGTTACTACGGTATTGTTTCGGCGATGCGGGTCGGGGATGCCTCGGCTGTGACGCCCTTCCGCTATACGCGGCTTGTCTTTTCGCTTCTGGCGGGCGTCATCATGTTCAACGAACGCCCCGATGCCATGACCCTGGCCGGGGCCGGGCTGATCATCGCCTCTGGCCTTTATACCTTCCTGCGCGAACGTCGACTGGCCCGCGCCGTTCCGGCGGCGGCCTGATCAGGCACATCGCCGCAGCTGCAAAACTGTTGGCGCAAACAGCGAATTGTTAGCCCTAACCGGTGAAATAAAGGTGCGTTAGCGATAACGGAAGCGGTTTACAATCTGCCCTCGGCTGCTATGACGCTGGCAACCAATTGCCACAGTCAGGAACCGACCGATGAGCACCATTATCGACATTCACGCCCGCGAAATCCTTGATAGCCGGGGCAACCCGACCGTCGAGGTTGATGTGATCCTCGAAGACGGCACCATGGGCCGCGCCGCTGTCCCCTCGGGCGCATCGACCGGCGCGCATGAAGCGGTGGAAAAGCGCGACGGTGACAAGAGCCGTTACATGGGCAAGGGCGTTCTGGAGGCCGTGGCCGCCGTCAACGGTGAGATTGCCGAAGAGCTTGTCGGCTTTGACGCGACCGAGCAGGTTGCCATCGACAGCGCGATGATCGAGCTGGACGGCACCGCCAACAAGGGCCGTCTGGGCGCCAATGCCATTCTGGGCGTATCGCTGGCCGTGGCCAAGGCGGCTGCCGATTTCACCACCCAGCCGCTGTTCCGCTATGTGGGCGGCACCTCGGCGCGGGTTTTGCCGGTGCCGATGATGAATATCATCAACGGCGGCGAACATGCCGACAACCCGATCGACATTCAGGAATTCATGATCATGCCGGTGGCAGCGGAGAATATCCGTGACGCCGTGCGCATGGGCGCCGAAGTGTTCCACACCCTGAAGAAAGAGCTGACCGCAGCGGGCCTCAGCACGGGGATCGGAGACGAGGGCGGCTTTGCCCCCAATATCGCATCGACTCGTGAAGCGCTGGATTTTGTTCTGAAGTCCATCGAGAAGGCAGGCTACCGCCCGGGTGAGGACATCTATCTGGCGCTCGATTGTGCTGCGACCGAATACTACAAGGATGGCAAATACGTCCTTTCGGGCGAAGGCAAGACCCTGTCGAGCGATGAAAACGTCGCTTACCTGTCGGCGCTGGTGAACGATTACCCGATCATCTCGATCGAAGACGGCATGGGCGAAGATGACTGGGACGGCTGGAAAGCCCTGACCGACGCCATCGGCGACAAGGTTCAGCTGGTGGGTGACGATCTGTTTGTGACCAACCCGGCGCGTCTGGCCGAAGGCATCCAGCGCGGCTCGGCCAACTCGATGCTGGTGAAGGTGAACCAGATCGGCTCGCTCACCGAAACCCTGCGGGCCGTCGACATGGCGCACCGCGCGGGCTTTACCAACGTGATGTCGCACCGTTCGGGCGAGACTGAGGATGCCACCATTGCCGATCTCGCGGTTGCCACCAACTGCGGCCAGATCAAGACCGGCTCGCTGGCGCGTTCCGACCGGCTCGCGAAATACAACCAGCTGATCCGCATTGAAGAAGTGCTGGGCGAAGTGGCCGAATACGCAGGCCGTTCGATCCTGAAGTAAGGATCAGGCGACAGATCTGATGAAAGGCCCCGTCGGTATCGGCGGGGCCTTTTGCGTGTCCTGCGGGCGGTTCACCCGGCGCTGCGTGACAGCGTCAGGAGGCGGATCAGGCGGCTGGCCAGGAAAAAGGCGAGTGGGCCGACGCCCAGCGACAGGACAAAGGCGATGGGCATCGCGATCACGAACCGTCCCAGCCAGAGGCCAACCCATCCGGGCGCAAAGCCGGTGGGAAAGGCGGTGAAGATACCGGTCATCAGAAAGGCCATCATCAGCGCGATGAAGAACTGGGCGAGGATGACTGTCGTTTTGGGGTGAGGCATGAACGCACTCCGTTTTCTATCTGTGTAAACGGGATGCGACGGGTCATTTCACGATATACCGCAGTACCCCGGTGACGGGGACTGCTGCGGGTTCAGGCAGAGATGTCCAGCCTGACTAACTCTTGCAGGCGCCGCTTTAGGGCGGCGTCCCGCAAGGGCCGGGATAACCGGACCGGCCCTGCGTTTTTCAGCGTAAGCCTCGCTAGCACCCGGTCAGGGCACCGGTCAAGGCGTGCGGTGTCAGATTGCGATCAGGGGCAGGGCGCTTCGTAATAGGTGCCGTCGCCGCGGGCATAGGCGCAGGTGTTTGTGGCCTGGTTCTGGGCCACCACGGTGCCAGCTGCCGCACCGGCAAGGGCAGCGATGATGCGCCAGTTCTTGTTGGCATCCAGCGCCTCGGCGGCGATCAGACCGGCAGCGGCGCCGCCGGTGACACCAACGACGGTGCGTTGTTCGGTGGTCAGGTTCTCGCAGCCGGTCAGGGCTAGAACGGCAGCAGCGGTGAGTGCGGCGAGTTTTGCTTTCATCGGACATCTCCTGTCAGTGGTCTGAGGGGGAGTATTGCGCCGATTTCAGCGCCCCGATCTGTCCTGGATCAACTTTTGGGAAAAATCCGAAGGACACGCCCAAAGTGGCGAAAACCTGCCTGATGCGCTGTTTAGGGCCTCAGGGGATGAGTCTCTTGCTCATCAGCATCTCGCCTTCGCGCGGCTGAAAACGGGCGCGGGCGTAAAGGCGCTGTGCCTGCTCATTGGCCTGATCGACGGTGAGGTGCAGCGCCGTGATCCCGGCTTCGGCCAGGGTTTTGGGCAATTCTGTCAGCACTTCGGTGGCAATGCCGCGGCCGCGTACGGCGGGGCGGATGTAGATCTCATCCACCATGCCGTCCATGCCGCCAAAGGCGACCGACCAACTGCAGGTGACCACGATATAGCCAATGGGCGCACGGGTGGGGCCGATGATATAGACTGCTCCATAAGGCATGCCCTCCAGCAGCGGCGCGATTGCCGTTTCGCGCTGCTTGGCGCTGCTGTCGAGGCCCGTCTCCTCGTGGCAGGCAGCAACCAAGGGCAGCAACTTGCCCAGATGCTCGGGCTTGGCGAGATGCAGCGCGGCGCTCATAGCCGGGCCAGACGGTCGGTGATCAGTGCGAAAAAGCCGTCCGCGTCCACATCCCCCATGAACATGGCATTGGGCGCGTGGTCGGTGACGCCCCACCAGTCGGCGACGGTCATGCCAAGGGTCAGCTCCGACCCGGTTTCGACCTGAACGTTCACGTGACGACCGGAGAACAAATCCGGTTGCAAAAGATGCGCGATGACGCAGGGATCGTGCAGCGGTCCGCCTTCGGAGCCGTATTTGGCCACATCAAACCGTTCAAAGAAATCCAGCATATCGGCGGTGAAATGACCGGCGCGAGTATCCAAAGCGCGGATCGCAGCGACCCGGGGCCGAGTTGCCAGCGCCTTATGGGTGACATCCAGCGGCATCACAACCAGCGGCACGCCGGAGGTAAAGACGGCTTCGGCAGCCTCGGGGTCGACGTAGATGTTGAATTCGGCGGCGGGGGTGACATTGCCGACTTCGAAATAGGCGCCGCCCATCAGCACGATTTCCTGCACCCGGTCGATAATATCTGGCGCCTTCCTGAAGGCCGTCGCGATATTGGTCAGCGGTCCCAGCGGGCAAAGGGTGACCGAGCCGGGGGCATGGCGGCGCAGGTTGTGGATGATGAAATCCACCGCATGCCCGTCGGTCAGCGGCAGTTGGGGCTCCCACAACTCGGGGCCATCGAGGCCGGTCTTGCCGTGCACATGTTCCGCCGTCACCAGCGGCCGGGCCAGTGGCGCATCGCAGCCCGCCAGCACCGGCACATCGCTGCGCCCGGCGACTTCGCAGATCATGCGGGCGTTCTTCTGCGTGAGCGCCAGTGGCACGTTGCCGGCCACACAGGTGATGCCCAGCACCTCCAGCTCGTCCGGGCTGGCCAGCGCCAGCAGCAGGGCAACGGCATCGTCCTGGCCGGGATCCGTGTCGATGATGATCTTGCGTGCGGTCATGAAAGGTCTTTCTGTATCTCTTTTGGTCACGGTCAGGTGGCTTTGGCGCGCTGGGCTTCCTTTTCGGCATCCCACAGGGCGTCCATCTCTTCAAGCGTGCTGTCCTCGGGGCGTTTGCCCAGATCGGCAAGGCGCGCTTCGACGCCTTCGAACCGGCGGATGAATTTTGCGTTGGCGCGGCGCAGGGCGGCCTCGGGCTCCACCCCCAGATGGCGGCCGAGATTGGCCATCACGAACATCAGATCGCCGAATTCCTCTTCCACCGCGTCCTGTGTCAGCTCGTCTCGCGCCTCCACCAGTTCGGCGGCCTCTTCCTGGATCTTGTCGATCACGTGGCTGGCATCGGGCCAGTCGAACCCCACCCGGGCGGCGCGTTTTTGCAGCTTATGCGCCCGCAGCAGTGCGGGTAGACCGACGGCGACGCCATCCAGCGTGCCCTGTTGTGCCTTGCCCGCGCGTTCTGCGGCCTTGATCGCCTCCCAGTCGCGGGTCTGCTGCTCGGGGGATTTGTCACGCGATTCGTCACCAAAGACATGCGGATGACGGCTGACCATCTTGTTCGACATGGTGGTGACCACGTCCTGAAAGGTGAAATGCCCGGCTTCCTCGGCCATCTGCGCGTGAAAGACGGATTGGAACAGCAGATCGCCCAGCTCTCCCTTCAGCTCATCCCAGGCTTCGCGCTCGATCGCATCGGCGACCTCATAGGCCTCTTCGATGGTATAGGGCGCGATGGTGACGAAATCCTGCGCCACATCCCAGGGGCAGCCCGTTTTGGGATTCCGCAGGGCGCGCATGATTTCCAAAAGTCGTTCGATTCCGGCGGTTTCGTCGTGGATGAGCTCTGTATCGGCCATTGCAGCTGCCTATTGATCGGTGTCAGATGCATCATCCCGAGTCTGACCAAGGAGTCCACCCCATGCCGGTCGTCAACCGCATCGCCGATTTTGCCACTGATATGACCGCATGGCGGCGCCATCTGCACCAGATCCCGGAGCTGGCGCTGGATCTGCCCAAGACCGCCGCATTCGTGGCCGAGCGCCTGCGCGAATTCGGTGTGGATGAGCTGCACGAGGGCATCGCTCAGACCGGCATGGTGGCGATCATCAACGGTCAGGGGCATGACGCGCCGGATGCGCCGACGATTGGCCTGCGCGCCGATATGGATGCACTGCCCATCCCCGAGGAAACCGGCGTCGAATACGTCTCGGGCCACGCGGGCAACATGCACGCCTGCGGCCATGACGGACACACCACCATGCTGCTGGGCGCAGCGAAATACCTCGCCGAGACGCGTAATTTCAGTGGCTGCGTCGCGCTGATCTTCCAACCCGCCGAAGAGGCCATCGGCGGTGCCCGTATCATGGTAGAAGAAGGCGTGATGGAGCAATTCAACATCGGCGAGGTCTACGCGCTGCACAATCTGCCGGGGCTGGCCGAGGGCAGTTTCCTGACCACGCCGGGGCCGATCATGGCGGCGGTGGATACCTTCCATGTGCGTATTCAGGGGGTTGGCGGGCACGGCGCCATGCCGCACGAGACCCGCGATCCGGTGATGGCGGCCTGCGGCATTGCCCAGGCGATACAGACCATCGTTAGTCGTAATCACTATGCGCTTCAGGATCTGGTGGTCTCGGTCACCCAGATCCATACCGGCACCGTCGACAACGTCATTCCCGACACGGCCTATATCAACGGCACCGTCCGCACCTTTGATCCCGAAGTGCAGGACATGGTGATGCGCCGCATGGAGGAGATCGTGGCGGGGCAGGCGGTCTCTTACGGCGTCGAAGCGACGCTGGATTACGAGGTCGGCTATCCCGCGACCATCAACGATGCGGACAAGGCGGATTTCGCGGTTGGCGTCGCGCGCGAAATCGTCGGCGAGGACCGGGTGGTCCCCGATGCCACCCGCGACATGGGGGCCGAGGATTTCTCTTACATGCTGAACGCCCGCCCCGGCGCCTATCTGTATATCGGCCAGGGCGATACCGCCGGGCTGCACCACCCCAAGTATGACTTTAATGATGCCATCGCGCCGGTCGGGGCGTCCTTTTTCGCCCGCCTGGTGGAGCGCGCACAACCCGCAGCGTGACCGGCTTGCAAGGGCGGGTATTCATACCACCCTCAGCAGGTGACAACATAGTTTCAGTCGGGTATTCCCGGCTGAAACGGGGTTAACAACTTGTAACGGGGCAGGCCGATGGCATTGGAAGACGCAAAGACCCAGGTGGATCAGGCTTTCACCCGCGAAGACCTGAAGGGGCTCAGCTATGAGAACACCTTTGGTGGGGCTCCGTCCTTTGCGCGCCGCCGCTACACCAAGGATCTGAACGCCGCAGATATCGCCGTTACCGGCGTGCCCTTTGATCAGGCGGTGACCAACCGCCCCGGCACCCGGCTGGGCCCGCGCGCGATCCGCGAGGCGAGCCTCTTGCAAAGCCCCGATGCCCCCTATGGCTGGGGCTTTGATCCCCTCAGCGAGCTGGCGATAGCGGATTACGGCGATTTGGCCTTTGACTATGCCAACGTCCCGGCCTTTCCCGGCACCCTGCAGGCCCATATCAAGGGCATTCTCGACAGCGACACCGCTTCGGTCACGCTGGGCGGCGATCACTACATCAGCTTTCCCATCCTGAAAGCCTATGCCGAGAAATACGGTCCGATCTCGCTGTTGCAGTTTGATGCCCATACCGACACCTGGGCCGATGATGATTTCTCGCGCGTGGATCACGGCACCATGTTCTATAAGGCGGTGAAATCGGGGATCGTGGACCCTGCGACCTCGGTTCAGGTGGGCATCCGCACCACCAACGAGGACACGCTGGGCGTCAATATCATCGACGCCCCCACCGTGCATGAGATCGGCCCGGCTGAGACTGCCCGCCGCATTAAGGACATCCTCGGCGACCGGCCGACCTATCTGACCTTTGACATCGACGGGCTGGACCCGGCCTATGCACCCGGTACCGGCACTCCGGTCTGGGGCGGGCTGACCTCGGCGCAGGTGGCGCGGATCCTGCGTGATATCGCCGGGATCAACATCAAAGGCGGCGATGTGGTGGAGGTTTCGCCTCCGTTCGATACGACCGGCGCGACGGCGATTGCGGGGGCTCATGTGGCGATGGAAATCATCTGCCTTCTGGGCTGGAATATGACAAAGAAGAATGGCTGAGCAGAGAATGGCAGAGTTCAATCAACCCATCAGTGGCAACGATCTGGCGCGGTTCTCCGGGCCCAATACCTTTATGCGGCTGCCGCAAGCGACCTCGCTGACCGGGCTGGACGTGGCGGTGCTGGGTATTCCGATGGACATCGGCACCTCCTGGCGCTCGGGCACCCGGTTTGGCCCGAAACAGATCCGCTCCGAAAGCGCGATGCTGCGGCCCTATAACATGGCCACCGGCGCGGCGCCCTTTGACAGCCTGAACATCGCCGATATCGGCGATCTGGCGATCAATACCTTTTCGCTGAAGGATTCGCTGCGCATCATTCAGGACAGCTATGCGGCGATCCTGTCGGGCTCGGCCATTCCGGTGGCCATGGGCGGCGATCATTCGATCACCCTGCCGATCCTGCGCGCCATCGCCGCGAAATATGGCCCCGTGGCGCTTGTTCATGTGGATGCCCACGCCGACGTCAACGACGAGATGTTCGGCGAAAAGGAAACCCATGGCACCGTCTTCCGCCGCGCCTATGAAGAAGGGCTGGTCGTTCCCGACAAGACCTATCAGATCGGCATTCGCGGCACTGGCTATTCGGCACAGGATTTTGCCGAGGCGCAGTCCTGGGGATTCCAGCATTTTCCGGCGCAGGAGCTGTGGGGGCGGCAGCTGCACAACATGGGTGCGGAAATTCGTCGCGATATCGGCAATAGGCCGGTCTACGTGACCTATGATATTGATAGTCTTGATCCGGCCTATGCGCCGGGCACCGGCACGCCTGAAATCGGCGGGCTGACGACACCGCAGGCGCTGGAGCTGATCCGATCCCTGAAGGGGCTCAATATCGTGGGCTGCGATCTGGTCGAGGTGTCGCCGCCCTATGATGCATCGGGCAACACGGCGCTGACGGCGGCGAACCTGCTGTACGAATTGATGTGCGTGCTGCCGGGCGTGAAGACGAAATAGGCAACCTCAGCCGCGGCGCAGGGCACCGCGGTCTGCGGTGACAGCAGACGGGGCGGGGGGAGACCAGATGGGACGTGTTATGCTGCTTGGGTGGATCGTTCTTGCTGCTGTCGTTGTGGTGCTTGGCTTCATCCGGCTGGCGCCCTCTGATCCCCTGGACTGGAACACCCAGCCGGAATTGTCCGAGGACAAGGAATTTCGCGGTGGTATCTTCCGGGTGGTGAACACAGGCCCGGACGGGCTGCGCCGGTTCGACCGTATCGCCGGGCAGGCGCCGCGCACGCAATTGCTCGCTGGCTCGGTCGAGGACCAGATGGTGACCTATGTGACCCGGACCAAGCTGTTCGGATTTCCCGATTACACCACGGCCCGGCAGGATGGGGAGTTGCTGAAGGTCTACGCTCGGCTGCGCTTTGGCCGCTCCGATCTGGGCAGCAACAAGGCCCGGATCGACAATTGGTTGTCGCAGATGGAGATGGCGGGCGACACTGCTGCGGTGGACTAGGAAACCCGCAGCTTTTTCAACCGGCAGCGATGCTCAACAAGTAGGGGGAGGCGCTCCCGCCCGTCGCAGGCGCATTGCGGAATGCGCCGCTCCCGTTGGGCCGGGCGCCGCACCAAGGTGCGGCGTGCGCACGGTTTCGCGGTCTTGCGCCTAAAGCCTCGGCAGCGGGTGGTCTGTTTCGGTTTGCGGCAACTGCGCGCCGTTCAGCGCGGCTGAAGGGCAGGCCGACTGGACCTCGCGCCACATGGGTACGTTCAGGGACATCTGGCATTGCGCCATGAAGCTGCGCCCATCGACCGAGAGACAGCGAAACTCGCCAATCTCGACCCGGCTGCCGGATTTGTCGGTGCAATAGCAATCAAGCACTTTGCCGCCCGGACCGGTGACATCCGCCTGCAGGGGCAGGGCGGTGCCGATCAGCGCGGTTGCGATAAGGAGACTGGTATAATGCATGCCCCTAGCATATCACAGGGCGCGGCCCGCGCCAAAGCGCCCCGGCGGCCCATGGCCCTTATGACAAGAACAAAATAGGCGTTCCCGATGGTACCCGAAGATCGGCTGGAGCAGATCCTGCAACGGTTTCAATACCTTGAAGCGGCGATGGCAGATGGTGCCAGCGGCGGCGATATTGCGACCCTGGCCAAGGAATATTCCGATCTGAAGCCGGTGGTTGAGCAGGTGCAAGCCTATCGCAAACTGGTGGCGGATCTGGCCGAGGCCGAAGCCATGCTGGCCGATCCCGATATGAAGGAACTGGCCGAAGAGGAAATCCCGGCGCTGAAGGCGGCGCTGCCCGAAGCGGAACATCAGCTGCAGCTGTCGCTGCTGCCCAAGGACAAGGCTGACGCGCGGCCCGCGATCCTGGAAATCCGTCCCGGCACCGGCGGCGACGAGGCGGCGCTTTTTGCGGGGGATCTGCTCCGCATGTATCAGCGCTATGCCGAGGCGCGCGGCTGGAAGTTCGAGATCCTGGAAGAACAGGCCACCGAACTGGGGGGCATCAAGGAAGTCGTGGCCCATATAAAGGGCGAGAATGTCTTTGCCCGGCTGAAGTATGAATCCGGCGTGCACCGAGTACAGCGGGTTCCCGTCACCGAATCCGGAGGTCGTATTCATACTTCGGCGGCCACCGTCGCGGTCCTGCCCGAAGCCGAGGACGTCGACATCAAAATTGATGCGAACGATCTGCGTATCGACACCATGCGGTCCTCTGGCGCGGGGGGGCAGCACGTCAACACCACGGATTCTGCGGTGCGGATCACCCACTTGCCGACCGGCACGGTTGTCACCAGCTCGGAAAAATCCCAGCACCGCAACCGCGAGATTGCCATGCAGGTGCTGCGCACGCGGCTTTATGATCTGGAGCGCCAGCGCATCGACAGCGAGCGTTCGGAAAGCCGCGCCAGCCAGGTCGGCTCGGGCGATCGCTCGGAGCGGATACGGACCTATAATTTCCCCCAGGGGCGGATGTCGGATCACCGGATCAACCTGACGCTCTATAAGCTGGATCAGATCATGCAGGGCGATCTGGATGAGATCATCGACGCGCTGACGGCGGATGATCAGGCGCGTCTTCTGGCCGAACTGGGGCAGTGACGTGACGCATTCGGGAAATACCGCAGCGCAGGCCATGGCTGCCGCAGCATCGCGGCTGCGGGCGGCCGGGGTGCCTGATCCTGCACGCGATGCACGGGTTCTTTTGGCGCATGCCGCGCGAATCGAAGCGAGTCGTGTTACACTGATCGCACCGGAAGAGCTGTCTTCTGAGATCGCCGACCGGTATGAGCAACTTGTGGCCCTGCGCGCCGTGCGCGTTCCTGTGTCGCATCTAATTGGCGAGCGGGAGTTCTACGGTCGCCGTTTCAAGGTCTCGGGCGAGGTTCTGGACCCGCGCCCGGAAACCGAAACCCTGATCGAAGCCGCGCTGTCGCGCCCCTTCAAGCGGGTGCTGGATCTGGGCACCGGGTCGGGCTGCATTCTGGTGACGCTGCTCGCCGAACAGCCGGATGCCTCTGGGCTTGGCGTCGATCTCAGCGAGGCGGCCTGCCTGCAGGCCAGCGCCAATGCGGTGCTGCACCGGGTGGCGGAGCGCGCCGATATCCGCCAGTCGGATTGGTTGCAAGACGTGAGCGGGACATTCGATCTGATCGTTTCCAACCCGCCCTATATCGCCCGGTCTGAAATGGAGGCGTTGGACCCCGAGGTTCTGGACCATGAACCGCAGATGGCCTTGACCGATGGCGGCGATGGTCTGGGCGCCTATCGCAGTATTCTGGCCGGTGTCATGCAGCATCTTGTGCCGGGGGGGCGGCTGCTGGTCGAAATCGGCCCAAGTCAGGGCGCGGATGTCGCGGATCTGTTCCACTCGGCAGGGCTGGAGGCGGTTCAGGTTCTTCCCGATCTTGATGGACGGGACCGGGTTGTTTGCGGGAATGCGCCTGCCTAGGCCGGATCGAATGGGAAAATTCGCACTTTAGAAAGAAAAAAGGTCGAAAAAGAAGCTGTGCCTCTTGTATGGGGGCGCTTAAAGTGGTTACTCAAACTGTCGCACAAAGGTGAGGGCGTTTTTCCTCCCGGCGACATCAAGCCCAAAAATGTCGATGACCCGGCGCTGAGGCGCGCTCGATTGGGTCTACGACGCTTACAATCAAGGCTGACGTTAGGCATATGAGATCGTCAAAATCACGTTCGCGTTCCAAGTCGAACCGAAATCGCCCTGCAAATGGCGCCAATGTTGTCAATCGTGTCTTTGACAGCTCTGGTCCCGAGGGCAAGGTGCGCGGAACTCCGCAGCAGATCATAGACAAGTACAACCAGCTGGCTCGCGATGCGCAGCTGAGCAATGACCGCGTTGCGGCTGAAAACTTTCAGCAGCATGCCGAGCATTACCTGCGCCTTCTGAACGAAGCGCAGCGGGAAATCGACGCGCGCCGTGAAGAGCAGGAGCGGCAGAACCGCGAACGCCAGGCCGAACGTGATCGCGAACGCGCCGAGCGGATGGAGCGTCAGGAACGCGAAGCGGCTCAGGCCAAACCCGCAGCTGATCCCGCCGATGCGCCGCAGCCCGAAGTGATCGACCCGCGCGAAGCTGGCGGTCAGGATCAGGACAGCGGTCTGGTTGAGACACCGGAAAGCGCGAGTTCCGAGGCTGCGCCGAAGAAATCTGCGCCGCGCAAACCCCGCGCGCCGCGCAAGCCCGCTGCCAAGAAGGCGCCCGAAGGGGCACAAGGCGAGGTCGCAGAACCGGCCGCAGCGGAAGGCAAAGAGGATGAGGCCAAGAAACCGGCCAAGAAGCCCACGCGCAGCCGCTCCAAGCCCAAACCGTCAGAAGACACTCCGGAAGCAGCTGAGTAAGGGCTGCAATGGGATTGGGGCAGATGTGTCCCGTTCCTGCGTCCACCCTGTGGTTCAGGTCTTTTGCGAACGAAATAGAGAACCCCGGTCGCCGATGGCGGGCCGGGGTTTTTCTTTTGCTCTGGGCTACAGGTTTGGAGCACCGTCAAATGAGTGCGTTGCCGCAGGGGCGGCGTCTTACCCGACTGGCTTCAGGCTGCGGGCCAGCGCGCAGAAGGCTTCCAGGCTGACCTGCTCGGCGCGTTCTGTTGGGGGGATGCCTGCTGCCTCCAGGTGCGCTTCGATATCCGGGGACACCCCTTTAAGGCTTGCACGCAGCATTTTTCGGCGCTGGTTGAAGGCCGCAGCCACAACACGCGACAGGGTCGCCGCATCCGCCGGGTAGCGCGGTTCGGGTAGCGCCTCCAGATGTACCACGGCGCTGCTCACCTTCGGCGGCGGGGTAAAGGCGCCTGGCGGCAGCGACAGTACGATCTGCGCCTTGGCACGCCATTGCGCCAGAATGGCGAGCCGCCCATAGGCCTTGGAGCCGGGCTGCGCCACGATGCGTTCGGCCACCTCGCGTTGGAACATCAACGTCAGGCTTTGCCAGAACGGCGGCCAGTCTTTTGGCGTAAGCCAGCGCACCAGCAATTCGGTACCGACGTTGTAGGGCAGGTTGGCTACCACCCGCACCGGCGGTGTCAGGTATTGCAGCGGGTCAATTTCAAGCGCGTCGCCATTGATCACCTGCAAACGGTCCGGATAGGCGTCTGCGATCTCCTCCAGCACCGGCAGGCAGCGGCTGTCCTTTTCCACCGCCAGCACCCGGCGCGCGCCCTCGGCCAGAAGCCCACGGGTCAGGCCACCAGGGCCAGGCCCGATCTCAAGCACATCACAACCAGTAAGGTCGCCGGCCTGGCGGGCGATCTTTGCTGTCAGGTTGAGATCCAGCAGAAAGTTCTGGCCCAGCGATTTGCGGGCGGACAGCTGATGCGTCGCGATGACCTCGCGCAGGGGGGGGAGGGTGTCGATCTGGCTCATGCCCTTCCTATGCGGCGAAATACCGGGTCAAGGCAAGGGGCAGCAGGCGCAAAGGCTGGCGGGAGCAGGCTCAGCCAGAGGTTGCCAAGGCCATGCGCTGCGCCATTTTCAGAGCTTCGATCATGCTCGACGGGTTCGCCCGACCGGTTCCGGCGATGTCAAAAGCGGTGCCATGATCCGGGGAGGTGCGGATGAACGGCAGGCCAAGGGTGACGTTGACGCCCCGGTCGAAATCCAGCGTCTTGATCGGGATCAGCGCCTGATCGTGATACATGCAGACCGCCGCATCATAGCGGGCGCGGGCGGCAGCATGAAACATGGTATCCGCCGGATGCGGCCCAGTCAGGGTCATATCCGGCGATTGCAGCTCGGCGATTAGCGGCGCGATCCACTCCAGCTCCTCGCGGCCCATGGCGCCGCCTTCACCTGCATGCGGGTTGAGCCCGGCAACAGCGATGCGCGGCTTGGAAATGCCGAACTGACGCCGCAGGCCCTCGGCGGTGATGGCGATGGTTTCGCGCAGCAGATCCGGCGTCAGGGCGCGGGGGACCTCAGAGAGGGCAATATGGATGGTTGTCGGCACCACCCTCAGCTGGTCGCTCGCCAGCATCATCACCACCCTGTCGCGCCCTGCCAAATGGGCCAGGAATTCGGTGTGGCCGGGATAGGCAAAGCTCGCGCCGTCGATCAGCGCCTTCTTGTGAATGGGGGCGGTGCAGATGGCCGAGGCCTCGCCTGCACGCACCAGCGATACGGCGGTTTCGATTGCGGCGATCACACCGGATGCATTGCGTGGGTCCGGTGTTCCGGTATTGGCGTCCCCGGCAAAAGGCACCTTCAGCACCGGCAGCGCCTGCGGGCAGATAGCTGCGGCATCCTGCGGCTGCGCAACCTCCTGATAAGGCGTGCCTGCAGGAAGGTGGCGCGGATCGCCGAGCCACAGCATGGGGCAGCTGGTCCGCAGCTCAGCCCAGGCCTTTGCTGCGATTTCAGGGCCGATACCGGCCGGTTCGCCGCAGCTGATCGCGACGGGGCGCGTATGGGTCATTTTTCTTTGATCTGGGCGTCGGCGCGCAGCTGTTCCAGATAGCTTTCGGACAGGGAATCAACCCGCTGCGCGGTCAGGGCATTGGCGACGGTTTCGCGGCTTTCTCCTTCGCCGAGTTCGGCCGTACGACCACACAGGCGCAGCAGAACCAATGTATTTCCGTTGTTGCGCGTCACTGCGGTCGAGGTTTCGCCGGGATCGAGTTTCGCAAGCTCGATCGCGATGTCGCGGTCAATCTCTGCCGGGGGCAGGCTGACACGATCCAGAACCGAAGGATCCTGCCCCTTTGCCACCCCATAAAGATCGTCGCAGGTATCTGTCTGGGAGATGATGCTTTGCGCCTTCGCCAATGTCTCGGCACTGCGCCCTCCGGGCAGGTAATAGGCGGCGTAATCGATCGCGGCATAGCGTTGCGCACGTCCTGTGACCTCGCGCAGATCGCGCATCTGGAACAGGGCAACCGCGCCTTGCAGCGGCAGCGGATCGGTCACCTCGCCGGGGCTGAGGGCCAGCACGACCTCTTGCAGCTGCGGCGGCAGTTTGGTGATCGGCATCCAGTTCAGCTGGCCACCACGTTCGCGGCTTTGGGCAGCGGAATACTGGCTGGCGGCGGCGGAAAAGGAATCATAGCTGCGCAGTTGCGAGACCTGACGCGCCAGATCCTCGACCTGTGCGGCGTTTTGTTCGTTGATCGGCAGGATCAGCTCGGACAGAAGAACCTGAACGCTGCCGGAGCCAGCCTGACCCATGGCGCGGTCGATCTCTGCCTCGGTCGGTCGGGCGCGTGACAGGAAGCGGGCACCGACCAGATCACGCCAGCCCAGCCCGACGCGGGAGAAATCGCGCACGGTTTCCGGATCGACGCCGCTTTCCTGCAGCGCCGACAGGAATTCGTTCAGCGACAGGTTGGCGCGCCCGGCCAGTTCAGTCATGCCTGCGGTGATCTCTTCTTCGCTGGGCTCAATGCCAGCCTCAGCCATGGCCGCCAGTTTCAGGCGGTCATTGATCAGCTCCTTGCGGGCCGCCTTCATCAGGTCGCCCGGAACCCGCAGCACCCCCATGAAACGGGCGCGCTGTTCGAGTTCGTAATATGTAATGACCGAGTCATCGACCGTGATGGCAGGCGAGAACAACCCCTGCGCGGCGCCAGGCACCGGCGTCAGAAGAACGGCGCAGAGCGTCAGGGCCGTGGCCGACTTGGCCGCAAACCGCAGGCCGCGATGGATCAGGGAGGCCGGAGTCCGGAGGGTCAGGTATTGCTGCATGATCGCCTGTACTTTTTGTTGCCGCTGTTCACGGAGAACCCGTTCAACGCGATGGTAAACCCAAAATCGGTCGAAGGCTCAACACTTGTTGTAGATGTATAACGCCGGTTGAGCGAAACGTCGACGGTGACGCATTCATTGCTGTAGGCAAGGCCGATACCTGCCCGCGTGGCCTGTGCATCAGAGATGTCATAGCGCAGGTTGGCGCTGGCGCGCCAGGCCGGTGAAATCTCGTAGGAGCCGTCGAACCACATTTCCGAGGTCTCTTCGCTGCGCCCTTCGGCCGGGTCGGTGCCAAGCCAGAGGTAGGTGCCTGACAACGACCCCTTTTCGTGGCGCCAATCGCCGCGGAACTCCGCCTTGGAAAAGTTCAGCGACCCGTTCAGTAGGCCGCGCGTGGTTAGCGACAGATCCTGGCTCAGCTTCAGCTGCCCTGCCATCAGGATATCTGAGGTGGTGCCGCCGAGGCCTGAGCTTTTGGTGAAGCGGGTGTCGGCATCCTGCCGGAAGATTTGTCCGACGGTGGCAAAGGCTTGCCATCCATTGACCGCGTAATGCGCCCAGTTGACCCCGTAGACCAGGGTCAGCCCGTCTTCGCGCGCATCGACAGCGGGGAAGCGCGACAGGGCCAGAAGATTGCCCTGATCGAATTCGACAAAGCCGCTTTCGTCGCCGGGCACCGCATCGCCGGTGACATCGCTCCAGCCCAGCTGGACGATGGGCTCCAGATAGGTGCGGTTGCCGGTGGTGCTAACCTTGCTCATCGGCAGGCGCAGGGTCAGGGCGCTGCGCGGCGTTAGCCGGGTTGCGGTGTTGTCAAACTTGGCGTCGTTGTAGATCGAAAACGCATCTGTCGCAGCGCCTACCTGCCACTCGGCCACCAGGCCGCTCGCGAAATGCCATTGACGGCGCCAGTCGATATCGGCGGTCACACGGGCAATGTCCCGGCCCAGCGGCAAGGCGCCGGTACTGGTCTGATCCGACTGTCGACGGTGGCCATGGGCCTCCAGCGTCAGGCGCATTTCGCCACCGATAGTCTGCGGGAAATAGCGGCGCTGGAAGGTGAGATCGGCGACGGCCGAGGGGATGAACTCCTGCTGTTCGCTGTCGCGCAGCGTCTTGTAGTGATAAAGACCGGCCCTGAACATCATGTCGCGTTGCGCCTTGGTTAGCGTCAGATCCGAGCGGAGCCGGTCAAGATCGTCGAGGCCGTAGTCGGCAAGATAGGCGTCGTCCGAGACGGTTTTTACATCGAACCCCAGGCGGACATCATGGGGCAGATCGAAACTGCCGGTCCCGAAGAAATAGCCGCGACTGTCGCCGGGTTGCAGGTCATCGCGGGTATGGGCGCCCTCGAATGTAATCGTGCCGGTACGGAACGCCTGCCTGTAGCGTGCCTCCAGCGTGCGGGTCTTGCGCGAGACATAGGGCGACAGCGTCAGGTCCCGGTGGTCACCAAGCCGGAAGAAATACGGCACTTTGACCCCGGAGCCGAGGTTCGAGGTTGTGCGCAAAGAGGGGATCAGGAAACCGGTGGCTCGCTTCAGCGTCGGATCGGGCAGGCGGATTCCTGGGAAATAGAACACCGGCACATCCAGAACCCGCAGCTGGGCGTTCTCGAAATAAAGCTGGCGTTCGAGCTGGTCATGGGTCACGCGTTCAGCCCGGATCTGCCAGAGCGGCGGGCTTCCGTCCTCGCAGACGTGACACGAAGTGACGGCGGTCTTGTACAGCTGCGTATAACGCCCGCTGACTCGCGTCATTTGCAGCGAGGCCAGCTGTAATTGCTGTTGGAACACCATGCGCGCACTGCTCAGAAGACCATTCCGCAGGTCCCGGTCCATTTCGGCGGCATTGGCAAGAATGACGATCTCGCCGCCCTGATCAATCCGGATCGGCCCCTCGATTTCCAGAGTGCCGCTGCTTTGGTCATAGGTGATCTTTTGTGCCTTGAGGCGGACGTCACCCTGAAAGGCCTCGACATGGCCGCTGGCAACCAGCGTCCGGTCCGGGGCGATGAATACCCGGTCTGCAACCAGCATTGCAGGCTGTCGCGGCGCGTCAGCGGCATTGGTGTCCTGCGCTTGCACGGGGACGGTCAGGCCCAGCCACGGCAGCAGCACGGAAAGCAAAAGGGTGCGGCGCATATTAACCGTCCTCGGCATGCAAAAGCAGGCCCATAGTCAGCAGAATCGCGGCGACCGGTGGAGCCCAAGCGGCCAAGGCCACCGGGATCTGGCCGTTCTCGCCAAGAACCTGCGCAAAGTTTCGTATGAAGTGAAGGCCAAAGCCTAGCAAGACGGCAGTGAGTACCGCCAGACCTGTGCCGCCAAAGCGGGCATGGCGCATGGTAAAGGCCGCACCGACCAACACCATGGCCACCAGGAACAGCGGCCGGGCCAGTTCGGCCTGATACCAAACCTCGTAGCGTTTGGTGGAGAACCCGGCTTCATCCAGATCGCGGATGGTGGCGGGTAGGTCATAAACCGAGATCCCGTCAGCGGTGCCAAGCGTGTCGCGGATCCGGTCGGTGGTCAGTGTGGTCGGCACCAGTAACACTTCGTGCTCAGCCGAGCTGGTTTCGGGGTTCAATCCAGCGGCCAATGGCCAGACTTTGGCCTTGGTCAGCAGCCAGTCGCCGCCCTGCAGCCGGGCGCTTTCGGCGACGATCTGACGGATTGGTGTGCCGCCGGGGGCGTAGTCGAGAATGGTGATGTCGAACAGTTTGATACTGTCGGCATCGCCGTTTCCCAGGCTGGAGTCTTGCTGCTCGCCCGCGTAGCCCGACGCGTGAATCACCGATTGCCCCTGCGGGCTACCCTGACGTAGCCACAGCCCCTCGCCGGACAGCGACAGCGCCGAGGGGCCGCCGTTGCGATAGGTTTCCGAAAGGGTTTTGAAACGGTTGGTCGTCGCCGCGACGATGGGGTTCAGGGTGCTGAGGGCCAGAATGCCTATCAGCGCGGCTACCAGAACCGGCGCGGCCAGCGCCCGAATGCCAGAGCGACCGATGGCTCTGGTCACCACCAGCTCACTGCTGCGCGCGAGCCCAACGAACAGCACGATGGTGCTGAGGATCATGATAAGCGGCAGGAATTCGTCAAAGGCGGCGGGGGCGTTCAACAGTGTCAGACCGATCAACTTACCGGCGCCGAGGTCGAGGCTGTCAAACCGGCGGATCTGCTCGTTGAGGTCGATCAGCACCACCAACGTCATTAGGACGCCAGCGATAACGAGGAACCACTGCGCAAATCTGCGTGCATAATAGAGATCGAGTTTCACGCCAGCTGCTCTCCCGGTTCAGCCCGCCGCCGCCTGCGCAGCAGGCTAGGGTGGCTGGCCAGATGCAGAAACAGCAGCGCAATGGCAAGGCCGCTCAGTGCGGGGAGATAAATCAGCGGCCAAAGATCGGGGTTCTTCAGAACGGGTTCCGAGACGATACCGCGCAGGCCCTCGACCCCGATCAGCAGCGCAAAGGCTATCAGCGCCTGCCGCCAGACCCCAAAGCGCGAAAATGTTCCCAACATCAGCGCGGAAAACCCAATCAGGGCGACCGTGACGCAGACCAGCGCCCGGGCAAACCGCAGATGCAGTTCTTCAGTGAGGGCACCCTGCGAAAAGCCTTCGCTGTCGGTGATCGCCTCTTTTGCGGTCATAAGCTCAAGACTGGAAATGGCGCGGATATTGCGGGTCGTTTGACCAATCTTTTGAGTCAGAGAGCTGATATCATAGGAAAAGTCAGAAAAGACGGTGGTCGACATCGTCTGGGTCTTGTGATCCAGCCGCTGCGCCATGCCATCCACCATGATGAGATGGGCCTTGTCGCCATCGCGCACCAGAAAGGCGCGGGCTCCGGTGTAGGTGACCGATTGCTCCGGATCGCGCCGGTCGGAAAGGAACACGTCGTTGAGAGTGCCGTCAGGGTCGATTTGCCGGATGTAGAAGGTGACGCCTTTGGCCGGGTGCAGGAATTTGCCTTCGGTCAGCAGGCGGGCTGTGACATTGCGTGACACCTCCCGTTCGCGCAGCGCAAGCTGGTTGATCGAGGACGGCAACAGGAAATGCGTCAGCACTGACATCATCAGCGCGGTAATGATGCCAAAAGCCAGCGCCGGGCGGGCCATTTGCCAAGGGCTGGTTCCCGTCGCGCGCAGCACGGTCAGCTCGCTTTCATTGTGCAGCCGGTTGGTCACCCAGACCGAGGCGGCAAAGGCGGCGACTGGCAGCACCATGCGGATCAGATTCGGCAGCGTCAGGGCGGTGAATTCCAGGAAGACCAGCGCTGACTGCCCGTCTCCGATCAGCCGGTCGAACAGCACCACGGCCCGGTTCACCCAGAACACAGCTACAAGGATGAGCGCAAAGAAGCCGAAGAACAGCAGGTATTGCGACAGCACATATCTGTCGTAGCGTGACACCTGATCCCCCCAGATCTTGCGGTTGTGATTGCGCCGCAGCTTAAAGGATTTGTCCGGCGGGGAAAACTGCAATCTGCACAGCCGACAGGCAATGATCAAAGCCGGGCGCGGCGTGCAATCCGCAGGGCTGGTCAAGCCGTCAAGCACAGGGTAGCTGTTGCAAAACCATGTAAAAGACCGACAGGAGCCCATGCGATGAGCACTCTGACCCCGATCCGTTTTGATGACTATGATCCCAAGACCCTGGCCGAAATGACTGGCCATGTCGCGGTTCTGGTGACGCCGGAGGGGACAATGGATCAGGCGGCGCGTACCGCCAACCGTCTGGGCAAGGGTGGCATTGCCCGGCTGATCGAATCGGAAGGGTTCAAGAAGGCAAAAACCGGCTCGGTGATCACCATGGCCTGGCCTGCTGGCCTCGCCGCTGAGGCACTTCATGTACTGGTGCTGCCCAAACGCGCCAGCCAGACCGAGGCCCGAAAGGCCGGCGCTGAACTGGCAAAACGCGCAGGCGGCAAGGCGCTTACCGTTATGGCGGGTCCGATGCCTCGGGCGGCAGATCTGGCGCTGGGGCTGGCGCTGCGGGCCTATGGGTTTGATCAGCACAAGACCGCTGCCGATGAGGCACCGAAGGGGGAAGTGGTGATCGCGCATAAATCACCGGAGGAGATGGCGACGGCTTTCGCTCCGCTCCTGGCGGTGGCTGAAGGCGTGCATATGACCCGCGATCTGATCAACGAGCCGGCGAACGTGCTGACCACCACCGAGTTCGCGCGCCGGATCGAAGAGCTTTCCGATATCGGTCTTGAGGTCGAGATCCTCGACGAGGCAGCGCTTGCAGAGCTGGGCATGCATTGCCTCCTGTCGGTGGGGCAGGGATCGGACAGCCCGTCCAAAGTCGCCGTCATGCAATGGAAGGGCGGCCCGAGCGATGCCGCGCCGCTGGCGTTGGTGGGCAAGGGGGTTGTGTTTGACACTGGTGGTATCTCGCTGAAACCGGCTGCAGGCATGGAAGACATGACCATGGATATGGGCGGCGCCGGAGTTGTGACCGGTACCATGAAGGCGCTGGCCCTGCGCAAGGCAAAGGCCAATGTGGTGGGTCTGGTTGGTCTGGTCGAGAATATGCCATCGGGCAACGCCACCCGGCCCGGCGATGTGGTGAAGACGATGAAGGGCGATACGGTTGAGGTCATCAATACCGATGCCGAAGGTCGTCTGGTTCTGTGCGACGTGCTCTGGTACGCGCAGGAGCGGTTCAAACCGGCGGGCGTGATCGATCTGGCCACCCTGACGGGTGCGATCATCATCGGTCTTGGCCACGAAAACGCTGGCGTCTTCTCCAATGATGACAGCCTGTGCAACGGTTTCCTGAAATCCGCCGCAGCCGAGGATGAAGGCGCATGGCGTCTGCCTCTGGGGCAAGCCTATGATGATCAGCTGAAATCGCGCATTGCCGATATGAAAAACGTCGGCGGCCGTCCTGCAGGTTCGATCACCGCCGCTCAGTTCCTGCAACGGTTCATTCAGGACGGCATGCCGTGGATCCATCTGGATATCGCGGGCGTCGCCTCGGTTAAGACCGAAACCGCCTATGCACCCAAAGGGGCGACGGGCTGGGGCGTCATGGCGCTGAACCGGCTGGTGCAGGACCGGTTCGAGGCCGAATGACACAGCCATGGGGGCCGCCTATTTCTATCATCTGACGCGCAGGCCACTGCAGGATACGCTGCCGGTGCTGCTGGATAAGGCGCGCGGCGCAGGCTGGCGTATTGCTGTGCGGGGCCAAAGCCCGGATCGCATGGCCTGGCTGGATGAACGCCTGTGGCTGGGGGGCGATGACGCCTTCCTGCCGCACGGGCTGGCGGGCGGTCCACATGATGCGTTGCAGCCTATCCTGCTGACCACCGAAGCCGAGGCGGCAAACACGCCCAGCTGCGTCATGGCGGTGGATGGGGCAGCGGTTTCACCAGAAGAGGTGCAGGCGCTGGAGCGCGTCTGTATCCTGTTTGATGGTACCGACCCCGAGGCGGTGCAGCATGCCCGTGTGCAGTGGAAAACCCTGACCGATGCAGGCTGTTCGGCGCAATACTGGTCCGAAGAAAGCGGGCGCTGGGAAAAGAAGGCTGAGAAGTGATACTTTCCCGCCGGAGCGCCGAGATCTAGGAAGCGCGGGACTGTTTGTCCTTGGTCCAGAGCAGGAAGTCGGAGTGCACTGTCACTTCGGCAAAATGGGGCTTGGGTTTACCAAAGAGGTAGCCCTGCAGATAGGTGACGCCGATGGCGTGCAGCAGGCGGGCCTGTTCAACGGTTTCTACCCCTTCGGCCACGGTATGCACACCGAACCGTTCAGCAATCATGACGCTGCCTTCGATGATGGCGCAGCGTTGATCGTCGATCTGCTGAACAAAGGATTTGTCGATCTTAAGCGCCGAAATAGGCATTTCGTGCAAGCGTGACAGCGAGGAATAGCCGGTGCCGAAATCGTCGATGTGAACTTCGATGCCCTTGGCGTGCAGTGCATTTAGAACCGCGATGATCTGGTTTTGATTCCGGGCGTCAAAAATCGTTTCTGTCACCTCAAGGATCAGCGATCGGGCGGACAGGCCGTATTTTTCAAGGTAACCCAGAATGAAGTCTGCGAACCCGGGCACAACCAGCTGCCGCAGCGAGATATTGAGCGCCAGTTTCACATGTGAATCGCGTCCAAGTTCTTCGGTGTAGGTCGAGAGTGCCGTATCCAGCACATATTCGCCGATGCGGACGATCTCGCCGATGTCTTCGGCGATGGGAATAAACTCTTCCGGGCTGACACGGCCAAGGATCGGATTGTCCCAGCGCAGCAGAACCTCGTACGAATGCAACGAGAAATCATCCGCATGCACGAGCGGTTGAAAGGCCAGGTGCATTTCATTGGCAGGCACCGCGTGTTTCAGGCGCTGGGCAATGATCAGGTGGCGCTCTTTTTCTTCAACCAGCTCTTTGGAGAACAGCAGCGTGTTGCCGCGTCCGGTTCGCTTGATCTCTCCGGCGGCTAGATCCGCAGATCTGATCGCCTCGCTGACTGCGACCGGACGGGGGCGCGAGACGGCGAGACCGGCGCTGAACCCCACGGTGACCTCCTGGCTGGAGAAGATGATGGGCTTTTCGATAATGGCGCGCAGTTGTTCGGTGAATTCATAGCCGATGTCGATGCAGCGCTCTTCAGGCACCGCAACCAATCCTACGAATTCGTCGCCGCCCCAACGGCAGAAGGCCGCGTGTTCCGGCGCGGCGTCAGCCAGACGTTCGCCGATTTCTGCAAGGGCGCAGTCCCCGGTGGCATGGCCCATGCCGTCGTTGATCTGCTTGAACCGGTCCAGATCGATGAAGATCACCACAAATGCATATCCGTCAGGGATATTGGGTTGCTGATCCTCCACCCATTGAATGATGCCACGGCGATTATACAGCTGGGTCAAGCTGTCATGTTCCGCCAGCCGTTTCAGGTCTCGGGTGCGTTTCTTGACCCGGTCTTCCAGCGTTGCATTGAGTTCGGTCAGGGCTTCCTGCTGGACGCGCAGGTCCTGCACCAGTTCGTGATTGCGCAGTTGCAGGCGGATCGAATGGCGTAGGATATTGTAGTTGCGTTGGTGTGTGACCAACATGACGGCCATGAAGACGGCAACCAAAGTGGCGAGAGCGAATTCCGGCACAGGCTGCAGGCACAGTTCTGCAATGATCAGCGTCAGCAGGGTGGCGATATAGATACGGCCCGTGTTTGCCATCGGCGCGAGCACCCCGGTCGCCCCGGAGGCCATGGCAGAGACGACGATGACGGTGAAATACTTCAGGTCCTGATTGCCGCTTTGCAGGGCAGCATGCAGTAGGCCTCCCCAGATCAGACTGCCAAGAAATGTGCCGAGGAAATAACGCCGACTGGCACCAACTGCCAGAGATGAGCCAGGATCGGTTTCCTGCGACAGGTGCCTTTCGTCCCGCGCTGCCAGGATCGTCCGGCCAATGGACAGCGTCAGCAGACAGGCGGTCAGAGTATCGACCAAGGTGCTGCCTTGCCCCGTGTACTGGAACTGGGCGTAAACGCCCAGGACGCAGGCGACGTTCACGAAGAGATTGGACAGATGGTTGCGATAGGCGTGCTTAAGGAGGCTCAGCCCGATCCGCTGTTCCTGCGCTTGACAGTCCCTTTCGGCTCCGGCGGCTCCACCGTCTCCTTCTGGGCTATGTTGCGGAAACTGTTCCGTCACCTCGTCCAACCTTCGCACTGCGCCTTGGCAGACCCTGCCTTGCGCCGGACAATTCCGGACCTGTTACGTCCTGAACCGCCTCCTGTGACCAGCCCGCGTCAATACCGCTTGGCACGGGCCATACCAATGTCTTGCTAAGTGTCGGGGGTTACTTTTGTGTTTATATTCAGCAATTCATATGCGGGGCAGAGCGCAGGCTCCGCATCTGACGTGACGGCACTGGCGCGCCGCTCACCGGGGGCGGCGCGCAAGCGCGCTAAATTGGTCGCTATCAGCCGTAGTGGGCGACGGGCGTACCGGCAATTGCCGCCATGTTCAAAAGCCCCCGTGCGGTGATCGACGGGCTGACGATATGGGCGCGGTTGCCCATGCCCATCAGGATGGGGCCGACCTCCAGCCCGTCCGAGCGCATTTTCAGTATGTTGCGCACGCCACTGGCAGCATCCGCATGGGCAAAGACCAGCACATTGGCGGCGCCTTCCAGCCGGGAATTGGGGAAGATCCGCCCGCGCAACTCAGGATCCAGCGCGGTGTCGATGTTCATTTCGCCTTCGTAGATGAAATCGCGTGGCTTATCGTCCAGAATGTCTATGGCGTCGCGCAGCCGGGCACCGGTGTCGCAATCGATATTGCCGAACTGAGATTGCGAGCACAGGGCAATTTTGGGCTCCAGACCAAAGCGGCGCACGTGGCGGGCGGCCCCCATTACGGTCTGGGCGATCTGCTCGGGGGTGGGTTCGATCCGCACCTGGGTGTCGGCGATGAACAGCGGGCCGTCCTCAAGGATCATCATCGACAGGGCGCCATGCGGTGCATAGGTGCCGCCGCCCAGAACCTGGGTCACATAGTTAAGGTGCCAGCGGTATTCGCCAAAGGTGCCGCAGATCAGGCTGTCCGCCTCGCCGCGGTGCACCATGATGGCGCCGATGGCCGTGGTATTGGTGCGCATGATCGCCTTGGCCAGATCCGGGGTCACGCCCTTGCGCTGCATCAGCTTGTGATAGCTGTTCCAGTAATCGTAATAGCGCGGATCGTTCTCCGGGTTGACGATCTGGAAATCGCTGCCGGGTCGGATGCGCAGGCCCATCTTCTCGCAGCGTGCCTCGATCACATCGGGGCGGCCGATCAGGATCGGGGTTTCGGTGGTCTCTTCCAGTACCTCCTGCGCGGCGCGCAGCACCCGTTCATCCTCGCCCTCGGCAAAGACGATGCGGCGGGCGGCAGCGCGGGCGGCTTCGAACACCGGTTTCATCAACAGCGCCGATTTGAACACGGTCTGGTTCAGTTGGGCGCGATAGGCGGTCAGATCCGCGATCGGGCGGGTGGCAACGCCGCTTTTCATTGCGGCGCTGGCCACGGCAGAGGAGACAACCCCCACAAGGCGCGGATCAAAGGGTTTCGGGATCAGGTAGTCGGCGCCGAATGTCAGCTGTTCGCCCTGATAAGCCGCTGCCGCCTCGGCCGAGGTGGTCCGGCGCGCCAGTTCCGCGATGCCTTCGACGCAGGCGATCTGCATTTCGTCGTTGATCTCGGTCGCGCCGACGTCCAGCGCGCCGCGGAAGATGAACGGGAAACACAGGACGTTGTTGACCTGATTGGGGAAATCGCTGCGCCCGGTGGCGATGATGGCATCGGGGGCAACCTTGCGGGCCTCATCGGGCATGATTTCCGGCGTCGGGTTGGCAAGGGCAAAGATGATCGGTCGCTTGGCCATCTGGGCGACGTGATCCGGTTTCAAAACATTGGGACCGGAGAGGCCGAGGAACAGATCGGCGCCGTCGATCACATCCTCCAGTGTGCGCAGATCGGTTTTCTGGGCAAAGGCGGCTTTCATCGGGTTCATGTCTTCGGTGCGGCCTTCGTAGACCAGACCATGAAGGTCACAGAGCCAGATGTTTTCCCGTTTGACGCCCAGTTTCATCAGCATGTTGAGGCAGGCAATGCCCGCTGCGCCGCCGCCGGTCGAGACGACCTTGATGTCCTCGAAGGATTTCTTTGCCACATGCAGCGCGTTGCGGGCGGCGGCCCCCACCACGATTGCGGTGCCGTGCTGGTCGTCGTGGAACACCGGAATGCCCATTCGCTCGCGGCAGATCTTCTCGACGATGAAGCAATCGGGCGCCTTGATGTCTTCCAGGTTGATGGCGCCGAATGTCGGTTCCAGCGCGCAGACCAGATCGGCCAGCTTCTCCGGATCGCTTTCGTTCAGCTCCAGGTCGAAACAGTCGATGCCGGCGAAATTCTTGAACAGAACCGCCTTGCCTTCCATCACCGGTTTCGAGGCGAGCGGGCCGATATTGCCCAGCCCCAGAACCGCGGTGCCGTTGGTGACAACCGCCACCAGGTTGCCGCGCGAGGTATAGCGCGCGGCGGTGCCTGCCTCTGCTTTGATCTCAAGGCAGGCCTCGGCGACGCCGGGGGAGTAGGCCCGCGCCAGATCGCGGCCATTGGCCATCGGTTTGGTCGCACGGATCTCCAGCTTACCGGGGCGGGGGAATTCGTGATAGCGCAGCGCGGCGTCGCGCAGGTTCGGGGTATCGGACATGGGGCCCTCCAAAACTGATAGTTTAGCGTTAAACTATATTGCGCCGGAGGGGAACAGGGTTTTCGGGGTGGTCTCGGCGGCGGGCGGATCCTTGCATATTTTATCCAATCGGATCACTCTGCCGGGCAGAACCGCACCAGACCGTCTGAGGGAGAAGAGAGATGGCCGAGACCATCGCAGAAATGCGCCTGCCCACGCAGGAGCTACGCGACGATATTCCGTTTTATACTAAAACCTTGGGAATGAAGCTGGATATGATCTATCCGGCGGACGATCCGCGCATCGGTGTCTTCTCGGGGCATGGCCTGCGGCTGCGTATCGAACGGGGGGCCCCCGAGAGCCCCGGAACCCTGCGCATTCTGACCGAAGACCCCGAGGGATTCGCGGGCGGGGCGCGTAGTCTGACCGCCCCGAACGGCACCAAAATTGAAATCGAAGAGCGTCATCAACCAATTGTGATGCCGGACACAGTGCATTCCTTCGTGGTGCGCAGGCTGAAGGATCAGGCGCCCTGGATCATCGGGCGCGCGGGCATGCATTATCGTGATCTGGTGCCGGACCGCTTGGGCGGCTCGATCATCGCCAGCCACATCCGCATCCCCGATGGCGGGCCAGTGCCGGATATGGTGCATTTCCACCGGGTCGGCTTTCAGCTGATTTTCTGCATCCACGGCTGGGTCGATGTGGTCTATGAGGATCAGGGCGAGAAGATGCGCCTGACGGCGGGCGATTGTTTTATCCAGCCGCCTGAAATCCGTCACCGCGTGCTGGAGGCAAGCGACAACGTGCAGGTGATCGAGATCGGCGTTCCGGCGGAACATGTGACCGAGATCGACCACCAGATGACCCTGCCGACCCCGCATTACCGCCCTGATCGCGAATGGCAGGGACAGCGGTTTGTATACAATCAGGCAGCGGGCGCAGACTGGGTTCCTTTCCGTCTGCCGGGTTTTGTCTGCCGCGACACCACCATCAACGACAACACCAAGGGCGTCGCCTCGGTTCAGGTGGTACGCCGCGCCGAGGGTGCAGAGGCGGGCAACAGCCCCTGGGCCAGCCACGACACCGACATCCTCTTTACCTTCGTGATGGAGGGCAGCGTTACCCTGCACGGGGAAGGGCGTGATCCTTATGAGCTGGAAGCAGGCGATGCCTTCGTCATTCCGCCCGGCATGAAAACGCGGCTCAGCGATGGCTCAGCGGATCTGGAATTGCTTGAGGTCAGCCTGCCGGGTACCTTCAACACAAAGCTGGAGGAAGCATGAGTCTGAAGGAAGCAGCCATTGCCGTGCGTGAGAACGCGCACGCGCCCTATTCCAACTTCAAGGTCGGGGCCGCCATTCGCGCGGCCTCGGGCACGGTCTACGTGGGCTGCAACGTAGAGAATGTCGCCTATCCTGAAGGCACCTGCGCCGAGGCCGGGGCGATTGCCGCCATGGTGGCAGCGGGCGAGACGCAGTTGGCAGAGGTCTATGTGATCGCCGACAGTCCCGACCCGGTGCCGCCCTGCGGCGGATGCCGTCAGAAACTGGCTGAATTCGGCGGCGGAGATGTGCCTGTGACCATGGGAACCACCGCAGGCGCCGAGCGGCACGCCACTATTGCCGATCTGTTGCCCGGTGCCTTTGGTGCCAGCCACATGGCCGGGGCCTGACCCCAAATGGATGCCCGTGCGATCAATGCTGCCCTGCGCCGGGGAGAGACCCCGGGTGACGCCGATCTGCGCTGGTTTGCCCAGGGGCTTGCCGATGGTACGGTCAGCGATGCCCAGGCCGGGGCCTTTGCCATGGCGGTCTGTCTGCAGGGGCTGAGTACGGATGGCCGCCGCGCGCTGACGCTTGCCATGCGCGACAGCGGTGATGTGCTGAGCTGGGATCTGGATGGGCCGGTGCTGGACAAGCATTCCACTGGTGGTGTCGGTGACTGTGTATCGCTCTTGCTGGCGCCCGCGCTGGCGGAATGCGGCGCCTATGTGCCGATGATCTCGGGGCGGGGCCTGGGCCATACCGGCGGAACGCTGGACAAGATGGAGGCCATCCCCGGCGTTACCACCTCAGTGTCCGAGGATCGACTGGACGGTCTGATGCGCGATGTCGGCTGTGCCATCGTCGGGGCAACCGCGCAGATCGCCCCCGCAGATAAACGGCTCTATGCGATCCGCGATGTGACGGCCACGGTCGAAAGCCTGGATCTGATCACCGCCTCGATCCTGTCAAAGAAACTGGCTGCCAGCGCCGATGCGCTGGTGCTGGACGTAAAGACAGGCTCGGGCGCCTTCATGAAATCTGCCGAGGAGGCCCGCGCGCTGGCGCGTTCGCTGGTGGACACCGCCAATGCGGCAGGCTGTCCGACCTCGGCGCTGATCACCGATATGAACCAGCCCTTGGCGCCCGCTCTGGGCAATGCGCTAGAAGTCGCTGAGGTGATGCGCGTGCTGACCGGCGAGACCTCCGGGCCGCTGGCTGAGATCACCATCGCACTTGGGGCGGTGCTGCTCGTGCAGGCGGGGCTGGAAAAAACTCCGGAAGAGGCCGCCGCGCGCCTGTCGACGGTATTGACCGATGGCCGGGCAGCCGCCCGGTTCGAAGCCATGGTGGCCGCAATGGGCGGGCCGCAGGGCTTTGCCAGCGACTGGCAGAGCGTTTTGCCTGAAGCCAGCGTCATCCGCGAAGTGGCCGCGCCGCAGGCCGGCTATATTTCCGCCATCGACGGTGAGGCGCTGGGCCTTTGCGTGGTTGGCCTTGGCGGCGGGCGCATGGTCGAAAGCGATCTTGTCGATCCTGCTGTCGGCCTGTCGGATTTGTTGCCGCTGGGCGCGCGCGTTGCACGCGGAACGCCGCTGGTGCGCATTCATGCCGCCCGGGAAGAGGCCGCCGACCGCGCCGCGCAGGAGGTCCTGGCGGCGATCACCATCGCAGAGGCGGCGCCGGAACTGCCGCCGCTCATTCACGAAAGGATCATCTGATGGCGCGCGCCTTTCTGGTGGTGATGGATTCCGTTGGAATCGGCGGTGCGCCGGATGCGGATCGCTTTTACAACGGCGACCTGCCGGATCTGGGCGCCAACACGCTGGCCCATATCGCGCAGGCCTGCACCGAGGGCCGGGCTGAGGAGGGGCGCAGTGGCCCGCTGCATCTACCCAATCTGGACCGGCTGGGGCTGGGATCGGCCATGCGGCTGGCCTCTGCTGTGCCGTTTCCGGGGCTGGATGCCGCGCCCGAAGGGCTGTGGGGCTGCGCCGCTGAAGTCAGCCCCGGCAAGGATACGCCTTCGGGCCATTGGGAGTTGGCAGGCCTTCCGGTGCCATGGAACTGGCATTTCTTTCCAGACGAGACACCTGCCTTTCCGGCAGATCTCAGCGCCTTTGTCGCAGAGGCCGCGGGGGCGCCCGGGATCTTGGGCGATTGTCACGCCTCGGGCACCGATATTATTGCCCGTCACGGGGACGAGCATATGAGGACCGGTGCCCCGATCTGCTATACCTCTGCCGACAGTGTCTTTCAGATCGCTGCGCATGAAGAGAGCTTTGGCCTCAATCGTCTTCTGGACCTGTGCCGCGCGGTGGCGCCGCGCCTGCATGCGATGAAGGTGGGGCGGGTGATCGCGCGCCCGTTTGTAGGCACGCCAGAGAGTGGATTTACCCGCACCACCAACCGGCGGGATTTTGCGATCACGCCCCCGGCAAAGCTGCTGACAAACTGGGTGCAGGACGCCGGGCAGAAGGTCCACGCCATCGGCAAGATCGGCGACATCTTCACCATGAGCGGCATCGACACCCTGAAGAAAGGCCCCGACGCCGACCTGATGCAGCATCTGGCCGAGGCGGTGGAGACGGCAGAGGAGGGCAGTCTGACCTTTGCCAACTTTGTGGAGTTTGACAGTCTTTACGGTCATCGGCGTGATATCTCGGGCTATGCACGGGTGCTGGAATGGTTCGACCATGAAATCGGAAAGATCCTGCCGCGGCTGCGGGACGGGGATATTCTGGTTCTGACCGCAGATCATGGCAATGATCCCAGCTGGCCGGGGACCGACCACACCCGTGAGCAAGTGCCGGTTCTGGTGGCCGGGCCGGGCCAGACACCAGGTCAGGCACCGGGCGCCGGATCTCTGGGCGCGCGGGCCTTTGCCGATGTCGGTGTCTCGGTTGCACAGCATCTGGGCGTGGCCAGCAGCGGCCCGGGGCGCAGCTTTCTGTAGCGGAATGGGCAATCCGGCTTGCCTGCACCGGGCAAGGGCGCATAAGAGAGACCAAATTTATTCGCAGGAGAGTGCCGATATGTCCGAACATCTGACCGTTGTTGATCATCCGCTGGTCCAGCACAAACTGACCCTGATGCGGGACAAGGGCACATCGACTGCCGGGTTCCGGCGTCTGCTGCGCGAGATCACCCAGCTTCTGGCCTATGAGATCACTCGCGAAATGCCGCTGACCACCACCACCATCGACACCCCGATGGAGGAAATGGAAGCGCCGATCCTGGCGGGCAAGAAACTGGCGCTGGTGTCGATCCTGCGGGCGGGCAACGGCATGCTGGATGGCGTACTGGAACTGATCCCTTCGGCCCGGGTTGGATTCGTGGGTCTCTACCGGGACGAGGAAACCCTGCAGCCGGTGCAATATTACTTCAAGGCGCCCGAAGGTTTGAAGGACCGTCTGGTGATCGCCGTCGATCCGATGCTGGCGACCGGAAACTCCTCGGCAGCGGCCATCGACCTCTTGAAAGAGGCCGGTGCCAACAACATTCGTTTCCTTTGCCTCCTGGCCGCGCCGGAAGGCGTTGCGCGCATGAAAGAGGCGCATCCGGATGTGCCGATCGTCACTGCCTCGCTGGATCGCGAGCTGAACGAAAAAGGCTATATCATGCCCGGTCTTGGCGATGCCGGCGACCGCATGTTCGGCACCAAGTAATCCGCATTTGGTGGCTCTGGGCCCGCTGCCTGCCTTGGCAGCGGAGCCGGGGCAACAATTTGCCCGAACGCCGCCAGATTGTGCCCGGCGCCGGGTTTACTAAGATTTGGTTATCAGGCATCGTATGCCCATATGTTGTGGGGCTCTGGTATGAAGATAACAAGAATTGTCGCGCTCGCCATCATTGCAGGCACGCTGAGCGTTCAAGGCGTGGGTCAGGCCGTGGAGGCGCAGACCCTGCGGGCCTCCGGTCCCCCAGCAGAGGTGCCCCCGGCCTCTTATAAGGGTAAGCAATATGTCGACAGCCGCGGTTGTATCTATATCCGCGCCGGGATCGACGGCAATGTGAACTGGGTGCCCCGCGTAACCCGCAGCCGCAAGCAACTGTGCGGCTACAAGCCTACTACCATCGCAGGGGCTGCTAAACGCCAGCCGCAGGCGAACGCGGGGCCTGAAATCATCACCCTGCCGCAGGAACAGCAGCCCGCCGCGACCGCGGTTGCAACGGCTCCCGCCAAAAAGGCGACGCCCACGTCTCGGACGACGGCTCCTGCAAGCGCCCCTGCAGTCGCCGCAACCACCAAACCGCGCCGCACTGCGCAGAGCACCAGTGCCCGCCCCACGCGGGTCACCACCGCCGCGCCCCGGCGTGTCGTGAAACCGGCTCCGGTTGTTCCGGCGCCGCAGCCTGCACCGCAGCAAGTGCGCACGGCGCCGACGTCTGGCGGCTGCCCTGGGGCTTCGGCGATCAGCCAGCAGTACATCAACAAATCCGCAGGCGTCCGCTGTGGCCCGCAGGCCGAAGCGCCGGTGACTTATGGCCGGGACAGGGCAGGCGATCAGAACTCGTCGCTTCAACTGGCGCCCAACACCCGTATCCTGCCGGCACATGTCTATCAGCAGCGCCGACTGAGCACGGGGCTGACGGTGCCGGAAGGCTACCGCCCAGTCTGGGAGGATGATCGTCTGAACCCCCGGCGCGCCGAGCGTACGCTGACAACGGCCACGCCGAATGGACAGACTGCGGTGCCGCCGGGTTACGTCCGGGTGGAACGGGATGACGACCGCATGAATACAATGCGCGGCGTGCGCAGCGCTGCAGGAGATGCGCAGATGGCCGAGGTCTGGACCGATGGCCTGCCGCGTAAACTGGTGCGCAAACCGCTGGACCGGCAGACGGTCACATTGTCGGGGCGTCAGGCCCGCAGCGCCGCCGAGGCGCGCGAGCCGCTGGCATTGCGTCTGTCGACTAGGTCGGACCCCGAGGCGGGAGCGGCTGCATCTGAAGCCACACCGCGTCGCTACGTCCGTGCGGCGACCTTTGCCGATCCGGCGGCGGCGCGCGCTGCTGCGCGGGATCTGGCCCGCAGCACTGGCTTGCCGGTCCGTCTGGGCACACTCACCCGCAAGGGCAAGACCTACAAAGTTGTTTTGGCAGGGCCTTTCACGGCCACTGGGGCAGGTGATGAAGCCCTGAACGCCGTGCGCGGCGCGGGGTATCCCAAGGCGCGGCTCAGCAAGTAAGCTCAGCAAGAAAGATGGGCGTTCAGGCTATGGGGCAGGGCGCATCTCTGCCCCGTTGCGTTGCTCCGTAACTTAACGGGTCAGCACAAGGGCGCGGTTCTGGATCTCGATCCGTGACCAGCGTTGCAGATAGCCCATGCCAAGCAGGGATTTATCCATCTCACCGGCGTTGACCCAAACCCGCACATCGCTGTCGGTGATCCCGCCAAGCGACATCTCATCCACCCAGAAAGAGGCGGTGCGCACTTCGCCATTGGCGGTCTGCGCGCGGCCCAGATAGGCCAGTTTGTCGATGTCGATCCCGGCGCGCTCAGCGTCTGCGTGGCTCAGCACCACCTGACTGGCGCCGGTATCCACCAGGAAATTGACTGGCGTGCCGTTGACCGACAGGGTCAGGTAGTAGTGACCATCCGGCGCCATTGGCACCTCCACCCGGCCTTGTTCGGTGATCACGCTTTGCTGTGGCATTACCGTGCTGCGGATATCGCCCCACAGACCATAGGCAGCGATCACCCCAAGGAAGATAAACGCCCAAACGGCGAGCATCTGCACCGTCTTGCCCAGCGACTGCCGGTTCTGCACGAAGACCCAGGATCCTACCGCCACCAGCAGCAGGACAAGATAAATCACCCGGGCATAGTCCATATCAGTCATCAGCGCGCCTCCTGCTTTCTGATGTAGGAAGTTCGCGCCGCGATACTAGCCTGCGGCAAAGCCAAAGGCGCGCAGACCGTCCAGAATGAACTGCACCGAAAGCGCCGCCAAAAGCATGCCCAGAAGCCGGGTCACCACGTTGATCCCGGTCTTGCCCAGAAGCCGCTCCAGCACGCCGGAGACAAGGAACATCACCAGCATAAGCGACAACACCGCCAGAACGATGCTCATCACCAGGGCAAAGCCTTCGATGCCCGGTTTCTGACCGGCGAGCAGGATCACGGTTGCAATCGAGCCAGGGCCTGCGATCAGCGGGATGGAGATGGGGAAGACGGACGGGTCTTCGACCTCGGTGGCTTCCTCGCCCTGATGTTCGCGGCGTTTGGTGCGCCGTTCAAACAGCATGTCGAGCGCGGTGAGAAACAGCAGCGCGCCACCTGCGACGCGGAAGGCGGGCATTGAGATGCCGACAAAGGCCAGAACCGCCTCTCCGAACAGGGTAAATAGCGCGAGGATGAAGGTCGCGGTCAGCGAAGCGCGAATGGCCACGCCACGCCGCTCGGACGCGGTCATGCCTTGTGTCAGCGCCAGAAAGATCGGGGTCAGGCCAATAGGATCAATAATCACGAAAAGCGTGACAAAAGAGGTGATCATAAAGGCCGTGTCGATCATAGGGCTTCGGCTTTTTCCAGTTTCTCCAGCGCCCGCATCCACAGCAGTTCGGCGCGGTCCAGCGCCTCGATGACTTCGGCGTGCTTGCCTTGCCAGACGCGGGCTTCGTCCTTCTTCTCTGCCTCGTAGAGTTCCGGGTCCGCCAGCTTGATGTCAAGCTTGTCCTTCATTGCGGTCAGTTTGCTGACGCGTTCCTCGGCTTTACGGGCCTCCGCGCGCAGCGCCAGCATGGCATCGCGCGTGGGGCGTTTCGGCTTTGGCTTGGCAGCGGCCGGTTTCGACGCAGGTTTGTCCTTTTCCAGCAGCAGCGACCGGTAAGAGGTCAGATCACCCTCATAGGGTTTCACCGTACCTTGCGACACCAGCCACAGCCGGTCGGCCACAAGGCTCAGAAGGTGCATGTCGTGGCTGACAAGGATCACCGCCCCGGTATAGGCGGTCAGCGCTTCCACCAGCGCTTCGCGGCTTTCGATATCAAGGTGGTTGGTCGGCTCGTCGAGGATCAGAAGATGCGGCGCATCCAGTGTTGCCAGAAGCAGTGACAGGCGCGCCTTTTGCCCGCCCGACAGGCGTCCGACCTCGGTATCCGCCTGCGCGGCGCCAAGGCCAAAGCCCGCAAGGCGTGCCCGCAGTTTCGCCTGACCTTCTTCGGGGCGCTCGCGCTGCAGGTGCTGCAGCGGGGTTTCGTCGATATAAAGCTCGTCGACCTGATGCTGGGCAAAGAAACCGATGCGCAGCTTGCTCGATTGCGTCATCTTGCCGGACATCGGTGCAAGACGGCCCGAGAGCATTTTCGACAGGGTGGATTTGCCTTCGCCGTTCTTGCCCAACAGCGCAATCCGGTCGTCCTGATCGATGCGCAGGTCCAGTTTGCTGAGGATTACCGTGTCGCCATAGCCGACCGAAACGCCCTCGGTGGCGATGATCGGCGGCGACAGTTCTTCGGGCTCCGGGAAGGTGAAGACTGTGCGTGCTGCGTCTTCGGGCGCGCGAATGGTTTCCATCTTTTCCAGCATCTTCACGCGGCTTTGCGCCTGCTTGGCCTTGCTGGCCTTGGCCTTGAACCGGTCCACGAATGCCTGCAGGTGGGCGCGCTGCGCCTCTTGTTTCTTGGCGGCTGCGGCCTGATTGGCGCGGTTGGCGGCGCGCTGGCGGGCGAACTGGTCATAGTTGCCGCCGTAGTAGATGAGGCCGCGATCCTCCAGATGCAGGATCCCCCCGACCGAGCGGTTCAGAAGTTCGCGGTCGTGGCTGATGATGATGACCGTATGAGGGTATTTCACCAGATAGGCCTCAAGCCAGAGCGCGCCTTCGAGGTCGAGATAGTTGGTCGGCTCGTCGAGCAGCAGCAGATCGGGCTCAGAGAACAACACAGCGGCAAGCGCCACCCGCATACGCCAGCCGCCCGAGAAATCGGCGCAGGGGCGCTGTTGCGCCTCTTCGTCAAAGCCAAGCCCCTTGAGGATGGAGGCCGCGCGGGCTTCGGCGGACCAGGCGTCGATATCGGCGAGGCGGGTCTGCACCTCGGCGATGCGATCAGGATCGGTTGTGGTTTCGGCTTCGGCCATCAGTTCGGCACGTTCGATGTCGGCGGCCAGAACCGTGTTGATCAGCGACACGTCCGAGGCAGGTGCCTCTTGTGCAATGCCGCCGATGCGCGCCCGGGACGGCAGCGAAATACTGCCGCCTTCCAGCGCCAGTTCGCCCTTGATCAGGCGGAAGAGGGTGGTCTTCCCGGTGCCGTTGCGCCCCACAAGACCAACCTTGTGGCCGGTGGGAATGGTGGCGCTGGCCCCGTCAAAAAGCGGGCGGCCTTCGACCGAATAGGTGATGTCCTGAATACGTAACATGGCCGCGCTCATAGCAGAGGGTATCGCGCCCGACCAGCGCCTTTGCACGCTGCGTCTCAACTGGGTATCAACTGGCCCATACCCAGAGCACATGATAGCCAAGGCGGGAATTCGTCTTTCTCCCGTTCTACGTCCGGTGACTGCCATGCGAGCTGCGCAAACGGCCCCTCATATTGCCACGCTGATCTTTGGCACTGCCCTTTCGGTGCTGTCGCTCAACATGTTCCTGCCGTCGCTGGCACGGATCGGAGAGGATTTTCAGGCCGACTATGGTCTGGTGAACCTGTCCATCGCCGGTTACCTGGCGATTTCTGCGGTATTGCAGCTGGTTATGGGGCCTTTGTCGGACCGCTTCGGACGCCGTCCGGTGGTGCTGGTGTCGCTGCTGGTCTTTGCCCTTGCCTCAATCGGCTGTGCGCTGGCGCAATCGATCTGGGTGTTCCTTGGCTTTCGCTTGCTGCAAGGGGCCGTGGTGGCGGGGCAGGTGGTCTCCCGCGCTGCGATCCGAGACATGCACAGCGCCGAAGAGGCCGCCAGCAAGATGGGCTATGTCTCCATGGCGATGGCGCTGGCGCCGATGCTGGGGCCGATGCTGGGCGGTTTTCTCGAAATGGCCTTTGGCTGGCGGGCGGGATTCATCCTTTATACCGTGATGGGCCTTGCCATGCTGGCGCTGGCCTGGGGCGACTGGGGCGAGACAAACGACAACCGCTCGGCCACCTTTGGCGCCCAGATGCGCACCTATCCGGAGCTATTGGCCTCGCGCCGGTTCTGGGGGTACAGCCTTTGTGTGGCCTTTTCGGTCGGCGGGTTCTTCTCTTTCATCACCGGGGCGCCGCTGGTGGCAGCGGCCTGGTTCGACCTCAGCCCTGCCATGGTGGGGCTGGGCATCGGCATCATCACCAGCGGTTTCATGGTGGGCAATTTCATCACCGGACGGGTGGCGGGGCGGGTGTCGCTGCTGACACTGATCCTGATTGGCCGTATCAGCGCGACGCTCGGCCCGCTTGGCGGATTGTTCCTGTTCGCGCTGGGGCAGGGCTCGGTTCCGGTGTTTTTCGGCGCCGCGATCTGCGTCGGATTTGGCAACGGTTTGACCATCGCCAATGCCAGCGCCGGGCTGATGTCGGTGCGCCCGCATCTGGCGGGCAGCGCTTCGGGGCTGTCGGGGGCCTTGTCGGTGGCGCTGGGGGCGGTTCTGACCTCGCTGACCGGTGCTTTGGTGGCGCCTGAAAACGCGCCCTTCATGGTGCTGGGGATCATCCTGTGCGCCAGTATCCTGGCGCTGGCCTCGGCGCTGTATGTGCGCTGGGTCGATATACGCGAACCTTTGCCCGAAGCGGGCTGATCGCAGGCCGTGTTGACAGCGTGGATTTGAGCGCCTGGGAGCAACTCAGCCCTTCCCAAGCGAGCGCAGGCATGTTACCCGGCGCGCGATATATCCGGCGCGGGGATTTGCCCCAGCCGAACACTAATGGAGAACGCCCGATGGCACTGGAACGCACCTTTTCGATCATCAAGCCCGATGCAACCCGCCGTAACCTGACCGGCGCAATCAACGCCAAATTTGAAGAAGCAGGTCTGCGCATCGTCGCGCAAAAGCGCATCCACCTGACCAAGGAACAGGCCGGCAAGTTCTACGAAGTGCACGCCGAGCGTCCCTTCTACGACGAACTGTGCGAATTCATGTCCTCCGAGCCGATCGTGTGTCAGGTTCTGGAAGGTGAAAACGCCATCGCGAAAAACCGCGAAATCATGGGCGCCACCAACCCGGCAGACGCCGCTCCCGGCACCATCCGCGCCGAGTTCGCGGAATCGGTTGGCGAAAACTCGGTTCACGGCTCCGACGCGCCGGAAACCGCAGCGGTTGAAATCGCATACTTCTTCTCCGGTCTGGAACTGGTCGGCTAAGCTTGCCTTTCCGTGACCCGGATTTCAGGGCCGCCTCGGGACACCGGGGCGGCCTTTTTCGTTCGTCCGTTTCCTTCGGAAAGGGAGAGGAGCGCTTATCCCCGGCGGGGAATGACGCCTATGGCGTCGAGCTCGCGTTCTAGCCGGGACAGACCGGCGGCCTCGCTCTTGGCCGTGGTGTTTTCCGCCTTGATCTGGTCGAACCGTTTGCGCAGGGCTTTTTTCTCTTCGCCCTTGCAGTCGTTCCACGGGCGCCCCTGAAGCCCCATCACCAGCACATAGTACCCGATGAAATGGGGGCGGCTCCCCGCCTGCAGCAGCTGCGCATAGGCCGCATCCGCGCCAAGCTCGCGCAGCTCCTCGGCGGAGTGGATGCCTGCACGGGCAAAGGACTCTTCCGAGGCCGGGCCAAGGTTGCGGATGGATGAGATAGGCGTGGACATAGGGCGAACATATCCGGGGCGTCCGGGGCTGTCACGCTGGTTTCGCAGCGGAATTTTGCGCCGCAGCGATTGACAGTCTCAAAACGACAGCGGACGTTACGGCACGTTCTGGGAGGAGACGACGTGACACAACCGCAAACCGCACCCGACATTCTGAATTTTGATCTGGCAAACCCACCCGAGGGCTTTGTGGAGGATCCGTTTCCCTTCTACGATGCCCTGCTGGCTGAGGCGCCCATTCTGCAGCAGCCCGATGGCTCGGTGCTGATCTGCCGCCATGCGGATCTGGACCGGATCTATCGGGACACCACGTCTTTCTCCTCGGATAAGAAGGCCGCCTTTGCTCCCAAGTTCGGCGAAGGTTCACCGCTCTTTGAACATCACACCACATCGCTGGTGTTTTCTGACCCGCCGCTGCACACACGCGTGCGCAAGATCATGACCTCGGCCCTGACGCCGCGTGCCATCGGGCGGATGGAGGCGGGGCTGGTTGAGACCGTCGATCATCTGCTGGATGCCATGGAAGGGCGCGAGGAGGTAGATCTGATCGAGGATTTCGCCTCGACCATTCCGATCCAGATCATCGGCAACCTGCTGGACGTCCCGATGGAGGAACGCGGGCCGCTGCGCGATTGGTCGCTGGCGATCCTCGGGGCGCTGGAACCTGCGCTCAGCGATGAGGAGCTGAAGCTCGGGCATAAGGCGGTGGAAGAGTTCAAAGCCTATCTGACGGATCTCATCGCGCGGCGCCGTGCCCAGCCGGGCGATCCGGAAACCGACGTGCTGACCCGACTGATCCGGGGCGAGGGCGCGGATGAGCAGCTGAGCGAGATTGAGCTGATCCAGAACTGTATTTTCATCCTCAACGCAGGGCATGAGACCACCACCAACCTGATCGGCAATGGTCTGGCGCTGCTGAACGACCACCCGGACCAGCGCGCGCGGCTGCAGGCGGATCCGGAGCTGATCAAACCGGCGGTGGAGGAGATGTTGCGGATGCGGTCCCCGAACCAGCTGGGCAACCGGGAAACCACGCGGATGGTGGAGATCGGCGGGCTTGAGATCCCGCGGGGTACCAACCTGCATCTGGTGATCGGTGCCGCCAACCGCGATCCGGAGGTGTTCGAGCATCCTGAACGCTTCGACATCTCGCGCAAGCCAAACCGGCATCTGGCATTCGCCGGGGGACCCCATGTCTGCGTCGGGCTGACCCTGGCACGGCTGGAAGGCAAGATCGCTATTGAACGCTTCCTCAGTCGCTTTCCGGATTACAATCTGCTGCCGGGGCGGGTCTCCGGCGGTCGGATGCGGTTCCGGGGCTATGCGCATCTGCCTGCCTCCTTAGGCTGACCGCCGCCAGGCCTAGCGCTGCCCGCATGGGGTGCGCCTTTGCGCGCGACCTATCCTTTTGGGCGCGCTGCGCAGCCCCATGGATAGGCGCTTTTTGTATGAAGTTTCTGTAAACCTGTCGGCATCAGTTTACTCCGGCGAGGGTCGTTATGATTTATCCAGTGGTGATGGCAGGGCAGGCAAATTCTGTGGTTCCGGCAGGGGAAGAGCGCGTTCCGGCGCATTTCTTCGCGGAAGCGATGATCGAAAGCCGGTTCCAATCGGTTATCCGCTGTCTGGATCATCCGATGTTTGCCGCTCCGACGGTGGTCACCTGCGAAGCCAATCAAGGTCTGGCAGTGCAGCAGATGTGCGCGGTGGGCGTAAAGGGCTCCCTGCTGGTCGAGCCGGGGCTGTCGAAATCCGCTGCGGCTCTGGCAGCCGTTGCGCTGCGGTTCCGCGATGCGCCGGATGCGCTGTTACTGATCATGCCTGCCAGCCATTCCTGCGCCTCCGAAGGCCGTTTGCTTCAGACGCTGGAGGCGGCACTGCCTGCGGCCAAACAGGGCGGTATCGTGGCGGTGGCAACCCGTGATCACGGGTCTTATGGTCGTCTCAGAACCTTGTCGCGGCGCCGGGGACAGGAGCCGATGCAGGCGCTGTACAGCGCTGGAGTGGGGGGTGATGAGGCCGATCCTGATGTCCTGTGGAATTCCGGCATCTATCTGGTGCGGGCGGGCAGTCTCCTTGCAGCATTCAAACGCCATGCGCCGCGTATCCTTCATGCCACCAAGGCCGCCGTTGCCGGTATCGCGCAGACCGAGATCGTTCGTCGGCTTGTGCCCGATGCCTATGGCAAGGTGAAACAGGAAAGCTTTGAGGCTGCGATTCTGGGACGGGTGGAGATTGTCGACAGCGTCCAACTGGACCACAACCGGTCGATCTGGGAGGACTGGATCCAGGACATGGCGAATGAAAAGGCCGAAGCCGGTGCGGCCCGCCGACGTGCGAAACGGCAGAGGGCGGCCTGATCAAGAGGCCGCACGGCCGGATAGGAAGAATGCCGCCTCTTGCCAAAGAACACCTGAATGCGACCGGTGCGGCGCAGTCTGCGGGCGGGGTTCAGAAAAGACCGGCTTCCTTGGCGGTCAGGGCAGCTTGGGTGCGGTTCTTGGCGTCCAGCTTGCGGCAGAGGGTGCGCACATGCAGTTTGATGGTGACCTCTTGCAAGTCCAACTCGCGGGCGATTTCCTTGTTCGACAGGCCGCGACAAAGGCCGTTCAGGACTTCCAGCTCCCGCGGGCTCAGCCGCTCGGCCAGGGGGTGCGTATTTGCGCTCTCTTCCGCGCGCATCAATTCGACCGGAGCATAGATTTCCCCCGCGCTCATGAAGCGGACCGCGTTCAAAAGCGACTGCGCGCCCATGGTCTTGGGAATGAACCCGATGGCCCCGGCATCGAGCGCCGCCCGGGCAGTATTGGCCGGAGCGCTGCCAGAGAGGATCGCAACGCCCTTGCCGCCATTGGCCGCAAGCGCCTCAGCCAGACCATCCAGTCCCGTCATTCCGGGCATCTGGTAGTCCAGCAACACCAGGTCAAACGGGCCTTCCGCGGAAATCAGCTCCATCGCGCCCGGCAGATCGGTGGCAAGCAACACCTCTGCGCCCCCCTCGGATTTGAGGTAGGCGGAAATGGTCTCGCGAACCATGTCATGATCATCTGCCAAAAGAATACGCATAGAATTCCTAGAGTCTGTTAGCGACAGCGAAGGTCAATCAAAGTCGACACCTACACGACAAGGGTTTCATAAGTATCAATCCCCGGCTGGACGTGTCTTCCCTCTTGCAGACAATAGTGCCCCGGGCCGGTTTTCAATAAAACATTTAGAAAGATAACTGAATTAAGCTGGAGAAGGACAGCTGAAAAGGTTGGGTTTTAATAACCCATCCGGCAGGCGTCCTATCCTTTGGGATAGGCGCATATCCCGAGGCGTTGGTGCCAGAGGGGGCACAATCTGTCAGTGTCCGACGCGGTGAAATTGGGTATTTTCAAAAGGAGTGTTGTGATGATCCGCTGGATGAATGTTTTGGGCGCGCTGGTTCTGGCGCTGGGGGTAGGCCTGATGCTCGGGCTTGGGGCGTCGGCGCAGGCCGCCAGCGACGACACCGTGCTGCTGACGGTTCAGATCGAAGGGGATGATGCCTCGACGACGACCTTCACCCGCGATCAGCTAATGGCGCTGGGCCAGACCTCCTTTGAAACGGAAACCATCTGGACCTCTGGCACGCAGGCCTTCACCGGCGTATCGCTGAAGGATCTCATGGCCCATCTCGGGGTGACCTCCGGTGTCCTGCAAGCGCGGGCGATCAACGATTACATGGTCGAGGTGCCTCTGTCCGATGCGATCGAAGGGGGGCCGATCATCGCCTATGAACGCAACGGCAAGACCATGTCGGTCCGCTCCAAGGGGCCTTTGTGGATCGTTTACCCTTACGATAGCAATCCCTCGTATAAAACCGAAGCGATCTACTCCAGAAGCATCTGGCAGCTGGAGGGGATCAACGTCCAACGGTAAAGGTGTGGCCCGGTGACCAAAGAAACGGACTGGCGATTTCCACTAGCATCGCGCTGGGTTCTGGTCGCGGCCCTGATCGTTCTGCCTTTGCTGGTGGTACAGTCCGTGCGCCTGGGTCAACAGGTTCTCCTCAGGCTCGAGGGCCTATCGACGGCCGCGACGGACAACATGCAATGGGTCATGTCGCAGGCCGAGGTCGAGCATCTGAAACTGGATGCAGCAGCCGGTGCAGCGCGGCAGGCAAAGGACCTGCCCCTGCTGCGCCGTCGCTTTGACATTTATTACAGCCGCATTGCGACCTTTCAGGAAAGCCCGCTGTTTCAGGAGCTGCGCGACAACGAGGCGGGCAGCAAGTTACTGTCCGATCTCAGTGCACGGCTGGATCGCTTGGCTGATCTGATCGATGTCAGCGACGAGCAGTTGATTGAAAATATCTCTCAGGTCCGTTCGGAACTGAATCAGAACGGCGACAAGGTGCGTGAACTTGCCCTGTTCGGGGTGGTGATGCAGGTCGAGGGAACCGAGGCCAAGCGCCTGCAGCTGTTCGATATCCTCTACCAGTTGGGTTGGGTCATTCTGGCGTTATTCGCGGCCATTGCGATCACCGCGCTAATGCTGGCGCAGATGTACCGGCGCGGGCGCCAGCTGGCCGAAGAGCGCAGCCGCGCCGCCGCGCAGATGGAGGCAATGATTTCCTCCTCTCTCGACGCCATTCTGGTGGTCGACACCGAAGGCCGTATTCAGGCGTTCAACGGCGCGGCCGAAACGATTTTTGGCTACAACAGCGCCGAAGTCATCGGGCAGAAGATGCAGGAGCTGATCATTCCGATGCACCTGCGCGAAGCGCATGCCCGGGGCATGGCGCGTTTCCTCAATACCGGCCAGACCAAAGTGATCGGCGCCGGCCGGGTCCAGCTCGAAGGGTTGCGCAAGTCCGGTGAAATTTTTCCGGTCGAACTCTCGGTCTCGCTCAGCCAGTCGGGGCAGGATATGGTCTTTGTCAGCTTCATGCGTGACATTTCGGACCGGATGCAGGCCGAAGAAGAGTTGCGCACCGCCCGCGATGATGCCCTTGCAGGTGAACGTGCCAAGGCCAATCTGCTCACCGTCATGAGCCACGAAATGCGCACCCCTCTGACCGGGGTTCTGGGGGCGATCGACCTTCTGGAAGACACCGATCCCTCGGGCGAACAGATGCGCTATCTCCAGGCAATGCGAGTGTCGGGGGAGCTTCTGCTGCATCATGTGAACGACGTGTTGCAGCTGTCCCGGCTTGAAGCAGGGGTGGACCCGGAAAAGATTCGTGTCTTCGACCTCAGGGAACTGGCCGAAGGTCTGATCGAAAGCCAGCAGGCCACCGCAAAGAGCCGGGGAATCGATCTGTCGCTGCATTGCAGCCTTGGCCCGTCCTCGGTGGTGGCAGGGCGACCCCGCGCCATTCAGCAAGCGCTTCTCAACTTGATCGCAAATGCTGTGAAATTCACCAATGAAGGCGCCGTTTCTGTCGATATCCAACGCCTGCCGGAGACGGATGTGGTGGACTTCCATGTCGCCGATACCGGCCCCGGTATCCCGCAGGAGGATCTGCAGCGCATCTTTGAAGAGTTCACCATGCTCGATTCCAGCTATCGGCGCGGCAATGAGGGCACCGGGCTTGGCCTGGCGATCACCCGCCGCATCGTGCAGGCGATGGATGGTGAAATCACTTGCGAAAGCGAACTTGGCGAAGGCAGCCTGTTCTCGATGTCGCTGCCGCTGCCGGTGGCCAGCGCGCCCATGGTCAAGGCCGAGGCGCAATCGGATCAGGAACAGGAGACCAGTGCCGTCCTGATCGTCGAAGACAATGACATCAATCGCCTGCTCTTGGAGAAGATGCTGATCCAGCAGGGGCAGCGGGTGACCACGGCAGCAGGCGGGCTGGAGGCGATCAACTGCGCCGAAGCGGGCAGTTTCGATCTGATCCTGATGGATATCAGCATGCCAGAGGTGGACGGGATCGAGGCAATTCGCCGGATCCGCGCGCGGAAACTGGCGGAAGGTACCGACATCGTAGCCCTTACAGCGCATGCCGCCGCCGAAGATCACGCCCGCATTCTGGACGCGGGATTCGCCGAGGTCATCACCAAGCCGATCAGCAAACAGGAACTTGCCGATGTGATCGCTCGCCGGGCAGGGCGAACCCCGGTGCTGCCGGAGGTTAATCAGGACGAAAACATCGTGCAGTTCTTCGATGCGCTTGGCCCGGAACGCGCTCGCGGCTTCCTCGCGACATATTGCGAGGACGTGGAGCGGCTGAAGGCAGCTTTGGCCGAGGCCGAGGAGCTGACGACAGAGCTGCGCCAGGAGGCACACCGCCTGGCGGGATCGGCAGCGGTCCTGGGCCTGACCCGGTTCCGCGAGCTGATGCTGGAGATCGAACACGCAGAAGGCTGCGACATCACCCAGATCGAACTGCTCGATGAGATCTGGTGCGAGGCCGAGAGCTTTTTGTCCGTCCATATGTGCGCCTGAAGTCGGCGCACCGCGGCACAGGCTCTCCGCGCTGTTGACCATCAACAGGGGAAGGGGGGCTTCGGCGCCGAGCCGGACAACGTGGCAATCCGGTCGGGCTTTTGGATCCCCTTGTTGCCGAAGACGCGTGGACAGAGGTCGGTTCCACAGTGGGCCTATTAAGGTGACAGGGGGTGTCGGCGCGGAGACGAAAGAGGGCTTAAGACCAATATGTTAGGCAGAAAGCGCGCTCTGACTTTAGGGGCTGAAAAAAACTGCAGCTTGGAGAGAATTTTCTCTGGACGCGGCAGAGCGGAGATTCTATACCACGCCTCACATTCCGGCGTAGCTCAGCGGTAGAGCAGTTGACTGTTAATCAATTGGTCGTAGGTTCGATCCCTACCGCCGGAGCCATAAAAAGCCCTCAGGTCGCGCAGACCTGAGGGCTTTTTTGGTGTCGGAGAGTTTGACGCCATAGCTCCATCCTTTTGATGAAAGCCTGCGCTTAGGGGAGAGGCACTGCACCTTCCTTAAGGGTGGCCAAGCAACCTGAGTTACCAACTGATTACCTCTGGCGTCTGGACTTCCAAACGCATAGATAATTTTTCCTCTTTGTTGGAAATCAAAACGTCTGTCTTTGGGTTTGAGCTCAAAAAGCATGGCGCAAGGGCAGTGCCCCACTGCACTCTCTTTCACATCTCGGAGGACGGTAAGGAACACAAAAAGCTGTCGCATTAAATGGAGTAATTGATGGCCTCAAATGCCACATCCACGGACACAGGATTCGGACCGCAGAACGCGGACGTGGCGCTTCGCCATTCTGACCTCTAGCGCTCAACTGGAGACCAGAATGTAACTTAGAAGGCCAGCAGGTGACCTGCCCCCCGAAATCTCCCGCACTTTAATGTAGAGTTTGCTCAACCTCTTGATGGAGCAAACAGATGCGAAAGAGCCGTTTTACAGAAGCACAGATCATCGGAATGATCAAAGAAC